>DATHNM010000357.1:0-19912 GCA_035486095.1 Bryobacteraceae bacterium
GTTTGTATGATCTGAGCGCGTCCAGCACCACCAGTGTCGCCAGTATTGTGGGCGCCAACCAAAGCACCACTTTCGTACTCTCCGGACCGGGATTCTCGGCTGGCGCGGGTGGCGCGATCACCATTACCGCCAACCTGTCGAACGTCGGAGATCCGGCGTCGCTAGCCACTGCGATCAACGCTGGAATCGCGGCTGCGGTTCAATCCGGCACACCGGCGGCGCAAGCCCTAACGGCGGCCAATATCACGGCGGAGATTCACACTGGAGCGGATGGCCATCAGCAACTGCTGTTCACTTCTCCCAACACCGCATTCAATGTTACGGCAGGCGATACAACGGCCAACGGGCTGCTTGGCAACCTGGGCACGAACACGTTGGGGTCGGCCACTGGCGCCACGGCGACGCCTGAGGCCATTGCCGCAGCTTCGAACTTCGTGGCCGGAGGTACGCAAGAGATCAGCGGCGTGGCCAGCGCAGGTATCGCCTTCACCGACATGGTGGGCAACGGAGGTTCCACCGGGGACGCTCAAACGCTGACATTCACCGCCAACAGCGCCAGCGGAGTACCGCAGACAGCCACCGTGAGCATCACCGCCGGCACGGTTGTGGCATTTACCGCAACTGATGCCATCGCGCAAATCAACCAGCAGCTACAGGCCACCGACAATCCGGCGCTGCAGAACATCGTAGCCAGCGTGGATGGAGTAGGTGGCAACATCAGCTTCTCGAGCAATTCGCCGTCGCCCTTCAGCGTGAGTACCGGGCAGGACGTCACGGGAGGCACCACGGTGGACGCTCTTGGTCTGGCGGGCGCCAACACGATCGTGCAATCGGCGGTGACTGGGGTGGGGGCCACGTCCAGTATCGCCACCCAGTCCGGCGCCGAAGCCGCAGTATCGGCGCTGGCCACCTCCGTTGCCACGCTCGGCAGCGCTCAGGCGGCTGTGGGTAGAGGTGAAAACCAATTCACTTACGCCATCAATCTGGCGCAGTCCGAATTGACCAACGAAGCGGCCGCCGAATCGGGCATCCGCGACGCCAATCTGGCCGCCGAGGCCGCCAACCTGACCAAGGCGCAAATCCTGCTGCAAGCGGGCGTAGCGGCCCTTTCACAAGCCAACGCGGCGCCGCAGAATATCCTGGCGCTGCTCAAGACCTAGCATTTCGAGGGAACTAAGCGGTCCTCATTCGGTTCCCGGGCGAAGGCGCGTTTCGCCGCGCGTCTTCGCTCTCTTTCTTTTCACCTGAGAACTTCGTTCCCCGCACCAGACTCCCTCTCCTATCGCAACCACTCTCTTTCACCTCGGCCGTCTGGAAGAACAGCGCGGCCAATTCGCGCCCGCGCGCCAGCATCTCACGGATGCTCTTGCTCTGGACGCCACGTTCATGGCCCCCGTTCACGCGCTTTTAGCACGCATGTTCTGGGCAGAGCGAAAGTGGCCTGAGGCGATCGCGTCGGCCGACCTGGCTTTAGCCTCCGATGCCGGAAATTTCCTGGCCCTGATCATTCGCAGCCGATGCTGCTCGGCCCTCGCCCGCATGCCGGAGGCCTGCGAGGCAAACTTCCGGGCAATGGCAATCGCCCCGCACCCCGAATTCCATAGCCAGCTGCTTTTCGAAATGAATTTTCTGCGGGAAACTACCCCAGAAGCGCTGTTCGTCGAAGCGCGACGCTGGAACTCAATGTATGCCGCCCCGCTTGCGCCGCGCATCCCCCCGCACACCAACCAGCGTGACCCCGAGCGCCGCCTCAAGGTGGGATATGTGTCGCCGGACCTCCACCAGCATGCCATCATGCAGTTTCTGCCCCCCGTGCTGGAACGGCATCAGCGGTCTGACTTTGAAGTTTTCGTCTACTCCACGGGAGCCACGTCGGACCACTGCACCGAACAGATCCGGACCAGTGCCGACCACTTTTATTCCACCCGGGATCCGGATGACCTGGCCCAGCGGGTGCGTGCGGACGGCGTCGATATTCTAGTCGACCTGGCAGGCCACACCATGGGCCCGGCGCACCTGGGACTGGCGCTCAAACCTGCGCCGGTGCAGGTTTCCTGGCAAGGCGTAGTGGCTTCGACGGGCTTGGAAACGATGGATTATTTTCTTGGCGATGCGCACTTGCCGCTGCCCGCGAGCGACCATCTGATGAGCGAGGCGGTGTACCGGCTGCCGCGCGTGTTTTGCTGCTACCGGCCGCTGGCTGATATCCCATGGTCGCGCTCGCCTTGTCTGGAGCACGGACACATCACTTTCGGCTGTTTCAACAACCCGCAAAAGATCACGCGCGACGTGGCCCGGCTGTGGTCGGCTATTTTGCATCTGGCGCCCCACAGCCGTCTGCTGCTCAAATATTCAAATCTGGATCAGCCGGCGGTACAGGAACATCTGCGCGATTGGTTTAGAGAGGACGGGATCGCGGACGGCCGCGTGATGTTTGAAGGCGCCAGTCCGCCGGAAGAATATTTTTCGGCGTACGCGCGCGTGGACGTGGCGCTAGACCCGTTTCCTTACCACGGGGTGACCATCACTTTGGACGCGCTCTGGATGGGGGTTCCGGTGGTAACGCTGGCCGGCCGCTTACCCGTGCAACGGACCGGCGTCAGCATACTCAGCGCGGCGGGATTTCCTGGGCTGGTGGCCGGCACTGCCGAAGAATATCTGAAGCTCGCCCTGCAGGTGGCCCAAGTGGCGCGTGAATCGCCAGGTCTGCGTGCTGCTATTCACCAGGCGCTGCGGGGTTCTTCGTTAATGGATGAGGCAGGTTTAGTGCGCAGCCTGGAAGTGGCTTATCGGGACATGTGGCGCGGGTGGGTGGATAAAAAGAAGGCGGAAAGCCGAAGCCTTCCGCCGGAGTGAATTATTGAGTTCTAGATTGAAGTCTATTTGACGTACAAGGTCACGCCAGTCTGGCTGGTCTTGCCGCCAACTGTGATCAGAACGGGCACCGAGATCGGCGTTCCACCGGCGGATGGATAGGTTCCCGGCACAGCGCCCGCGGGGACGGTGAGGTTCACTTGATAGAGACCGGCCACCGAGTTAGCCACCCATCCGGCGTAGGTAACCGTAGCGGCAACTCCGGCGATGGTGGCCGTTACCGGCGAATTGCAGGGAGGATAGTGCGAAACCCCGCTGCCGACGATCACGGCGCTTTGGATCACCGCGCCATCCACCGAGGTCCAGGCCGGGGTGGGAGCGGTATAGGCGGGTGAGGTGGTAGTAGTGTTGATGGTGGTCATGTAGCCGATCACCGCCGGAGTCCCAGAAGCGCCCAAGGCTGAGATGCAGCTGGCCGGATAGCCCAGGGCCACGGCGGTGGTGGCATTGCTCGCGGTACTGGTGGGCGCGCCCAAACCAGTGACATAGACCAGCACCGTACCTGTGGTATGTAGAGCGGCATTGGAGCTGGAGTTCAGCGAAAAGTCCGAGTTCAGGATGGCGCCCTGGCCCAATCCGTCGGACGTTACCGTCAGGACTCCCGGATCGGCCGCCGCTACTCCCACTGTGTAGGCCGTTGACATTTCGGTGCTCAACGGGACAGTGGGCGGCGCGGTAACGCCATAGCTGACGACGATATCGACGGTGCCCGAACCAACCAGGCCGCTGGTAGTGGCAAGCAGGGCAGGCACCAGGACGTTGATCTGCGAGTTGTTTGCGAAAATCAAATACCCCTGCGCCACCAGGGTCTGATTGGAATGCTTGTTGAACTGGACTTGCAGATAGTGCTGGCCGGTGCCGGGATCCGGGCTAAGAGATGTGGGGTAGCGGAAATACGTGCTGTCGGGCACGCCGGTGAGCAATGCCGGATTTGAGCCGCCACAATCCGGACAGATATTCGTTCCGAAAATGGTGATCATATCGTAGGGTGCGAAGGTGGCGCTGGAGCCGGATTGCAGGAACGTGGAAGCGCTTGTCACAGAATTGATGATGGGGACGTTGACAACCGCCAGATTGGCTACGCCTGAGCCGGTAGTGGGCGCCGCGGGAGTTCCACCATTCGGGTTAATGACGGCCAGCGTGAGAGGAGTGCCGGCGGCGGAGAAATAAGCGGTGGTTCCAACCGTGATGGCGAGCGTGATGGTGGTGCTGTTCACCACGTTCACCACCAGTCCAGTTCCGGTGGTCAGTTGGGTGGTGGCATTGGCCCAGACCTGGGTAATTTGGCCGGTTCCGCTGGACACAAAGCCGGTACCGCTGATGACCACGTTGACCACGTCGGTAGACGTTGTGTCCACTGGGGTGGCGGTGGGGTACAAGCTGGTAATGGCTGCCACCGGAGGTGTCACGGTCAGTTGGAGCGCTATCGGCATGGTGGTGCCCTCATAATTGACTGTCACTGTGGCGGTGAGAACGTCGCCGGCATGGGCCTCGGCATAAACCAGCGGACTGAGCGTGACGGACAACAGAGTTCCCCAGGTGTAGACCAGGCCACTGGTGGGGGTGATGCTGATGCCGCTGGCCACCGTGGTTCCTGTGCTGGCAAGGGAAGAAAGCGTGGTGGTATAGGAGATGGGCACGCTATTCGAGGCCAGGGTAAACGTGAAGGGGACTTGGGTTGAGCCTACGGCCCAGGTCTCGGCGCCCAGTGCGGTGCCTCCCGTAGCCGTGAGCGTCGCCGCGGGAGCCTTAACCAACAGTGTGACCGGAATATTCAAGGGCAAAAAACCAATTACATCCACTTGCACGGTTGCGTTATAGATACCTGCTCCGAGCGAAGCGGCCACCCCGCTAGCCACTAGACTAAACGTCGAGGGCGTGCCCACCACCGTCCCCGCTGTTATGGGACTGACAACAGTGCCGGTGGAAACGCTCACCGACAGCCAAAAGGGCACCGTAGTCGGATCGATGGTATAAAACGTACTCGTGGCAGGAGCCGTCGCCACTGCGGCTGTCGCCAGACTCACTCCGGTGCTCGAACCTGGCGTGCCCGGCAGTTGGTAGCTCAGCGAAACGGCGCCGGTGGGCGTGAAGGTGGGAACCAGGGGAGAAGCCGGTGTAGTAGCGTACAAGCCACCGCCGCAAAGCGCGAGCGCGAGCATCGCCAATGGAAGTGCCGAGATTCTGTTTGCAAACATTGAAAAGATTCCTTTCGACCCGCGCAGGACATTTTGCTTGGTTTGCTTGGGTACTTGAGTCCTTATCGGACCGAAGTAAAGGAATGTGAGAAAGGCTGAATCGCGGAGTAAGCGCAGTGCGGGAGCTAGAAATCGACGCGCTTGTTGATAAACTCGCCGTCGCGGACCTGGACATCAAAATCGATGAACGCCCCGCTGCGGGACACCTTGACGTGATACATACCGGGCGAGAGATTGAACACCGCCGGAGTTCGCTTGCCCTCCGTGGTCCCATCTACTTCGATGGTCGCGCCGGGAGGCTCCGACGTGATGCTCAGGGTGCCTGAGGCCTTGCTTAGTTTGAGGAAGAGATCGCCGTCCTGGGGTACATTAAACACCCGGGGATACGGCCGATATCCGGCGAGTTGTATGGTCACCGCATGCCGGCCGCCGCTGAGCGCCAGCATGCACGGCGTTTTGCAGGCCAACGATGAATTGCCATCCACGGTGGCCTCCGCGCCCGGCGGCTCGCTCAGGAATTGCACGCTCTGTTCTGCCCCCGATTTCGCGGCGATTGCGGGAGCGGGCGCCGGTGATGCATTGGGACGCGCGCTGTGCGCTTCTGCTTCCTGCTGGGGCGCGGGAGCAGGCTTGGCTGTGTCCGCCGGAGGAGTTGGAGAAGTTTGAGAAGGCGGAGAAGTTTGGGCCGGCGCTGAAGTCTCGGGCGCCGTGGTTTCCGGGGCCTGGGGCTGCGGAGCCGATTTCGCGCTATCGCCGGCGGAGTTGGATTGGCCCACCGGGCTGGGTTTCGTTGCCGAATTGTCAGCCGCCGGCGTTCCGCTGGTCTGAGAATCTGTTGTGGCCTGTTCGGAATTGCGGTTGAACAAATATCTCTGCGCTCCGTACAAGACCAAACCCACCAATCCGATTCCCACCAGCATCCAGACCAGGCTGCGCAGCACGGGGCTGCGTGACTCCGTCTCTTCATTGCGCGCAGGCTGGGAGTGAAGGAACAAGGGGGGGTCCACCTGCATGCCGCGCGCGGCCGGGAGTTCGGCTGGCGGCGGCTGGGCCGGACGCAGCGCAGGTTTCGCCAGCATCGCCGCCGCGCCTATGGTGGGCATGCTGTGGGCGCTGCTGCGTGGCAAGGCGTGCCAGCCGGGGCTGTTCTGGAGTGCGCCCGCGAGGGCATCCACAAACTGGACGCAGCTGGCATAGCGATCGTTCGCGCTCTTGGCGAGCGCCTTTTTCAGCACCGTTTCCACCTGCGGGCCGATGGTGGGGTTCAGACGCTGCGGGGGCACGGGATCCTCGCGCACGATGCGGAATAGCAGGGCCGGAAGTTGATCGGCCAAAAACGGCTTCTCGCCGGTCAACATCTCGTATGCGATTACGGCCAGGGAGAATTGATCGGCGCGCCCATCCACGGCGTGCCCCTGCACCTGTTCGGGCGACATGTAATTGGGGGTCCCCATCATGACGCCGCTCTGGGTCATCTGCTGGGACATGATTTTGGCCACGCCGAAGTCGGTGATCTTGGCGTGCGTGCGCTCGTGGATCAAAATGTTGGCGGGTTTGATATCGCGGTGGACGATGCCTTTTTGATGCGCGTAATCCAGCGCCTGGGCGGTCTGCTGCAGGATCGAAAGCGCGTTTTCACTGGGGATGGGCTCCACGCCGTTCAGAACTTTTTCGAGCGACGGACCCTCCACGCATTCCATGAAGATATAGGCCAGCCCGTTCTCTTCGGCGATGTCGTAGATGGTGACGATGTTGGGATGGGAAAGCATCCCGGCCGACTGGGCTTCGCGAAACAGGCGCTCCCGCAGGCGTTCGCGTTCGGTTTCGTCGGTAAAATCGGACAGCCGGATGGTCTTGATGGCGATGATGCGGCCGATGGCGGGGTCCTGGGCGCGGTAAACCACCCCGGTCGCTCCACGGCCGAGCTCATCCACAATTCGGTATCGGCCGATCTGATCCACGCTGATGACGCTATTTTATCAGGTCCGCAAGCGTTCACATCATGGTGAACGCGGCGCTGGAGTGCGTTACAGGCCGCCGTGGGCGAACTCGGCCTGTAGCAGCCCGATGCGGGCGCGCAGGTCCTGGAAGTGGGGATGACTGCGCAATCGGTCGAACTCGGCGCTCAACAGATGCACCGGCAGCGACGTATCGCGAGCCTCCACCGCGCGCTCCAGATGAACCAGCGCTTCGGTGGTGTCGCCCAAGCCCGCGTAAATGGCCGCGAAACTCATGGGCGATACGTAGCTAGTCTCCGCGCGTGCCTTCAGGATTCCAATCTCCCGCTGCGCTTCGTCGCGGCGGCCGGCCATTGCATAGCAATAGCCCATCTGGCCGTGCAACAGGGATCCGCATTTCATTTGCGACGCATTGGTAAGATGCGCGATGGCATCGGTGAATTGGCCCTTGCCTGCGTAGGCCATACCCAACCCGAGATGCGGCAAGCCGTAGTCGGTGGCCAGGCGCGAAACCAGCGTGTGCTGGGCGATGGCCTCGTCATAGCGGCGGCAAATGCCATACATCCAGCCCAAAACGAAGTTGGGGAATAACGACGCGGGATCTCCCTCGAGCGCCCGCTCCACTTCCGCGATGGCCGAATCCTGCGATCCGCGGCAAGCCAGTTGAATTCCGTACGCCAGGTGAGCAACCGCGTCGCTCTTATCCAACTGAATGCTTTTCTGCAATTCCTCTTCACCGGCAGCCCAGTCCCAATCCAGCAGCGACAGGACGGCGCCCAACGCGACGTGCGCCTCAGGCAGCGAGGGATTAAGCGAGGTGGCCTTGAGCGCCGCTTCCTTCATCCGGGAGTCGGAATCGCTGGGCGGCAGCAACCCAAAAACGGAGCTGACCAGCAGCGCTTCAGAGAGCGCAGCCCAGGCCGCCGCGTAGTTCGAATCGGATTCCACCGCTTTGGTAAAGAACGCGATGCTGTTGCGAATGCTGTCAGGGGTGCCCAGTTTCCAGTGGTATCGGCCCTGCAAATAGGCGTCGCAGCTTTCCTTGCGTTCCGATTGCCGGCGGGCAACCGGGCCTTCTCTAGAGGGAGCGGCCAAGTCGCGCACTAACTGCTGCGCCAGCTGATCGATACAGGAAAGATCCTGCATCCGGCCATCAGCAGTCTCGGACCAGATATAGGAACCATCCACGCTTTGCTGCAACTGCAGCAGGAGGCGGAAACCGTTTTCCTGGAACTCCATGCTGCCTTCAACCACATAGTCCGAACTGCTGCTGGGGAGCGGGTTCTCGTTGGGCACCGCATCGCCATTGGGCGCGTGCATGGCCTGCGACTTCACCACCACCTGGAAGCAGCCTTCTTTGATCAGCACGTGAGCCAGGCGGCGCTGAATCTCCTCGGCCGCCGCGCCCTGTTCGGCGGCGCCGGCTTCCGATGTAGCATTGATCAGCGAAACAAGCGCGATCTCCATGCTGCGGCGGGGCGAGGTGGGGCTGACGCCGTTGGCCGCGCTGCGATATTCGAAAATGGGAACGTAGCTGCCCTTGCGCAAGACAATACGTATGCCGTCTTCACGCCCTTCGCTGCGGTAATATTCGTCTAGTTTGTAGCGCAAGCGGCGCGCTTCCACGCGGACAATCGAGTCTACCCGCGGGTCAAATGCCTCCCGCCGGTCAAACACCTCGAGCCCTATAAGGTACTCCTTGAGCCGATGCGGCTGGCCCAGAAGACTTTCTTCGACCACAAATTGCAGAAAACGGCGGATGCGATGGGATTGTATGAATGCGCGGCTGCGAAGAATAAGATCAAGTTGCGAGCGAATTTCAGCAGCTGGTACGCCGTTCAAAACTGCAGTAGTCTCTTCGATTGGGTTTGCAACTGTAGACATCATCTCAGTTGTTCGACACCAAACCTAAGTAACCGGTTACATGGATCTTTTTTAGCATCGGGACAATCCTCGGCTGCTCCAGCAACCAATCATGAAATCAGCCACTTACAGATTCATGCTGGCGATATCCACAGGCGACCGGTAGCCTTCCACCACCACGATGCCGCTTTCGGTGACGTGATAGAGCTGCCGATCGCGTTCCAGGTCAAACCCAATAGAGGTGTCCGGGGGGACGCGCACGTTCTTATCGAGAATGGCCCGGCGGACACGGGCGCGGCGTCCGATGTCGCAGTTGTCGAAAATAATGGAGTCTTCCACGCTGGCGTGGGAGTGCACGCGCACTGCCCGGCCGATCACGGAAGTCCGAACCAAGCCTCCAGACAAGATACTTCCGCCGGAGACAATGGAATCCAGAGCTTCGCCGCGGCGTCCGTCGCTATCGAAGATGAACTTCGCCGGGGCGTCGAAATATCCGGCGGTGCGCAGCGGCCACTGGCGATTGTAAAGATTTAACTCCGGCGAAACCGAGCGCAGGTCCATGTTTGCGTCGAAGAAGGCGTCCAGCGTCCCCACATCACGCCAGTAGACCGGCGCTCCCGGCGGGTCTCCGGGGATGCGATTGGTCTGGAAATCGTAGGCGTACATGTCGGCCCGGCCAATTAGTCCGGGAAGAATGTCGCGTCCAAAATCGTGCGAGCTGCTTTCCTTTTCGCCATCGGCTCGTAGTTCATCCAACAGCAGCTTGGTGGAGAACAAATAGTTGCCCATGGATGCATAGACCCGGTTGGGATCGCCCGGCATGGTGGGGGCGTCGGGTTTCTTCTCGTGGAAGCCGCAGATCAGGCCGTCTTCGCGCGTTTCCACCACGCCGAACTCGGAGGCCTGTTCCTTTTCGACCGGTATGGACGAGACTGTAACCTGCGCGCCGCGATCAATATGAAACTCGATCATTTCGCGAATGTTCATGCGATAGATATGATCGGCGCCAAAGATGGCCACCACGTGGGGCTCGGCCTGTTCAATCAGGTTGATGTTCTGGTAAATGGCGTCGGCCGTGCCGCGGTACCAGTCTTCCCCGGCCGAGCGCATCTGCGCCGGAACCGGAATGATGAAATGGTTCCGCAGCAGGCTGGAGGCTTCCCAGCCTTCGCGCAGGTGCTCCAGCAAAGACTGGCTCTTGAACTGCACCAGCACGTAAATGGAATAGATGCCTGAGTTAATCAGGTTGCTAAGAACGAAATCCACGATCCGGTATCGACCCCCGAAGGGAACGGCAGGCTTCGCCCGCTCCTTGGTTAGCGGGTAGAGGCGAGTGCCTTTACCTCCGGCCAATACAAATGCGAGCACGCGCAATTGCATCTTATGACTCTCCGATTGAAACGTTGCCAATAGCGTTCATGCCCATTCTGGCAGATGGGAACGCGTGGCGAAAGAGCAAAAGTCGTTTCTGCACTCTTAGATCCGCTGTCTTAGAGATCGCCGGACGGCAAGGTAAGTTTCGATTGTATTTGCGGGCACGATCGGCGCGGGCCCGTGTGCTACGATTTAAACTTAAACCGCAGTCATGATTCGTGCCTATCGCGGCATCGTCCCCAGGATCGCCGCTTCTGCTTACATCGATCAGAGCGCGCAGGTGATTGGAGACGTCGTGGTGGGCGAACGCTCCAGTATCTGGCCGAATGTTACTGCGCGCGGCGATGTGAATGCAATTCGTATTGGCGACGATAGCAACATTCAGGACAATTCGGTGTTGCATTGCGACGCCGGGTTTCCTTTGCTCATTGGCAACCGGGTTACGGCCGGGCACCTGGTGATGCTGCATGGGTGCACCATAGAGGATGAGTGCTTGATTGGAATCGCCGCCGTGATTTTGAATGGCGCGAAAATCGGAAAAGGTTCGGTGATCGCGGCGGGCGCAGTGGTGCCCGAAGGCGCCGACATTCCGCCCCTGAGCATGGTGATGGGGGTGCCGGCCAAAGTGAAGCGCTCCGTTACCGAAGAAGAGCGCGAGCGATTTCGTCAGAATACCGACCGTTATGTGGAGGCGGCTCGAGTTTACCGGGACGAGCCGGCTTGAGAAGGCCGCTCCCTGACGGCCGGGTTCGGTAGAATTTCTGAACCGCGCGCCCGCCGCACAACCTAAACTAATGATCAAGGCAGTCAAAGGCACTCGCGATATCCTTCCCCCCTCCAGCGCGGTCTGGAACCAGGTGGAAGCCATTGCACGCGATGTGTTTCGAATCTATAACTATCAGGAGATCCGCACCCCGATTCTGGAAGAAACGGCTCTATTCGCGCGCGGCGTGGGCCAGGAGACCGACATCGTCAGCAAAGAGATGTACACCTTCGAGGATCGCGACGGCAGTTCGCTCACGCTGCGGCCGGAAGCCACGGCGTCGGTGATGCGGGCCTATATCGAGCACCGCCTGGACCAAAAGCCGGGACTACAGAAGCTCTACTACATTGGACCGATGTTCCGGCGCGAGCGGCCGCAGAAGGGGCGCTACCGGCAGTTTTCGCAAATTGGAGCGGAGGCGATCGGATCGGAATCGCCATCGGTGGATGCCGAAGTAATCGAGATGGTGATCGATCTGTTGCGCCGGGCGGGCCTCGAAGGTTTTCAACTTCTGGTCAATTCAGTGGGCGATCAGAACTGCCGCCCGCAGTACGTGGCGCTGCTGAAGGAAAAGCTGCTGGATGTGGCCGCGCAACTGTGTGACGATTGCCAACGGCGCGCCGAAACCAACCCGCTGCGCGTGCTGGATTGCAAAGTGCCTGAGGATCAGGCCATCATCAACGCGCTGCCGTCTATCCAGGATCATTTGTGCGAACCATGCCGAACGCATTTCAACGCGGTGAAATCGCATTTGGACGACCGCGGAATTTCCTACGAGGTCCGGCCGCGCATGGTGCGCGGGCTGGATTATTACATGCGCACCACGTTTGAGATTGTGCATGGCTCGTTGGGCGCGCAGAATTCGGTGCTGGGCGGCGGGCGTTACGATGGCTTGGCGGAATCGCTGGGCTCGCGCGTGCATTCACCGGGCATCGGGTTTTCCATCGGCGAAGACCGGCTGGTGATGAGCCTGGAGGCCACCTCGCCGGTGAAGGAAGATCCGCTGGTGATAGTCACGTTCACCGCCGGAGATGCGACGCGGCGGGCCGCTGTGGATGCTGCCGCCGAATTGCGTGGGCAAGGCATCCGCGTGGAAGTGGCCGAGGGAAAATTAAAGAGGGTGTTCGAGATTGCGAACAAACTGAATGCGCGGCTGGCTTTGATTTGTGGCGAGAGCGAGACCGCGGCGGGTGAAATATCAATGAAGGACATGGAGAGCCAGGTGCAAGTGCAAATTGGTCGTGAATTGCTCCTCGAAAAGGTGAAGGAATGCCTGAGCAAGTACCGTTAGATTTCTTGGGCGAGCTGCGCCGGACGCATAGCTGCGGGCAGTTGCGCGCCGCCGACGTGGGGAAAACCGCGCTGCTGATGGGGTGGGTGCATCGCCGGCGCGATTTGGGCGGAGTGCTCTTCGTGCATCTGCGCGACCGGGATGGCGTTACCCAAATTGTGTTTCATGCCGACGCCGGCGCCGAATTGCACGCCAAGGCAGAAATGCTGGGTTCGGAATACGTGATCGCGGTGCAAGGCACGGTTGCCAAGCGCGCCGCTGAAACCATCAATGCCGCGCTCGACACCGGCGAGGTGGAGTTAGTCGCAACCCGGCTGTGGATCCTGAACGAATCGCGCACGCCTCCGTTCCCGATGGAGGAAACCGTGGACGTGAAGGAAGACGCGCGCCTGAAATACCGTTATGTGGATCTGCGCCGCCCACATATGCAGCGCAACATCATGCTGCGATCGAAAATCAGCTTCGCGGTGCGCGAGTTTTTGTACGGCCAGGGCTTTCTCGAAATCGAAACGCCCTTCATGGGCAAGTCCACGCCGGAGGGCGCGCGCGATTATCTGGTCCCCAGCCGCGTGCAGCCGGGTTCGTTCTACGCCCTGCCGCAATCGCCGCAGATTTATAAACAACTGCTGATGGTGAGCGGCTACGAGAAATATTTTCAGATTGTGCGCTGCTTCCGCGACGAAGATTTGCGGGCCGACCGGCAGCCGGAATTCACCCAGATCGATCTGGAGATGTCGTTTCCCCAGCAGGAGCGGGTCTACGAAGTTGTGGAGCCGATGCTGAAACGGGTGTTCGAAGTGGCCGGTTTTGAGGTCCCCAGCGAATTTCCGCGGCTTACCTATGCACAGGCCATGCGGTCTTATGGCATCGACAAGCCCGACTTGCGCCTGCCCCCGTTTCATGTGCTGGACGGAGAGACCTGGCAGCTGGGCTTAACGTTTCCTCCGGTGGCTATTCATATTCCCAAGACGGGCGCGCTGAGCCGCAAAGAGCGCGACGAGCTGAAAGAATACGGAACCGAGCGCGGCCTGCGCGTTTATGACGATCTGAAAAAGCTGGATGCGAAACTGGTGGAACAGGCGCGTGCCGCCTCAGGTGCTGCCGATGACGATTTGCTGCTGATTGCCGGTTGGCCCGGGCCGCCGCAGGGCCAGCGTCCGGAAGAGACCTTTTACCAGGCCTGCGGGGCGCTGCGTTTGTTTGCGGGTCAAAAGTATAACGATCGCCACAAGCTTCTGGATCCGATGAATTTCAAGCCGCTCTGGGTGGTCGATTTTCCCATGTTCGAATGGGATGCGGAAGAGAACCGCTGGTATGCGGCGCACCATCCCTTCACTTCGGTGCACGATGACGATATCGACAAGCTCACCAGCGACCCGGCGCGCTGCCGCGCTAAATCGTATGACGTGGTGCTGAATGGAACCGAACTTGGTTCGGGATCTATCCGTATTCATCGCCGCGATATACAGGCCAAGGTTTTCTCGGCGCTGGGATTCTCGGACGAAGAAGCCAAGAAACGCTTCGGCTTTTTGCTGGAGGCGCTGGAATATGGCGCGCCGCCGCATGGTGGAATCGCGCTGGGCCTGGACCGCCTGGTGATGATCCTGGCGGGCGAGACCTCCATTCGCGAAGTGATTCCGTTCCCCAAAACGGCGCGTGCCACGGATCTGATGAGCGACGCCCCCTCCACCGTTTCTGATCGGGTGTTGAAGGAACTGGGAATACGCATCGCGGCTGCACCGTCGAAGACGTAGAGTGGAATCATGCCACCGAGCGCGGTGTCTTCCGCGGCTGTAAACATCGAAGGCGTGTGGAAATATTACGGCGACTATCCGGCGCTGCGCGATATTTCGTTCCAGGTGGATGGCGGCGCGTGCCTGGCGCTGCTGGGCCGCAACGGCGCCGGGAAAACCACGCTGCTGCGCATTGTGGGCGGTCTGTCGAAAGCGGCGCGTGGGCGCGTCTCAATTCTGGGCAAGGATGCACGTGCCGGCAGCACCCGGCAGCGCATTGGCATCCTGGGGCATGGCATCGGGGTCTATGAAGAGCTTTCGGCATTCGAGAATTTGAATATGTTCGGCCAGCTTTATGGCCTGGATGATCCGCGAAGAACCGCGACGGAATGGCTGGAGCGAACCGGGCTGGACCGGGTGCGCGACGGTCTGGTGCGCGAGTTTTCTCGCGGCATGCGCCAGCGGCTGGCCATCGCGCGCTGTTTTCTGCATCAGCCTTCGCTGTTGCTGCTGGACGAGCCTTTCACGGCGCTGGACGATCGCGCGATTGCGGTGCTGCAAGACCTGCTGAAATCCGCGCTGGCCGAGGGCCGCACCATCATCATGTCTACTCATCAACTGAGGGAAGCGCTGGAACTGGCCACCGACGTGGCGCTCATCAATCGCGGCAAACTCGCCTATCGCGGCCCCCGCACCTGGGAAATGTTGGAAGATCCCGGCTGGCTGTATCGTCACTACGGGGAAGCATGAGGTTTCTGCGGCAGACATGGGCGATCGCGGCCAAAGATCTGCGCTCGGAAATCCGCGGCAAGGAAGCCGTGAATGCCTCCGTGTCTTTCGCGCTTGTGATCCTGCTGCTTTTCAGTTTCGCTTTCGATTTGGAACCGGAGCAGATCCGCGACATAGCGGGCGGACTGCTGTGGCTGGTGTTTACCTTCGCGGGCACGCTTATCCTCAACCGCAGTTTTGCCCGCGAACTGGTGAATGATTGTTTAGACGCGCTGCTGGCTTCGCCCGTGAGCGGGGCTCAGCTATTTTTTGGAAAATGCGTGGCCAATTATGTGCTGATCATCGTCGTGGAATGCATCAGCCTGCCGGTCTTCGCCATTTTCTATAATGTTCGATTGCCACAACGGCTGGCGCTATTGTTTTTGGTGATGCTGCTGGGAACCTGGGGCATCACGGTGATCGGAACGTTGTTCAGCGCCATGACCGTGAATTTACGGCTGCGCGAGCTGATGCTGCCAACGCTGGTGTATCCCATGCTGATTCCCGCGCTGGTGGGGGCCATAGAACTCAGCCGGGTGCTGATTAACGGCGGTTCGCTGGCCGAGAACATGATCTGGTTCCGTATTCTGGTGGCGTTCAACGTCATCTTCACTATTTTGTCGCTGGCTTTGGTAGAAATTGTTCTGGTGGGGTAAAACGATGCGTCTGAAAATAATTGTGACTCTCACAGCGGTCGCGGGCCTGATTCTGGCTTGGAATCTGTATCGCATCTTCCTGCAGGTTCCCGACGAAGCGAACCAGGGCGCCATCTTTCGCATCATCTATTTTCACGTGCCGGCCGCCATCACATCCTTCACCGGCTTCTACATCGCTATGTTTTCGGCCATCGGATACCTGGTTACCAAGGATCTTCGATTCGATTCCATCGCCGCCTCCGTCAATGAAGTCTCATTGGCCCTTGCCAGCATCACGCTGTGCACCGGCAGCATTTGGGGCCGCATCATCTGGGGCATCTGGTGGACCTGGGATCCGCGCCTTACTTCGTTTTTTGTGTGCTGGCTGATTTACGTGGGGTATTTCATGCTGCGGCGCGCCATCGACGATCCCACGGCGCGCGCCCGCCTGTCCGCGGTGTTGTCCATCTTCGCGTGCGTGGATATCGTGCTGGTATGGAAGTCCATTGAATGGTTCCGGACGCAGCATCCCGGCCCGGTTTTGGAAATCCGCGGCGGCGGTGGGATGGCGCCTGGCATGGAAGCGCCGCTGTGGTGGAATTTTCTGGCACTCTTGATGCTGGCGACGGCTTTGATCCTGATCCGGACGCGACAGGAAACCATGAAGCTGGAGATCGACGCGCTGCGCCGGCATGCGCATGCGTTTTAGGGAGAAGCGATGAGCCCACAAAACTACACGTTCATGTTTTTTGGCTTTACGGTCGCCTGGCTGATCGTGATCGGTTACGTGATCTCGATCGCTCTGCGCGAAAAGAATTTGCGGAAGGAACTGGACCGCGTGAAGCGGATGGTGGAAGAAGGCGAGCAGACCCGAAGATAGCTAGCTGGCCAAGTCTAAGATCGTAACTTCGGGACGGCAGTTCACGCGCACGCCGTCGATATTTCCAACGCCGCGCGTAATGTAGACCTGGCGGCCGTTCCACTGCTTGAGGCCGGCGATGAAGCGCTTATCGCGAACCGGAACGAAGCGTTCGCCCACGATGGGCAACACCACTTGTCCACCGTGCGTGTGGCCGCTCAACATGAGATCCCATGGCCGATCGGCCAATATGTCCTTGGTGTCGGGATTGTGCGCCAGAAGAATGGCCGGGTCGTCCGCTGAGATATTCGCGAACGCGGCATCGCCGTCCACCGGCTCGCTCCAAAGATCCGGCACTCCGGCAAATCGAATGGCTTGGCCGCGCACGCGAACTGTTTCGGAACGATTGTGCAGCAGCGGAACGCCGGCAGCGGCCAGCAGCGCTCGAATCACATTGCTGTCCTTGAGACCGCCCACCGAGGCTGCCCAGCGGCCGCCATCATGATTGCCCAGGCTTGCGAACACCGGGGCCGCGCTCGATAATCGCCGCAGAATGCGCCCATACTCGGCATGGTCAAACGGCGTGGCATCGGTGACGAAGTCGCCCGTCAGGCAGATCACGTCGGGTTTGGCCGCCAGGCCCAGTTCCACGGAATTCTCGATCAGAGAAAAAGGAACCACCGGCGAGGCGTGAAAATCCGATAATTGCAAAATCCGCACGCCGCTGGTGAGGCTTCTGCACGGCAGTTTCACGCGAACGGTAGTGCGCTCCAGCCAGTTCGGCTCTACGCCAAACGCGTAGGCGGGCGCACAACCAGCCATCGGGATGAAAGAAAGGAGTTTCCTGCGGGTCAACGATCCTATTTTCGCATCCGCCGATGGGGCCGCCTAGTTACGATGGTCCTAGTACGCCGCCATCTCTAACGAATGCTTCCGGTAATCGCGTCCACGAAAGGCTTGGGGATGGGCCAAGTGGCGAATACTTGACGGTCATCGCGTCGAAAACTTCCCGTCGCCAGTGCCGCGCTCAAATCGGCCGGATCGGGTTTTTGATGCTGTTGAGCCACCAGATCGCGCAGCGCTTTTGTGACTGTTTCAAACTGTGTGAGCAGCGCCGCGGCAGCGGGCACATCCGTGCAAGTAACGTGCAAGCCAAGCTGCAATTGCTGAGTTGGAGTTGCGCCGATGCTAAATACAATTTGTTCCGCGCCCTTCAGTGCCGGCAAATACGCTTTCGCAGCCGCAGGCAGCGCATCCATGCTTTGTAGCGAGACTGCCGGGATCAGCGCCCACACTGGCTCCTGGGGCGTGGGCAGCGACAGCTTGCCCGATTCCTTTGCGACCTGATAAGCACCGAAGTCATCGGGACCAACCGCCATCGCCAACACGTCGGACTTGAGCGGATAAAACGAAATACGCCGATTGGGCTGGCTGCCCGACAGCACGCAAAAATCGTTGTGGCAGGATCCGTTCTGCCGCAGCGCATAGTCGCGCAGATTGCTCCAATGAAAGCGCCCGTGCAGCGCGAAATAAATGCGGCCGTCCTTGAGCGCGGCTGCTACGGCATTCAGATCCTGGCGGTAGTCGAATTTGGTTTCTTGCACGAACTGCCGGTAGTCCGGCTCTTCGGCGGTCTTTGAGCCGGCCAGCATGCCGAGGATTCCCGCTCGCCGCAGCGCGTCCACGTCGATGTAGATCACGCTGGCGTTAGCGGTAGGAAGGTAGACCACCAGATCGGCGGGACGCGCCGATCTTCGCCCATGAAACCAATAGACGCCGGCGGCAACCAGGGCGCCGGCCAACAGCAACAGCGCAATCAGCTTCGCGAACCGCGGACGCGCCGTAGCAGCGGGCAGATTACACCGCCGCGACGGTCTCTGCCACGCGCGATTCCTTCCACAGATCGATATAGGGCTTCAGCGACCGCATCATGGCCTGGAACTGAGGAATGTCCAAGGACTGGGCTCCATCGCTGACCGCCTTTTCAGGCGCGGGATGCACTTCTATAATCAGGCCATCGGCTCCAATGGCAACGCCGGCGCGCGCCAATGCAGGCACCAGGCTGCGCTTCCCGGTGGCGTGGCTGGGATCCAGAATTACCGGCAGATGCGTCAGCTCGCTGAGCGCGGCCACGGCCGCGATGTCGCACGTGTTGCGCGTTACAGTCTCAAACGTCCGGATACCTCGTTCGCACAGAATCACGTTCGGATTCCCGTGCGCCACCACGTACTCGGCGGACATCAGCAATTCCTTGATGGTGGAACTCATGCCGCGCTTCAACAGCACCGGCCGGTTGCACTTGCCCAGCGTCTTCAGTAACGCGAAATTCTGCATGTTGCGCGCGCCGATTTGCAGGATGTCGGCGTATTCGGCCACCAGATCCACGTCGCGATCGCTCATTACTTCCGTGATGATGCCCAGACCCGTGGCTCGTTTGGCTTTAGCCAGCAACTTCAGACCTTCTTCCTCCAGGCCCTGGAAATCGTAGGGCGAAGTGCGCGGCTTAAACGCCCCGCCGCGCAGCAATTTCGCGCCAGCGCGGGCCACGCCCTCGGCCGCTTGCATGATTTGCTTTTCCGATTCCACCGAGCACGGCCCGGCCATCACGATGAACTCGTCGCCGCCGATCTCGCAATCGTCCACGCGAATCCGCGTGCGCTCCGTCCGGTATTCCTTGCTCACGAACTTGTAGGGCGCCGAGATGCGCACCGCCTTTTCCACCTGCGGCATGGCCTCCACGGACTCCAGGCATACCGTGGTGTCGCCGGTGCCCACCGCGCCAATCACCACGCGCTCTTCGCCCTCAATGGCGTGAATCTTGTAACCGAAATCCCGGATGCGCTCACACACTTGCTCGATCTCCTCTTTCGTCGAGTGAAGCTTCATCGAGATGATCATGTTCTGTCTCCTCAGTAAACATCGCGCACAACGCCGCGGACCGCGATGATTCGTTTCTCTATTCGAGCGCGTTCCGCGCTGTGCGCTCAAAACAAAAAACCCACTCTTTCGAGTGGGTTGCTTTTCTATAACTGCACTTGCTTAAGCCAACGCCACTCGCCCCGATTCAGGCGCTAAACCAGTACCAAAATCGAAACGAGTTGTAGGCGCGACCACGCATGAAGACCCAGTATATGCAGAACGCCGGGTCCCGCGCAAGGCGCCCTTTAAATCAGAGAAGCGCAGCGTATCAACTCCAGCGGGCCCAGGCTGGGGAAACGGGCCGGCGATCGCTCGATGGCGCTTCGTACCGCTTCGAAATCCGCCGCGTTGTTGTGGACTAAGGGCATTCGCGCCACCAGGGCCGTGGCAGCGATCTTTCCGTCGAACCTCCAACGGGACAATCGATCCTGACGCGATTCAGCCAATCGATGAGAGCGCCGTGGCGGGGTGGGAGGATCGGGTAATAGCGATATGATCTCGCCGGCAACCACGGCCACAGCGCCGTCGAGCGCCCACACCGTCCAAGCGCGCTGAGATACTGGGTCCGTGCGCTTTCCACCATGTGCCTCTTTTGGCCCGCGGACCGCTGCCACACGCTGCTGTATCCGCGAACTCGCTCAAGAAGGCGTGATCGCGGATATGTGGATCGAATGCTG
>DATHNM010000358.1:0-6093 GCA_035486095.1 Bryobacteraceae bacterium
GAATTGTGTGAGCGAACGGAACGATCTTACTTTGCTGGACGCGTTCAGAAAATAGTTGCCGATATTGCCGAAGAAAGTTCCCGCATCCTGGGGAATCGGCGCCCAATGCACGCCGTCGGTGGTTCGCAGGATGCGCGGCCCCGGCCAACCGTTGGGCTGGAACGGCGCAGGCTCGTATGCGCCGCCGGAAGTGACGGATCCAACATACAGGGCTTGCGTGCCATCGCTCTCCGTATAGACCACCATGCCGCGGTAGCCCACATCCAGGGCCGTCATAACCGCGGTGCCGTTCACATTGATGGGAATAGTGGACGGGGATTGATAAGCCATTCGCCAAGTGTTCGTAGAGGGTGTATACTCCCAGATTTCCGCCGCCAGGGATTGCGCCATGGTTACTTCATCGGGGCATTGGTCTCCCTTGATGGCGGAGGCGTAGGCATGAGTTCCGGCGCGAACATCGGAGGTAAGCAGCGTCAGGCACAGCTCTTCCCGGCCCGTTCCGATGTAGAGTTTGTTGTTAAACCATTTGGCTGACCAGATCCATGTGTTGTGAGCGCTGCCGCCGAATTTCGCCAGGCCGTTTACCGCGATCCGCTTGAACTCATCGGTATCCGTTTCCAGCGCTTCGATGCGGCCGCGAATCTTGAAGAACGATTTGTTGCCCTGGTTCATCTTGAAGTGGTCCGCCTGGATGACGCCCAGCTGATTGGAATATTCAGGCGAAAGCTGAGATTCGGCAACCGTGACCAGCCCGTCGTTCTGCGAATTCTGATCGCTCCCCGGCAGCAGCTTCAGCAGCAGGGAACCCGTGGCGAAAGTGACGGCGCTATCGTAGTAGCCATCGCCGGAAAAATAGTAGAACGGTTTGTTCGTCAGCTGCGAGAACACCGGATCCACGGCCGCCCGATAGGCCGCCATGTTTCCCACTTCCATATCCGCCACGCCCTGCGTATTCAGATTGAGGTTGTACTTCTGTGCCAGCCCCTCAACAATGGACTGACTTGCCGACGAGAACGCCCAGTCCGCCAATGCGGTTCCCTGATTGGGAGTAGCAATGGTGAAAAGCGCTTTCACGTACGGGAGAATGCCGCCGTCAACGATGGCTTGCTGCAAATCCAGTCCGCCCTTGGAATGGCCGATGAAATACATCTGCGACACGTTGTAGACCGTGGCCACTCGCGGGATCACATTTTTCAGTACCGCGCCGTCGTTTTGGATGCTTCCCGAAGCCGGCGTGTTGGTCGTGTTCGGGCTGATGAAGGCCGTGCGATAGCCCCATTGGTAGGCGTACGCGTACATGTCGTTGCTGGTATACCAGTCAGACGCCACGCCGCCCAGGCCGGGCACGAATACCAGGACCGGCGTGTTGTAGTTGGCGTAAGTGGGATTCACCGCGCCATAGAACACATTCGCGAATACGGGATCAGGAGTGGGCGTGGGTGGGGTGGGTGGAGGCGTAGGCGCTCCAGCCAGCGAAAAGACACACGCCGATAACGAAACAATGAGAACAGAACAATAACGTTTGGGACTAACGAAGTTCACGAATCCTCCCGGCCTAATGCACCGTGAATTCAGGCTAACGGATTGACTTTATTGAGTCAGTAGCGGGGAGGTACCGTGGCGTACTGCTACTACAGCTAGTACGTTCGTTGGTGCGCGCGATTCTGAGCGGTCAGTGTTTCCAGCAGACGGCAGGCTTGATCGGCGCCCGAGTATTCCGCAAAGTCGTGTTGGACGCGCGCCGCATTGTTGCGAAACTGCGATTCAGCCAATGCCCGGGCCACGGCCGCGGCCAGCCGCTGGGGCGTACATTTCCACCGGGGAATCCTCAGTCCAGCGCCGGCGGCCGAGACCAGCCATGAGATTTCAGGCTGGTCCAGAATCATGGGCACCAAGACCATGGGAACCCTTTGTTCGATGGATGCCATCGCGGTCTCCGAATCGCCGTTCGCCACCAGCAGATCGGCGATGGTGAGAAGGTCGCTCAGCGGAGTCCAACTCTTCAGGCGGACATTTGGCGCCAGCGGCCCCAGGTTCAAGCTCTCAAGCGATCGCCCTTCGCCCGCTACCAGAACCACGTTGACCGGCAAATTGGCCAGCCCGCGGGCAGCCATCTGTAGCAGCAGCGGCTTCTCGGGATAGATGGACCCTTCCGCCACAATCACCCGGGGCAGATCCCGCGGAACGCTATCGATCCATTCCGGCGGCGGTTGATCCCGATCCTTATCCCACAGGCACGGACCTATATAATGCGCCGACGGTGGAAGGTCGCGCCGGTCTCCATCGAAGGCCGGCGTGCCGGGAATCAGGTAGAGAGGCAGCCTGCCCGTAAATTCGGTTACCGTGCCGGACAAGGGCGGCAAACCCCAGGTTTCCCGCAGCTTGTTCGCGGCTCGCGGAACGCCGGCCGATGCCCAGTGCGCGATTCCGGCCAAGGCTGGGGCCAGCGGTCCAACTCCGGCGCCCTTCAGCAGCCATCTCATCCCTGGAAGCGGATTCTCGGCGCCCGGCAAAAGGCAGGTAGCCACGTGCGACAGAAGCGCCAACGGTGCGCTTTTCAATTCGTGCAGCACCAGGATTGGACCCCACATTGCGATATCGCAAAGCACCGCATCGGGGCTCCATGCTTTCCACACATCCTCTAAATCTTGCAGTTGCTCAGGGACCGTGCCCAGCATCAGTTCATGCCAATTGTCCGGCCGCCAGTTGCGTGAGGCCAATCCGCGCACGGCCTGTTCCACCCGGGTGTCGTCCACGGCTTGAAAAGGGAAGCAGCGAAAGCCCTGTTGGCGAACGATATCCAGCACCGCCGTGCCGGTGTAGAAAGCCACTTCATGCCCGCGCTGGCGTAAAGCGTGCGCTACCGACATGAAAGGATTCAAGTGGGTTCGCACCGGCCATACGGTAAGCAGAAATCTGGACATGTTCGCGCGCGCCGAGCGCCGCTCAGCCAAGAATACTCGATCGCTTTGCACGCGAACAGTCCAGTACTAAAGGCAGGACCGCCTAGTTCCGATGGATGGTCTGCGCGTGCCTGATTTGCCGCAAGATCGCTGGTATCGGGCCTGTTACGATAGTTCATAAAACGAGATGAGCGCCACGGCCACATCTTCGGTAGGGCCCTCCCTGCGAGTTAGCGGCTTGCCGGTGAAATTGCTGTATGGGGTGGGCGAGATGCCCGTCACCATCAGCATGGTGCTCTTCGGGCTATTCACCCTGTTTTTCTACAACACGGTGATGGGCTTGCCCGCATCGCTGGTGGGATTCGCCATTGCGGGCGGCCTGGTGCTGGATGCCTTCCTGGACCCCTATATCGGCTACCGGTCCGATCGCAGCCGTCACAAGTTCGGGCGCAGGCATTCGTTCATGCTGCCTGGCGCCATCGCCCTGGGTCCCTGTTTCTACCTGTTGTTCAGCCCGCCCCGCAGTTTGGGACACACCGGCCTCTTCCTGTGGCTGTTTGCTTTCTGGGTGGCTGTGCGCGTGACGGGCGCGCTTTACCGCATACCTTATTTGAGCCTGGGCGCTGAACTCAGCTCGGATTATGACGAACGCACCATCATCTTCGCCGTGCGCGCCCTGTTTGGATTGCTGGGAGCGCTGGCAGCCGCCGGGTTTTCGTTCCTGGTGTTTACCAAGTCTAGCGGTCTGGACGCCAAGCTGAACTACGCCAACTACCCGCGCATGGGGCTGCTCTTCGGCCTGCTGATGTCGCTGAGCGCGCTGCTGAGCACCTTAGGGACGCTCGGCCATCGTACCGTAGGAGACTCCGGTCGCGGTTCTCAACCGGCGTCGCGCTTCTTCGCCGGATTCGCGCTCGCCATGCGCAATGCAACCTTCCGCTCCGTGTGGTTCTACTTCGTGGTGTTTTTCCTGGCGGTGGTTTTGAACGCCAGCCTGGCCATCCAATATTTCACCTGGTACGCGAAAATTCATACCGGCACTTCGCTGAGCGCTATCCAAACCGGGTTTTACCTGGGAGCTCTGGCCGGAGTGTTTATGTGGATGGCGCTGGCGAAACGCAGCGAGAAACGCACGCTGTCCATCGCCGCGACGCTGGGTACGGCAGTGCTGCTTTGCTCGGCCACTTTGCTGATCGGAGACGGCCATCTCTTTGGCACCGGCAACGCCGTTCCGCTCATCCTGGGGCATTTTGTGGCCGGCGTCATCGCCAGCGCGGTTTGGGTAATCCCGGCTTCCATGGTTGCCGATGTGGCCGATGAAGACGAGTTTCACACCGGGCTGCGGCGCGAGGGAATGTATTTCGGCATTCTCAATCTGGGAGAAAAAGTAGCGTCCGGCGGAGCGCTGGTTTTGGCAGGGCTGTTGCTCAGCTTTTTTGGACGCATCGCACCGGCCGCAGCGCCACAGGCGCCTGCCGCGGCGGGTTACATCGGATTGTCTTATGGATTGGTTCCCGGCGTTCTGCTGGTTGCCGCTACACTCATGATCTTGCCCTATAAACTAAACCGCGGCGCCCTGCGCGCCATCCAGAACCAACTTGCGGAGCGCCATGAAGAGTCTCTCAAATTGAACGTTGCCGCCCATGAATAAAGGAGCGGTGCTGGTTACAGGCGCGTCCTCAGGTATCGGGCTTGAGATCGCGGTTTTTCTGGCGCGCCACGGCTATCCCGTTTATGCCAGCATGCGAAACCTTGACCGGCGCGCGGAGCTGGATGCCGCCGCGGCCAGGCATGACGTGAAACTGGACGTCCTTCAACTCGACATTACAGACCCCGCCAGTATCGAGAAAGCCGTTGCCGCCATAGCCGGCCGCACCGGCGCCCTATATGGGCTGGTGAACAACGCGGGCGCTATCTTGCGGGGTTTTTTCGAGGACGTGTCAGACCAGGAAGTGCGCGGCGTTTTCGAATCCAATGTGTTCGGCACCATGGCTCTCACGCGCGCCGTGCTGCCCATGATGCGGGAAGCCCGCCGCGGACGCATTATCGTCATGAGCTCCACCGGCGGACGGCTGGGCTCGCCCGGCAATAGCGCTTATTGCGCCAGCAAATTCGCGCTGGAAGGATTCGCCGAATGTCTGTTGCAGGAAATGGTGCTGTTCGGCGTTCAGGTGAGCCTGGTTGAGCCAGGGCTGGTGAAGACCGAGCTTTTCGGAAGAAATCGCCATATTGCAGGCCGCGCGATGTCCGCCGCAAGCCCGTACCATAACTTTTTTCAAAAGCTGGAAGAGCTTACCGATAACGAAGTGAAGTCGGCAGTGGTTACTGCCACCGACGTCGCCCAAGCGGTCTTTGAAATCCTGGAAGCCAAACAGCCCCATCTCCGTTATCTTGTCGGGCGGCGTGGACGATTCCTGATCAACCTGCGGCGTTATCTTCCGGGCGAAATGTTCGATCGTTTCTGGATCCGTGAGATGACCCGGCGCGTTACCGGAAACAAGGGTTGAGGATTCTCTTCACCACCTGGTCTTTTCCCGGCCACATCAATCCCACCGTGGCGCTGGCCCGCGCTTTAGCCGAACGCGGCCACCAGGTCGCATTTTCCACCGGCGAGCGAGCTAGAGCTGCCATTGAACGCCAGGGCTTCCCGCTCTACACCTTCCAGCATCTGGATGAAGAAAGCGTCTACGCAACCGTATTTTCGCCCATCAGCCGGTCGAAGATGTCCCGCGCAACGGTGCTGAAGGACTGGATGCTGAAGACACTGCCGGATCAGGTAAAAGACCAGCAGGCTGCCCTGGCCGATTGGAAAGCCGACGTCGTGGTTTCCGATGTCACCATGTGGGGCACGCCGCTGGTGCTGCATGAGCTGACGGGCGTGCCCTGCGTGATCTGCTCCTTCGCGCCCGGCTGCATGATACCCAGCCCCGACGTGCCGCCCTGGGGTCTGGGGCTGCCATCGCCGCGAACCTGGTGGACGCGCCTGCTGTGCCGGACGGCCCGCCTGCTGACGGAAAAATACGTCGCCGGTTTCCGCCGCGCCGGCAACGAAATGCGGGCTCGCTTCGGCCTTGCGCCTCTCAGCATTCCGGTTCATGAGTATCTCGCCGGCATGCCGCTTTATCTGGTGCCCAGCGTGCCTGAGTTGGATTACAATCGCGCCGGCCTTCCGCCATCGGTGCACTACATC
>DATHNM010000359.1:0-5084 GCA_035486095.1 Bryobacteraceae bacterium
CACGCGATCCAGGCCGCGCCTAGCGCGATGGTGGCCACTGCCAGCGGCGCCCCCACGCGAAAATATTCCCAGAAGCCGATCCGGACTTTGTCGCGCGCTTGCTGGATCACGATCAGATTGGCTACCGATCCGACGACGGTCAAATTACCGGCAAGCGTCGACGCCATGGCCAGCACCAGCCAGGCCCGCTTTGGATCGGCTAGCTGCCCGATGAAAGGCTTAAACACCAGCACGGCCGGCACGTTGCTCACCAGGTTGGACAGCGCCGCCGCAAATCCGCTAAGCAGGAATGTGTTGTCCAGGTGCAGCCGTCCGGCCAGGGCGGCCAGTTGTGTTTCAAGCGAAGTCTTCTCCACGCCCGCGATCACGATGAACAGCCCCGCGAACATCACCAGCAACGGCCAATCGATTCGTTCGTAAACTTTTTCGGGCCGCACCCGGCGCGTGATCAGAAGCACGGCGCCGGCCACAATCGCCACCTTGGGCACCGGCCAGCCAACGAAGAACATAACGATCATCGCGAGTGCGACGATAATCGATTTCCACATCAACCAGCCATCCACGGGCACTGCGCGCTTCTCTACCAACACGGTTCCCGTGGTGATGAATTCGCGCCGGTAACCAAGGAAGACGGCGGCCACCGTTAGCACCAACCCGGCCACGGCCACCGGCCCCAGCGCCGCCACAAAATGACGATAGGGAATCCCGGAAAAACTTCCGATCATCATGTTCTGTGGATTTCCGGTAATGGTGGCCACGCTTCCGATGTTGGCCGCCATAGCCACCGCCAGCAGATACGGCACCGGATTGCGCCGCAGCGTCCCCGCGATTTCCAGCACCAGCGGCGTGAGCACCAGACACATGGTGTCGTTCACGAAGAAAGCCGAGAAAACGCCCGCTACCGCGACAATTGCGATCAGCAGCACCAGTGGGCGATGTGCGTGCTCCACCACGCGCTCCGCCACCAGCGCAAAAAAGCCCGAAAGTTGCAGGTTCCCGACCACGATCATCATCCCGAACAGCAGGATGATGGTATCGAAGTTGATGGCCCGGTAGGCTTCGTCGAGCGACAGTGCATTCACGCCCACCATGAAGCTTGCGCCGATGATGGCCGCGCCCGTACGATCTATGCGAAAGCCGGGCAGCCGGCCGATGGCGAGCACCAGGTATGTAATCGCGAAGATGAGAATGGCGGGCACGGCTAAGCGCCCAGGCGGCTGTACCAGTTGTAAATCACTTCGAAGAATCCCACGCCCAAAGCGGCCACGCCCAGAAAACTTCCGAAGGGCAATTCGTAGGTGGAGGCATCCTTGCCGGTGAACCAGATGTAGCACAGGCCGACGATGGCGCCCAGCAGCGATCCCACCATAAAGGCGAGCAGGGCGCTTTGCATCCCCAGGAAAGCGCCGATCATGGCCGCCATTTTCACATCGCCCAAGCCCATCCCTTCGCGATGGCGGAGCTTTTCGTAGAGCGCGCGGAAGACCCATAGGGCGCCGGAATAAACCGCCGCGGCCAGCGCTGAATCGCCCACCGAAACCAGCCATTGATGTTTGGCGGACATGAAAATCAGGAAGAAGATGCCGGCGCCCATAGGGACGAACGCGGCGAAGATCACACCCACCACCGTGCCCCCTAGTGTGAATTCGTCGGGCAAAATGTGCTCTTCGAAATCGGAGAAGATCAGCGCGATCATGATGGCCGCGAAGACGCTGAACTTGGCCGCCGCCAGGGTGGTGCCGAGAAACCGGAAGGAGCAAAAGAACAGCGCCCCGGTGAGCAGTTCCACCACCGGATAGCGCAGCGGGATGCGATGCCCGCAACGGCGGCAGCGTCCCGCGAGCATCGCATAGCTTACGAGCGGGATGTTATCGTACCAGGCGATGGTCTGATTGCATTCCGGGCAAAACGAGCGCGGCGCCACCACCGACAGATCGCGCGGCATGCGATAGATGCAGACGTTCAGGAAACTGCCGATGAGCAGGCCGAAGAGCGCGGCCAATAGGGCTTCAATCAAGCGCGGGTCCTCTCAGAAAAGGTCCTGACATTCGGCATGGCGCTATCGGCGTGGGCTCATGTTCTTGGCTTTGGCGTACTTCAAGAAATTGTACAGCGCCGCCATGTGCGCGATAGTGAGCCCTTCCATGCCGTCCATGAATCCGCGCCGCAGAACGTAGGTCTTGAAGAATGTCCAGGCCGGATTCACCGCAACCTGCGTCCATCCTACGGGAGTTTTTTGATCCACTAACTGTTCGGCCGCCAAGGTGGTGTAGCGGTCCATAGTTTTCAAATGTTCGGACAGCGAGCTGCAGGTGAAATGCAGAATGTTGGATTTCAAATGGCCGATGTTGCCCCGGGCCACCACGGACTCGTGTACATATTCGCCCACCCACTGCGCCTGCCGCCGGTCGAAGAGGCGAACCTTGCGATCCGGGTACCAGCCCGAGTGCAGAATCCAGCGGCCCAGATACTGCGCCAGGCGTGGCATGGTGTAGGCGTCGAACTCCGGGCCGTTCTTCTTGATCTGCCAGATCTCGCCCTCCAGCGCCTCACTGAGCGCTTCGTCCGCATCCAGCGATAAGACCCAATCGTGTTCGCACTGGCTGGAAGCATAATTTTTTTGTCCAGCGAAGCCGCGCCAGTTACTGTCTATCACCCGCGCGCCCAGCTTGGTGGCCAGTTCCACGGTGCGATCCGTCGACCCGCTATCCACTACCACCACTTCGTCGCAGCACCGCAGACTTTCCAAGGCTCGTGGAATGTTGCGCTCCTCATTGTAGGTGATGATCGCAGCCGAGATCTTCATTCAGGGGGCTGATGCTAGTGTAGCGTGGGCCCCAAAAATAGTTAAATTGCGGCCTAATCCCGGATTGCTCCGCGCTCGATGGTTAATAAGGATGCAGGCGACGGCGCAGCTGGTCTCAAGTGAACCTTCGCGCCAGAGCCGCGCCCCCCGGATCCCCCTCCTGGTGGCTTTGTCGTTGGGGCTTCCGGCGTTCTTTCCCTTGGCGTGGACGGCGTTGCGCGCATGGCGGCAGGGGCTGGTTCCCACGGCCTTCGTGCAATACGATCTGCCTTGCTACGTGGCCAATGCGCGCCAATGTTTTGTGGGGGGATTGCACCTCAATTATGGCAACCCGTACGCCGGCTATGGCACGCCCGCCATCTATTTCCAGCCGCACATCTTTTTGTTGGGATTGCTGCAAAAGATCGGCCTGGGCCCGGATCTGGCGCTGATTGCGTTCCACCTCGCGGCCGTGGCTTTCGCCTCTATCGTGGCCGCCAAACTCTATCAGGAATGGGTGGGATGGAACACGCCGGCGCGGAAGCTCGGGTTCGTTTGTTTCTTTTGGGGCGGCGGCGTGTTGTCCCTGGCCGGTGCGGTTTTCGGACTTTTCAACCACATTAAAATGCCGCGCTCCTTCCTGCTCTTCGATGCCGGAGATGGATGGTGGATGTTCAATTTCGGCAGGAACCTGGTTTATCCAACCGAGGCTTATTACCACGCGCTTTTCCTGCTCACGGTGCTGCTGCTGGTGCGGAAGAAATTCGTGGCCGCCATTGTGACGGCGGCCGTGCTGTCGGCCAGCCATCCGTTCACCGGTCTTAGCTTGGCGCTGATTCTGGTTCTGTTCGCGGCGCTGGAATTGAAGCTGAAGAGCGGCGCGGCATCGCGATTGTTACTAATAGGCGGCTGCGTGATCACAGCGCTGCATCTGGCCTATTACATGGTGTTCCTCAACACTTTTGCCGATCACCGGGCGCTGGAGGCGCAGTGGAAGCTGGATTGGCCGTACGATTTCTGGACCTACGCGCCGGCGTTATACCTGGTGGCTCTGTTCGCGTTCGGACCCATGACGCGCTGGAAAAATCTGCACGCCGCCTTGGACCACCCGCGCACTCGATTGTGCCTGGTTTGGTTCGCGGTGATTTGTGGGCTCACTCATCACGATCTGCTGATCCAGGCGCGGCAGCCCATTCACTTCGCCCACGGTTACGATTGGATGGCGCTATTTCTTTTGGGCGCGCCCGCGATTATCGCGGCTCTCGACAAATTGCTGGCGATAATGCCGCGTGCCGCCATGGCGCTGGCGGTTTGTGGATTCCTGGCGCTATTTCTCTCCGATAATGCTCTGTGGTTCGCTTCGTTTTTGGATCCCCTGGCCCAGTGGCAGGCGTTCGCCCTCACTCACGATGAAAAGAACATTCTGGAGTGGCTGTCGCAGCACCAGGACACGCCGGCTTACGTGGCCAGTTCAGACCAGCGGATCAACTATCTCACGTCTACCTATACCAACCTTCGCGCCTGGCGCGGTCACGACTTAAATACTCCGCAAGTGGCGTTGAGACAATCCGAATTGAATGCGGTCTTTTCGGTTGACAAACCAATCCCGACGAAAACTCCCGTGTATTACATTCCCCGGCACGGTCAAAAGTGGATTCCGCCTGCCGGTTCCAGCCTGCTGTACTCCAACAATTCCTACGAAGTGTGGCTGTCGAAATCCAGTCAGGCGTCCCGCTAGCCGTGTAAACTAACCATGCGGGATGATCAAAGCTTTGATCAAGAAGGCGCTTGGCCGCGCGGGCCTGGCGATCATCAATACACGCAGACATTACGACGCTGACGGTCTTTTTACCGTTCATAGCGATCATTTTCGGCAGGATCCCGCATTTCAGGCAGCTTACCAACGGGGTCTCGAAGCGAGCGATGGAGTGGACCCGCACGTGGAGTGGCGGGCACATGTGGCTCTGTGGATTGCTTGGAATGCTGTTGCGGCGGAGGGAGATTTCGTCGAATGCGGTGTGAACACCGGCTTCCACAGCTCAGCTATTATGCAGCGCCTGAATTGGGCGAATGTGGCCAAGCGGTTTTATCTGATTGACACGTTCGCGGGCCCGGTGATTTCGCAGTTCTCCTCCGATGAGATCCAGCAAGGGCGGCAGAAGCTGGTTGAGGAACGGATTGAGGCGGGCGCCTATCAGACGAATGTCGATCGGGTGCGCGCCAATTTCGCGGAGTGGCCGAATGCCGTGGTGGTGCCAGGAACCGTGCCCGATATTTTGCCGGCGGCCAACATCGGCAT
>DATHNM010000360.1:0-16266 GCA_035486095.1 Bryobacteraceae bacterium
GCTCATGACTCCCCAGCGGCTGCGGTTGGGCGTAGGCTATCTCAGCGTTCTGGCGCGCTTGCGGCCCGGAATAACGCTCGAGCACGCCGACGCCGAACTGGCCGTGCTCAACCAGCAGTATCGAGAACAAAATCCCTCCGCGCCGGATGCTGATCCCGCTGTCGTAATGACGGCCCGGCCGCTCCGCAACCTGGTGGTGGCGGACGTGCGCGGAAAGGTGTTGATGCTCTCAGGCGCGGTGGCGCTGGTGCTGCTGATTGCTTGCGCCAATGTCGCCAGCCTGCTGCTTTCACGCGCCCTGGCCCGCCGGCGTGAAATTGCCGTTCGCACGGCCCTGGGAGCCAGCCGCGCGGTGTTGGTGCGACAGTTGCTCACCGAGAGTATGCTGCTGGCCATCGCCGCCGGGGCCCTGGGCACGGCGCTCAGTTGGGTTGGAACCCGGGCGCTCATCAAGTGGGGAGCAAGCCAGCTTCCGCCGGGAATTCCCATCGCCATCGATATGCGCGTGCTGCTGTTCACGCTGGCCAGTTCGCTTCTCGCCGGCATCTTCTTCGGAACCTTCCCCGCGCTTCAAGTCTCCCGGTTTGACCTGGAAACATCGTTGCGCGACGAAGGCCGCGGCAGTTCCACCGGCCATGCCCGCACCCAGATGAAGAGTCTGCTGGTAATAGGCCAGGTGGCGCTCTCTCTACTTCTCCTTATTGGCGCCGGCTTGCTGCTGCGCAGCTTCGGGCGGATGCTCGGTATCCATCCCGGTTTTGACTCTCATAACGTGCTCACCATGAATGTCTCGCTGCCTTCGGTGAAGTATGCCAAGCCCGCACAGCAGATTGAATTCTTCGATGAAATGCTGCGCCGCGTTTCAGCGCTGCCCGGCGTGCGCAGCGCTGCGATTTCGGCCGCACTGCCGTTGAGTTGGACGCGCATTACTCCGATGTTGCCGGAGGGCCAACCCAACGTGCCTCTGGCGCAGCGCCCGTTCATCGATATTGAGGCCGTCAGTCCGCAGTGGTTTCAGACCATGAACGTTCCGCTGCGCGCCGGGCGCCAGTTCAGCGCCGCCGACAACGCCGAAGCTCCCAAAGTAGTGTTGGTGAACGAAACTTTCGCCCGGCGCTTTTGGCCAAATCAGAATCCTCTGGGCAAGCACGTCATGGTCGGCCGCGGCCCGGCCCAGTCTGAAGTGATCGGCATAACCGCGGACGTCAGGAACCAGGGGCTGGCCCAGGATCCGCAAGCGCAGCTTTATCTGCCTTTCCCGCAGTTGCCCTGGAACGATATGAATCTGCTGGTGCGGACCATGCTGCCGCCGCGGAGCCTAACTGCGGCGGTGCGGGCCCAGATTTCGGCCGTGGATCCAGACCAGCCGGTGGCCGCCATCCAGACCGTTGACGAACTCATGGACAGCTCACTAGCGCAGCCGCGCTTTACCATGCTGCTGCTCGCCGTCTTCTCTGCCGCGGCGCTGGTGCTCTCCGTAATCGGAATTTACGGTGTTCTCTCATATTGGGTGGCCCAGCGACGCTACGAGTTGGGAATCCGTCTGGCGCTCGGAGCGCAGCGCCAAGACATCCTGCGCATTGTGGTGCGCCAGGGTTTCGTGCTTGCCACAGCCGGCATAACCATCGGGATGCTGGCGGCCCTGCTGCTAACCAGGCTCATGTCGAGCATGCTGTATAAAACAGGCGCGCTCGACCTGACAACCTTCACCGGAGCACCGCTGGTATTTTTGTTCATCGCCCTGCTGGCGAGTTACCTGCCGGCCCGAGGCGCCATGAAGGTAGATCCAGTGGAAGTTATGAGGGGAAGCTGAAGGAGGAAGAAGAATTCAGCAGCCAGAAGCCAGAATAGCCGGCTAGCATTCTGACTCCTGAATTCTGGCTTCTCAACCTCTACCCCCCCCCATCACCACACCTACAGAACTACCCCCGTCCCGCCGATGAAATTGGAAGCAACCCGAAACTTGATTTGTTGCAAACCAGGAGACTTACCCGGTGTTTCCGATCGTCGGTATCCTCGTCGTCCTCGGCTGTATAGCCGGGGGCTATCTTATGGAAAAAGGGAGCCTTTTGGTTCTCATGCAGCCTGCCGAACTCATCATCATCGGTGGTGCGGCCATCGGCACGGTCCTTATTGGTAATCCGCCTTACATCCTGAAATCGATCATATCCAGCCTGGTTGCGGTGTTCAAAGGCGGCCACTACACCGCCACCACCTATCTGGATACCCTGCGCTTTCTAAACGACTTCTTCGGTACTTCGCGCAAGAACGGCATCACGGCTCTCGAAACCGACCTGGACGAACCCGAAAAGAGCGCCCTGTTTAAGCGCCATCCGTCCTTCGCCAAAGACAAAGAAGCCATGCACTTCTTTTGCGACACTATGCGAACCCTGCTGGCAGGCGGCGTCGAGGTTCATGATCTGGATCAGATCATGGAAACCGATCTGGAAGTCCTGCACAAACAAGCTTTGCTTCCCGCAGCCGCCATTTCCACCATGGCCGACAGTCTTCCCGGATTGGGAATCGTCGCCGCCGTGCTGGGCGTGGTGATCACCATGAGCGCGCTGGGCGGGCCGCCAGAGGAAATCGGGCACAAAGTCGCCGCCGCGCTGGTGGGAACGTTCCTGGGCATTCTTCTCTGCTACGGATTTCTTGGACCCATGGCGGCCAACATCAAGAAGCAGACCAATGCCGAAAGCGAATACTTCCTGTGCCTTCGCATGGGATTGCTTGCGTTCATGAAAGGCGTCCCGCCGATTCTGGCGCTAGAGGCCGCTCGCCGCGCTATCCCGCATCACGTCCGGCCAACATTCCAGGAAATGGATAAGGCTTGCCGGAAACCAGCCGGCGCACCCGCCGAGGCGGCTGCTTGAACGCGAAGAAGGGCGTTCAGCCCATCATCATTATCCGCAAGAAGGCCGACCACCATGACGATGAACATGGCGGAGCCTGGAAAGTGGCCTATGCCGATTTCGTAACGGCTATGATGGCCCTCTTCATCGTGCTTTGGCTCTTGAGCGCCAGCGAAAAAGTCCAGAAGGCGGTTGGCGGCTATTTCCAGGACCCTACCGGAAAGGGCCATCAGACCGGTTCCACCAGCGCCGGCGTGGGCGAAACCCTGTCGCTCTCCGAGAAGCAGTTGAAGGAGATCAAGGACAAGATCGAACAGGCCATGAAGGCCATCCCCGCCTTCAAGGACATGCAGAATCAGATCAAGATGACCATGACCGCCGAAGGGCTGCGCATCGATCTGCTGGAAACCAAACGCGGCCTGTTCTTTGACACCGGAAATCCATCGCCTACGGCGGCCGGCGGGGAAATCCTGAAGGTTTTGGCCGCTGAACTGACCAAACTTCCCAATAAGATCGCGATCGAGGGCCATACGGATTCCACTCCTTACGGCCGTCCCGATTACTCCAACTGGGAACTTTCGGCGGATCGCGCCAACGCGGCTCGCAGAATTCTTACCGAATCCGGATTGGACGATACCCGCATTAGCCAGGTGCGCGGATTCGCCGATCAACGCCTGCTTTTGAAAGACGACCCCACCAATCCATCCAACCGCCGCATCTCCATCATCGTCCGCAATCAGGGCATGGACATGCAGGAAGAAAAGCTGGCCAGCGGCCCGCAGCAGGCCCCTCCGGCGCCATCGCCCGCCAAACCCGAGAAGGCGTCCGCTGTGATGCTGCCCCCTCCCGCCGCCAAGAAGTAAGATCCGAAGCAAACTCCCCGGTTCGGCTCTCCTGTTGTATACTCGGCTTGAAAATCAATTGTCCAAGGAGATCTTCGTGAACCGCATTTGTATCGTGACTCTGATGGGAGCTTTGCTGGGCGCCGCAGCCCTCAACGCTCAAAATCCGCTGTCTTCCGATGTCAAGAATAGCTACAACGGCATCAAGGGGACCATCACCAAGGCAGCCGACGAGATGTCGGAGGCGGACTACTCGTTCAAAGCCAGTCCCGCCGAACGCACCTATGGCGAAATCGTGGGCCACATCGCCGATGTCCAGCTGGCATTGTGCGGAAACGCCAACGGCGAGCAGAAGAAGGGCGACGCCGGGTCGAAGACCTCGAAGGCCGATCTGACGGCCGCGCTTAAGGCGTCTTTCGATTATTGCGATGGCGTGTACAACGCGCTCACCGATGCCGATGCCGCCAGCAAGGTCACCATGTTCGGCCCGAACAAGGCCACCAAGCTGGCCGTGCTCAACTTCAACATCGCGCACGACAACGAAATGTATGGCCAGATGGTGGTGTATCTCCGCATCAAGGGCTTGGTGCCGCCGTCCAGCCAGCGCCGGCAACCCTAGCGTGATCTTAGTTTAGGCGTCAGCCAGCGCCGCAACCAGAGCGCCCTTCGCAGACGCGTGCAAAGGATCGGCGGCTAAGCGGATTTCGTTGGCGGCGATCGGCAGATCGGTTTCGAGCAGCGCCTTTTCAAACCGATCGCGGAAACCTTCCGGCAGTGCCGTGCCGCCGCTCAGCACGATAGGTAGCGGACGGGTGGACTTGGGAAGATTGCGCGAGTTCGAAAAAGCCTGCTTCATGCCCTGCACCAGTGACTGGATCATTTCGTCGTAATACACACCCAGCACTTGCTGCAGCTTGTCGGCGAAGAAGCCGTTGAAATGGAACGAATCTTCTTTTACGATTCGAACGCGGTTGGCGCGTTCCCCGGTGATGGCGGCCGCGCTGGTGTCGATGTAGTCGCCGGCTTTGGGGATCGAGAAGCTGAACACCGGAACCGATAAATAGGCCACGCATACATTGCACAGCCCGCCTCCGCAGCTGATCCCGACGCCGGTGTAATTGGAACTCTCCAGTTCCGAGTAAATCACCGCCAGGCCTTCGTTGATGCTTTTCACTTCGTAGCCCAGGTCCGCCAGAATCCGGCGCACGGTGGCTTCATGATAGGTGAGGTTGTCCTCTGCGCCCAACGGCGCGGCCGGAACCGTGAAGCATAGCTTCTGGCGGTCTTTTACCGGATCCACCAACGATTCCACGATCTTGCGCAGCATGCCCAGGCTTTCGGGCTCCGCCGGGTTGAGCACGCCCTTGTCCATGGTGCGGCGCGTTTCGATGTTGAGCACGTCGGCAAAACGGTCCGATTCGTTGCCGTGCACCACAATATCGGGACCGCTGACGGTGTGCGGCACTTTCTCTTTCTTGAGCACGCTCTCCGTCATCTTCGAAAATGGGATGGTGACGAAAGCATTCAACTGCGTCTCATATTGAAACTCTTCGCCTACCCTTTGCGCCAGGCAGATGCGGCTGGTGCCGACATCCAAACCCACCGCGGAATTATTCACCTTGTCGTTATGTCTCATGATGATTATCGTTGGCGGTAGCCGCAGCTTTCAGCGCCGCCAATACCTCCTTATATTGCTTTTGAAGAATGGCTCTGTAACGGGACACCGGGATGCCGCGCGCGGCGGCTTGCGTTTGCATCTGATCTTCGGCCAGAGCTAGACCTTGCCAGAGGCGAACGCCTGTAGCGTGAACGAACGCGGGGTCGTAATCGAACCCGAAAGCAAAGATACTGGCGGGCGGCATGGCGTAGTTGTCGCTCAAGCCGATATCGTGAAATGGAAAATTGCCCGCCCAGTCAGTGTGGTAGCCCACCAGCATGTTGTCCGGATTCACCGAAACCTGCGCGTGGGTCACACAGTTGGATTGTGGAATGTGATACTTGGCGCGCAGCATTTCCGTCAGAATCCGCGCCGCGTGCACCTGCGCCGGATTGGCCGAAGGCATGTCGCCCAGCTGGGTCTGCGTCTCAAAGGCGATTCCCAGAAAACTGCTGTTCAGGTTTACGAAGATGCTTTTACCCTCCGCCCACACGGAATAGCCCGCATGATTCGCCACGTCGGTCTCCGGAACAATGCGGAACACCTGTCCAAAACGATCGATCAGAAAATGATAGCTGTGGTTCTGCTGCACCACTCCGATTACAGCCTTCCCGATGCGCTTCAGCCGGGCGTTCTGGTCTGGAGTGAAGCGCGCCTGATCGCTTTCAGTGGTGTGATACACGATTCCCGCCGGTTCCGAACGCCACTCGGGCTGGGTGGCGTCGATCGCTCCGCGTTGATACACCGGGTAAAAGATGCGCTTCTGGTTGGGCTTAACGTAACGGTCGTCAATCCGCAAACCATTGCTGTATGTTTCGAACTCATGGGTCTCATCCACCAGCCACACATTTGGGATGGTGTCGGCGGGCACCACTTCGGTTTCCATCCCGGGCGCCATTGCGATACGCGTCACGGGCGACGCCACCGCGGATGTCTCCCGCGCCGACGCCTTGGCTCCCGCGGAGGCTTTGTATTTGGGAATCAGAAAGCCTAATGCCAGCAGCGCCAAACCCGCCACCGGAAGCTTTTTTGTCCACCAGGATCGGGAAGCGTGCAAAACCGGCTGACCCGTAACCGATCCCATGTTGCTCTGCAGATAGCGCAGCCGCTGGACCGGATCTTGGATCTGTCCCGCCCGTCTCTCTATGAGACTGCCGGCGAAAATGCCGACAAAATTGCGAGGGATAAATCGCACGCCATGCACCCGTACTCTTATCGGCCGATCGGTACGAAAGCCTTATAGACCCGGGGGGAACACCGCAGAGGGCATCAGGGAAACAACTCAGTAGTTCTCAAAGGGCGCTATTATTCCGTAGTAGGAGCACTGATCCATGAAATACCCGAGTGTTCTGCTTTCCCTGCTTACCCTGGCGGCATTCTCCGCCGTTGCCGCTGAAATCCCCCCGGGCGCTCATGTTTTGTTGCGCATGGAAAACTCCCTGAACACCCGGACGGCCCAACCGGGCGATTATGTCTACCTGCGAACCGCCGTACCCATAGCGATCGCCGGCCAAATCGCTGTGCCCACAGGAAGTTACGTGCAGGGCGTGGTTACCGAAGCCCGGCGTAGCGGACGCGTCAAAGGCCGGGCGCAGTTGGCCATCCGTTTGGAAACGCTGACGCTCGGGAGCGGCCAAGTCTATAAATTTTCGCCGCACCTGAGCGCCGTGGATTCAGGCGAAAGCGGACAAAAGGTGGTGGGCGCGGAAAACACCGTGGAGCAGGCGTCCAGCCGCGGCCAGGATGCCGAGCGCATCGCGATCCTGGCGGGCAGTGGAGCTGCCATTGGGGGCGTTGCAGACCGCAGTTGGAAAGGCGCGGGAATCGGCTCAGGCGTAGGATCGGCAGTGGGGCTTGCCACCGTTCTACTCACGCGCGGCAAGGAAGTGGAACTGCGGCAGGGCTCGACCTTAGATGTGGTTTTCGACCGGCCGGTGTTGCTTGAATAGGGCCGTTATGCCAGCTCGGTGCCCCGGGTTTCGGGAAGCGTAAAGATCAGCATGGCGCCGATGAGGAAGAATGCCGAGTTGAGCGCCAGTCCGTAGCCCAGGCCGTGCCGATCGCCAATGGCTCCGATGGCGAATGGTGCCAAGGCGCTGGCCGCGCGCCCGGTGTTGTAGACGAAACCTTGCGCGGAACCGCGAATGGAAGTGGGATAGAGTTCGGCCAGCATGGTTCCGAACAGCGAGAAGAAGCCGGTGCCGAAAAATCCAACCAGCGGCCCCAGTGCAAGCAGCCAGAATTCGGACGATGCGCCGGCCCAGATGGGCGTGAGTCCATAAATGGGCGTCAGCACCGCCGCGATGATGACGTAGACGAAAAAGGCCGGGCGGCGCCCCCACCAATCGGCCAGCCAGCCGAAACTGGCGTAGCCCAGGAACGTGCCGAACTGCATGATGAAAATCCAGGCGCTGGTCTGGAGAATGTTAAGCCCGGCGCCGCCCTGCGACCGGGGAGCCGAAAGAAATCCGGGAAGCCAGGTGTTCAGGCCCCAATATGCGAACAGCATGCACGTTGCGAGCGCGGTGGTAAGAAACGTTCGCCTGGCGAAGGGCGGACGGAAAAGATCCAGCCAGGGGCTCGCAGCGGGCTTGTCCTTCCACAGCGGCGGTTCTTTTACTTTTCGCTGGATCCAGATGGTCAGCAGCGCGGGAAAAAGGCCGGTGAGAAACAGCACGCGCCATCCGAAGCGCGGCAGAATGAATGCGGTGCTGGCGGCGGCCAGCATATAGCCGAGCGCCCAGCCGGATTGCATCAGTGCGATGGCCTTGGCGCGATGCTTCGGCGCCCAGCTTTCGGCCACCAGTACCGCGCCGGCCGACCATTCGCCGCCGAGTCCGAATCCAACGATAGACCTCCAGAAGATAAGCGTCGTCAGGCCGGTGGCCAGGGCCGATCCGCCGGAGCCGATGGAATACACCAGAATGGTGAGCACCAGGGTGCGGCGCCGTCCGATGCGGTCCGAAAGAAAGCCCGCGCCGATGCCGCCCAGTGCGGAGGTGATCAGAGTGGCGGAGCTGACCAAACCCGCGGTGGCAGCGGACCAATGAAACTCAGCGCGCAGGGATTGCACCACGAAGACATACAGCAAAACGTCATAGGAATCCAGAACAAAGCCCGCCATGGCAGCCCACAGCGCCAGACCTCGCGGTTCGGAAGCCCAGGCGAGCCGATTGGTTCGCGTGGCGGGGGTGGGGGATTGAATCGAGTGGGGCAGGGCAGATTCAAAATATCACGGCGGAGACCGGAGTCGCGCCGTCACCCCAAATCACTAGGATTTGGCGCCTAGCGAGGCGAATTCGGCCATCTCGCGCTGAATGCGCTGCGGTTCCTTCGGCAGCGTGAAATAAAAGACGGAGCCCGGCCCGCCTTCCGATTCCACGCCAATGTCGCCGCCGTGCCATTGCACGATGCGCTGGCAGATGGCCAGCCCGATGCCGGTGCCTGGAATCTCCTTGCCATGCAGCCGCTTGAAGATTCCAAAAATGCGTTCGTGATATTCGGGCGCGATTCCGATGCCGTTGTCGCGCACCGAGAACCTCCAGTTCGCGCCCGCCGGAGCCGCCGAGACGTGGATGCGCGGAGGATCCTCGCTGCGATACTTGATCGCGTTGCTGAGCAGATTCTGCAGCAGCGTAATGAGCGAGCGATTTTCCACCCACACTTCCGGCAGATGGTCATATGTAATGACCGCGCCGCTGTGCTGGATGGAAGCCGAAAGCGCGAACAATACCTCGGCCAGCGCACCTTCGGCGGAGGTGGGTGCGCTGGGAAGAGTCCTCGAACCACCGGTGGAAGAGTACTGCAGCAGATCGTGAATCAGAGAACTCATGCGCTCCACTGCGTCGACGATGTAGGCCACAAACTCAACCGCGTCGGAATCGCCCAGGGTTCCATAGCGGCTGACCAGGAGTTGGGTAAAGCTGGCGACGGTGCGCAGCGGTTCCTGCAAGTCGTGACTGGCCACGTAAGCGAACTGGCGCAACTCTTCATTGGAGCGCTGTAGGATCTGGCGGGCCGCCTCCAGCCGTTTTCGCTCCTGCTCGGCCATACTAAACAGCCGGGCGTTGTCGATGGCGATGGCGGCTTGTGACGCCAGGCTGCTGGCAACGCTTTCATCGCGCTCGGAAAACGGTTCGGGCCTGCGGCGTCCGAAGAAAACAACACCCAGTACTGCGCCGAGGCGCGACATCACCGGCAAAGCAATACAGTTTGAAAGCGACAGCTTGTGGGCCACGGCATGAATCCAGGCATCGTTGATGTCGAAAGGCGAATCGCCTAACTCCGAACACCGCAGCAGTCTTTTCCACGAGAACTGCGTGCCGTCCATTAACGCATCCGGGCCTAGCAGTACGCTGGCCTCAGCCAGCGGCAGGCCCGCAGCGCAGCGCAGCGCGAATTTCCGGACGCCCTCCACGATGCCTTCTGAGAAGAAGATCCCGATATCGGCGCCGCTGAGGTCAGTGCCGGCTTCAATAATCGCCGGCAGCAAGGTATCCAGATTCAGCTCCGCCGAGAGAATCTCGCCCACGTGATTGAGTAATTCTATTTGCGCCTGGGCGGCCTCTTTTCCCGCATAGGCCTGGGCCTTGTCGGCCTCCGCTTGCCGGGTTTCCGTGATGTAATGCTCCACTTCGTACTGCCGTAGGCGGGCGCGCAACGCCGCCCGTACCACCGTGAGCAGCGTGATGGAACGGAGCGGGCGCTCCAGCAGCGTTATGTTCCCCAGCGGTTCCATAAGCGCAAAACGTTCCTGCATTTTCCCCGGCAGTGCTTTGGTTCCCGTGAGAATGATGAATGGAAAGTCAGACCAGGCGGGTTGTGACTTCACCCAATCCTGCAGCAAAGGAATGTTGCCATTCAGAGCCTCATCGGCTATGACGGCGGTTCCCGCGCCGGCCTGCAGCTTCGCTATCAAATCGGGGACATTGGGGCAGACCTCCGCCGTCAACTGCTCGCGGTTCAGAACCCCGCAGGCCAGCGCCGCATCGCGTCCCACCGGGGCGAGTATCAGCACTCTGGTGCGCGGTTGTTCGCTCGGCGCTTCTTCGTTACTGGGCAAGCAGGCCGTCCTTCCCTAGCAGTGGATTCGATTCTCCGGTGTACGTTGGCACGCCCGTTAACACTCCCTGAAATGACGAAAGCGGAGATCCCACAAAAATGCCATTCTTACTGAGCCGGAATTCGCGAATGGTCTCTTCATGCGCACCACTGCGCTTCTTAATGACCGAAATGGCTTTCTTGACGGCGCCGTGAAATTCGAAGTAGCGGAGCAAGACCACGGTGTCCGTGAGATAACTGAGATCCAGCGGCGAATGCATCTGTCCGATCAATCCCTGCTGCGCCATCACCAGGATGCTCAACATACCCTTGCGATTCAGATACGCCAGCAGTTCGTGCATCTGCATTACCAGAAACTGTTCGGCCGGCATGGCGTTGAGGTAGCTGTTCAAGCTATCGATGACCACCACGCCTTGTGGATTCTCTTCCACGCGCTGGCGCACCCGGTACGCGAAGTGACCGGGCGACAACTCGGCCGCGTTCACGCCTTCGATGATCAGGCGGCCGCTGGCGAGATGCGGTTGCAGCCGCATACCCAAACCGTTGGAGCGCTCGAGCAGGGTGTTGCGGCTTTCTTCGAAGGTGTAAATGGCGGCCGATTCCCCGCGCTCCAGGGCGGCCAGTGCATATTGCGTCGACAGGGATGACTTGCCGGCCCCGGCGGGCCCAATCAGCAGCATGCTGGTGCCGCGATGCACTCCATCGCCCAGCAGCGCGTCCAGCGCCGGTACGCCACTGCTGACCATGTGCCCATCCGGGCCTTCGATGGTATCTTCCACCGAGATCCTGGGGAAAACCGAGAGGCCGCCCGTGGAGATCACTACATCGTGCCAGCCGCCGCGAAAATTGGCGCCGCGCATTTTCGTGATTTGAATCCGGCGCCGCTCGGCGCCATAGTCCCGGACAAAGCGTTCCAGCACGATGACGCCGTGGGCAATGCTGTGTACCTGCAGTTCGTGCGATCTGGAAGTCAGATCGTCCAGCAGCAGCGCGGTGCTGCTACGGCCAGCGAAGAATTGTTTGAGCGCCAGAACCTGGCGGCGGTAGCGCAAAGGGTCCTGGGCTAGCAGGCGGATCTCAGCCAGCGAATCGAAAGCTACCCGGTCCGGCTGCAATTCTTCAATCCGATCCAGGATCAGCTTGATGGTTTCGCTCAGTTCCACTTCGGACGGATGCAGCAGAGTGTAGTATTGATCGGCAGCGAAGTTCGATTCGGGCGGCGTCAGTTCAAAAATGGTGACGCCATCGAGCGACCATCCATGCGAGCGAGCCACCGCGCGCAGTTCCTCCGCTGTTTCCGAGAGCGTGATGTACAGGCATTTTTCGCCGGCGCGCACGCCTTCCAACATGAATTGCAGCGCCAGCGTAGTTTTTCCGGTGCCTGGATCGCCTTCCAAGAGATAGATGCGGTTCGGATTGAGCCCCCCCAACAGCACTTCATCCAGACCCCGCACTCCAATGGATAGACGACTGTTTTCGGTGGTTGTCAAACCAATCTCCCCCGCCCGTTAGACTCGCGCGGGAGAGCGCTGTTACGGCGAGTTAGCTGGCGGCAGGCAGTTCGGGAGGCAACATGATCCAGCGGTTCACGATGCCACGCACGGCATCCGCATAAGGCTCAAACCCAATGGGCTTCTGCACGTATTCGCGGGCGCCCAGAGCCAGGGCCTTTTGCACTTCCGCCCTGTTCTGCGTTGAACTGAAGATCACGATCGGAATTTTCTTTTCCTGGTATTGCCGCAGTACCGTCTGGCCGTCCACGCGTGGCATGTTCAGGTCCAGAATGATCAGCTGCGGCTGGAAATCTGGAGAGCTCAGCATCTTGAGGGCTTGTTCGCCGTCTTTAGCTACTTGCAGCCTGAGAGGAAAGGGAATTTGAGACAGAGCTACCCGCACCAGCAGAACATCCGCAGGATTATCCTCGACCAAAAATACTTCTACTGTGTCCATTGCCGCGCACTTTACCTGTCTTTACCCACCTGTGAGACACGTCCCGTACGAATAGGTTACACACACATGTCAGAACTATAATCAAGCGCGAGCGGCCCTAGGCCACAGCCGAACCACTCACCCGGGCACCGGACTCTTCCAGAAAAACTTCGAATCCGAACAGCGGCGTGCGTTCGCCGCGCCCCCAACGGTTCATATTCCATTGGACACGCAGGTAGCGAACGTTGGGGTGCATAGCCATATTCAGCAGTACCGAATAGACTCCGCAGTACTGACGTTGCCGGAAGGTAACAAGGGGCTTAGGTCCCCAATCCGCCTGATCTGAAGAGCCCCATACGGAAACCGTGAGTCCGGTTCGCTCTACCACGTCGGTAATTCCGAGCGTGACCACCAGCAATTTAGAGCAGAACTCATCCAGCTGTACCACTGGTCCAATGCCATCCCCCTTCTGAAGGGATTCAGCCAGCAGACATTTCGACCTGGATATGTTTCTCCGAGTGGCTCCGAACCGGTCATCTTCCAAGCTTCCGCTGGAGCTGGCAGCGAAACGGGCCAACGAACCAACCTGATGATCTGTGATGCCAATAGTATCCGCAGTCTCAATCGCAGCAGTCACTTCAGATTGAACTTCGCTTGGAAGAACTTGGGCTTGCATGTTAGCTGGCTCCTGTAACCGTACTTAACGGCAGTATTCAAAAATATGTTTAACTACTAAGGTTCGATTTCCTATTGGTCTGCCAGGTAGAACACGATGCACTTGAGGTACCATCCCAGGAGAGGCTTTTTAATCGCCTGGAACCGCAATTCCTGCATCCATACGGCAATAGTGGACGACGGCTTTAAACGATTGAGAAAAAAGGAACGGGTACGTTACGTAAAATTCACATTCTCCCGGAAGAGAATGCTACCTCACATTGCTGCCTGCCGGCCGGTTCTTGCGAATCTGTAAAACTTTCGTCTCAACTCATTGAGTTCGGTCGTCTTACTCCTAGAGTCCCGCGACTCCCCAAAATGTTAGCGCGAGTAGTAACATCATCTAAATAGAGCCGCTACTTACAAGCTGCCCAATCGGAGGACAGGCACATGGCGATTCTGCCACGCTTCGCTGATCAATGGCTGTTGTCGCGAATTCTTCAAGCTACCGGATCTGCCCCGGTCCGGCTTCTCGTCAAGGGAGGCGCCGACGTCTCGCCGCCCGGGCCGCCGCCGGTGGCCACCATGGTGATACGGGACCGTAGTACTCTAGCGTCCCTGCTGCGCGATCCCGAAGTAAACTTCGGAGATGCGTACATGGACGGCCGCATCGAGGTGGAAGGCGACCTGGTGCGATTCCTGGAAGCCATCTATCAGGGCATGGAACGCTCCCTGACGGTGGGCAAATGGTACTCCAGAATGGCTTCCAAGTGGATGGATGTCTATCAGGACAACTCGCCCCATGGATCGCGCAACAACATCCATCGCCACTACGATCTGGGGAACGATTTCTATAAGCTGTGGCTGGATGAGCAGATGCTTTACACCTGCGCCTATTTTCCGACGCCCGATGCCACGCTGGAACGAGCACAAATCGCCAAGATGGATCACGTCTGCCGCAAGTTGCGGTTGCAGCCCGGAGAGACGGTGGTGGAAGCGGGCTGCGGATGGGGTGCGCTGGCGCTGCACATGGCTCGCGAGTACGGCGTGTCGGTGAAAGCGTACAACGTTTCCCGCGAGCAGATTGCGTTCGCGCGCGAGCGGGCGCGCGTGGAAGGCTTGAGCGATCGTGTGGAATATGTGGAAGACGACTACCGTTCCATCTCAGGAAAATTCGATGCCTTCGTTTCAGTGGGCATGCTGGAACACGTCGGCCTGGATCACTTCGGGGAAATATCGGAGATCATCCACCGCAGTATCGGCGACACCGGCCGCGGTCTGCTGCACTTCATCGGGCGAAATTATCCGGCGGTGTTTAGCCGCTGGATTCGCAAGCATATTTTCCCCGGCGGTTTTGTTCCTTCACTGCGGGAGTCTTTGACCGTTCTGGAGCCCAGGAACTACGCGGTTCTGGACGTGGAGAATCTGCGCATGCATTACGCCGCCACGCTAGAACACTGGCTGGAGCGGTTTGAGAAGTCCAGGCAGCAGGTCACGGCCATGTACGATTCGCGCTTCGTGCGCGCCTGGCGGCTATATCTGGCGGGTTCCATCGCCGCCTTTCGCGGCGGCCATTTGCAGTTGTTCCAGATTCTGTTCAGCGGTTCCGAGCGCGAGCCCATTTTCTGGACGCGCGATCCGTTGTATGCCGAATCCACGCCTGCGGTAGAGGCCGCCGAGCCCGTGGCCGAGAAGGTTCGCGAGAAGGTGAAATGGACGCATGCGATGTCCTGATCGTGGGCGGCGGTCCGGCCGGTTCTTCCTGCGCGTGGGCGCTGCGGGATTCCGGGCTGGACGTCGCAATTCTCGATCGGCAGACATTTCCGCGCGATAAAATCTGCGGCGGCTGGATCACACCTCAAGTGTTGAGCGAATTGGGGATTGATCCAGCCGACTACGCGCGGGACCGCATGCTGCAGCCAATCACCGGATTTCGCACCGGCTGGATTGGCGGGCCGGCCTTCGATACGGATTATGGCGCCACCATAAGCTATGGCATCCGCCGCCGCGAGTTCGACGATTATTTGTTGCGGCGCTCGGGCGCGCGTCTGATGGAAGGCGTCTCGCTGGCCGGGGTGCAGCGTGACCAGGACGGCTGGACTGTCAACGGGCAGACACGTGCGAGTCTACTGGTTGGCGCCGGGGGGCACTTTTGTCCCGTTGCCAAGCTGACCGGCGCCAAGCCTCCGCGCGAAAACGCCGTGGTGGCGCAAGAGGCCGAGTTTGAAATGGACCATCGCCAGCAGCAGGGTTGCAGCGTGCGCGCCGACACACCGGAGCTCTACTTCTGCGCGGACATCAAAGGCTACGGCTGGTGTTTTCGCAAGGGGAATTACTTGAACATCGGCCTGGGACGAATGGATCAACACCGGCTGTCGGAACACGTGGCGGCCTTTGTGCGGTTCTTGAAAGCGACGGGACGGGTTTCGTTCGATGTTCCCGCTTCGTTGTTGGGCCACGCGTATCTGTTGTATGGAGTTTCCGAACGCAAGGTGGCCGATGAGCGCATGTTGCTGATTGGAGACGCGGCTGGGTTGGCCTATAAGCAGAGTGGCGAGGGCATTCGACCGGCCATCGAATCGGGACTGCTGGCGGGGCAGGCTATCGCAGCGGCGCAGGGAAATTACTCGCGCCAGTCGCTGGGGGCTTATGAAAAGCTGCTGGCAGCGCGTTTCGGGCCAACGTCGGGCAAGGACTGGGCCTCGCGGGTTGGCGAACATCTGCCGTCAGCTTGGATTGGGGCGATAGGCAGGCGGTTGCTAGGGGCCCGCTGGTTCGTGCGGGATGTCGTCATCAATCGTTGGTTTCTGCACGCCAACGAACCCGCACTCTGACGCTCTGGCGAACCATCATTCGCTGGCGCGTTCGGCCTCGTCGGCGGCCGCCGGTCCCGCCTTCTCCGCGTCGGCCACCAGCCGCCGCGCCTGATCGGCCTGGTCATGAGCCACGCGGACCTCAAACGGAAAGTTGGGCAGCACCGAATCGCCCACCAGGACGGCACGAATGCCGTTGGAATCCAGAACATTCTTAATGCTCATGGCTTCCATTTCGCTGGCCGCGCTGGCGATGGTCTCCAGGTCGAGCGCGGAGGATGCATCCACTTCTTCGGCTTCCTCGGGTAGCGGATTTTCGGCAATCAACTCTTCGGCGCGGGCGGCGTCGGGCGCCGGAACCTGTACTTCAAAAACTCCTTCGGGGACGCCGGGAGCGGAATCGTCCAGCATCACCGCGTGAATCCCCGCGTCGGTCAGCAGCTCCAGAACGCAATCGG
>DATHNM010000361.1:0-15633 GCA_035486095.1 Bryobacteraceae bacterium
ACACGGTCGCGAATCAGGCGGGTGTGGAAGGATCGATCATGCAGGCCGCCTTTACCGTGGGCGGCGAAGAGATCCTCTGCAGCGATAGCACTGTGACCCCGGCCATTTCTCTTCTCGTGGAATGCGAGTCCGAGCAAGAGATCGGGCGGCTTTGCAGCGCGCTCTCGGAGCAGGGCAAGACCTTCATGCCGCTCGGCAATTACGGGTTCAGGCGTCAAGTCGCCTGGGTAAGCGACCGCTTCGGCGTAGCGTGGCAATTGAACCTCGAATAACTGTCTTATGGCGCTTGTATTGCCAGCAGAATATCGACAGCCAAGCGAGTTACCGGGAATGTTTGGCTTACAACAGTTGACGCGTCGCCTTGGGGTGGCTTTGCCCCACGGCCTGTGGCGATCTGGGCCAGATCATGAAATCAGCAATACAAATCGCGATAATCTTATGCCTGTTCAGCGGCGCCATTCAAGCCTCCGGAACGGACTTCGCGGCCATTCTGGGCGGTAGCGGTCAGGACTACGCCACTGCAGTGGCGTCCGATGCACAAGGCAACACTTACGTGGTCGGCCTCACGTATTCGCCTGACTTTCCGGTTACCACGGGAGCCGCTCAGACCACATTTGGCGGCACCAGTGACGCGTTTATCGCCAAGCTGGGGCCGGATGGCAAACGCATCTGGGCCACCTACCTGGGCGGGATTCTAGACGATTGGGCTACGGGCGTGGCGCTGGATAACGCCGGCAATGTGCTGGTCACCGGATATACGCGCTCCGCAAATTTCCCACTGGTGAACCCCATCCAAAGCGCGCTCAACAACGGCCTGACGGACGATTATGACGCCTTTATAGCGAAGCTTTCTCCCGACGGAACTAAGGTCTTGTATTCCACCTTCCTGGGCGGCGCCGGCGACGATGGAGCAGCCGGCATTGTGGCCGATCCGGCGGGGAACGCCTACATCGCCGTGTCCACCAATTCCGCCGCTGGATTCCCCGGCACTCAAAACGCGCCCGATCATTTCGGCTTGCTGGTAAGCAAACTGAGTCCCACGGGTACGGTGCTTTACTCGTTCTTCGATCCCAACGATACTGCTGCCGAAATTGCGCTGGATGCCGCGGGTGCCGTCTATGTTACGGGGTCGGTGTCATCGGCGTTGTCTTCCAGCGCCAACAAAGCATTTGGACCGCGCGGCAGATCGCAAGCCATCGTCTTGAAGATCTCGCCTGATGGCTCGACGAAAATGTATGAAACCGCGCTGGGCGGGAGTGTCCAGGCCGGCGGAGCGGCTATTGCAGTGGATAAGGCCGGCGAGGCCTTCGTGGCCGGAAGCACCTCATCGGTGGATTTCCCGCTGCTGCATCCGTTTCAGAGTTCACCGGGCGCGCGCCCGATTTGGAAAAGCACCGACAGCGGAACAACCTGGACGCCTCTGGACGATTTGCCGTTCGCGCTTCCGCAGGTCTTGGTTGGCGACCCCACCACTCCCAACACACTTTACGAAGGCACCGGAGACCTGGGAGTCTTCAAGAGCGTGGACGGCGGCGTCAGTTGGACCCAGGCTAATGGCGGCATCGCCGGAACGAACATTCAGACGCTGGCCATCGATCCAATCCATACGCAGACTCTATATGCGGCGACGAATGGTGCACAATCCGCCACGGTCTACAAAACCGTCGATGGCGCGAAAAGCTGGACCGCCATCGACGCGCCATTATCAATTTCCCAACTCGCCGTGGATGCGCAGAATCCCAACATCGTCTGGCAGATCGGCGCCAATCTCAGGAAAAGCATCGACGGAGGCGTCAGCTGGAATTTGGTGATTTTCCCTGGCACCGTCCAAACCCTGGTGCTAGACCCGCGCGTGAGCGGCCACCTCTTCGCGATTTCGGAAATGGTATTCTGCGGCCCCATGTGCGCCACGAACCAGCCCTCATTTTTCTACCGCAGCGTGGATGGAGGAGCGAATTGGATTCAGATGCCATCCGTAACGCCTTACGGCCCCTTGCTGGTGGATGGGTCCAGCAACCCTTCCACGATCTACGATGGGTTGGGCTTTCGCAGTGTGGACGGCGGCATCACGTGGTCCGCTATCAAGCCGCCGCCGGGTGCGAATCCCGTCGGCAACGCCGTTGGCTTGGATTCCAGCGGAACGCTGTATGTGGCGATCGGCGGCCAGGGAAATTTTCTCTCGCGCGACCATGCACAGACTTGGACCGCCATTGGCAGCTTCATCCCGCAATGGAGTAACGAATCGGCGGGCCCGGTGGTGGTCAGTCTGGTGCCTGCGGGATCTTCCGGCGCACTCTATGCAACCACCAATCAGGTAGCCAGCAGCGGTTTCGTTACCAAGCTGAGCGCGGATGGGTCCAGCATCGTCTACTCCACCTACCTGCGCGGGCATGCGTCCATGGAGTCGTTTCCTATCTTCGCCGCCGAACCTAATCCCTTCCTGTCGCAGACCTGGATCTCCGCCATCGCGCTGGACGCGGCGGGGAATGCGACGGTTGCAGGCGGAACGCGCGCAGTCGATTTTCCCATGGTGATGCCGGCGCGCGCCGCCAATGCCGGACTGGCGGACGCCTTCGCGGCGACTCTTTCCGCGGATGGCTCCCAGCTGATCTACTCCACATATTTCGGGGGATCCCAAGATGATGGCGCCCTCGCGGCAGCGCTCGATTCCCAGGGCAACGTGATCCTCGCGGGACAGACCTGGTCTGGAGATTTTCCCATTCCAGGCGGGGTGCAGCCGCCCACCGGATTTGGCGAAGCGTTCGTGCTTAAACTGGCGGCGCCTGGTCCGCCGATGATTACTTCCGTGTTCAACGGGGCCAGTAACGAGCCCGGCATCGAGGCGGGATCCTGGGTGGCGATTCAAGGCGCCAACCTGGCCGACACATTTCCCGGCCGGACATGGACCGCAAGCGAAATCGTGGACGGCAATCTGCCTACGTCGCTGGATGGCGTCAGCGTCACCATCAATGACAAACCAGCCTTCGTTTATTACATCAGCCCGTCGCAGATCAATGTGCAGGCGCCTTCCGATGCTGCCGTTGGCCCGGTGAAGGTGGTGGTCACGAACAACGGTGCGGTGAGCCCCGCGGCAACCACTCAGCTGCAGGCTTTCGCTCCAGCATTCTTTTTGTATCTGGGGACCAATTACGCAATCGCGTCGCTGCTGCCAGATTTTCAGTTGTTGGGTGACCCATCCATAATCCCCGGAACAATTGCGGCTAGGCCGGGCGACAACGTTGTGCTGTGGGGCACGGGTTTCGGCGCGACAGATCCAACGGTTCCAGCCGGCACTACGGTAAGCGGCGCTCCGGCGGTAGTGAAAGCGCCCAGCGTGACAGTGGGTGGGATGCCGGCTCAGGTGATCAGCACGGTGCTTTCAAATGGCAGCGCCGGGCTCTATCAAGTGACCATTCAACTGCCTGCCACGGTGCCTGCCGGCGCACTAGCTGTCCAGGCGTCCGTGGGCGGCGTACAAACCCAGGCCGGCGCGCTGCTCTTTGTTAGCAAGCCGTAAGAACGCCTGCGTAAAATCCAGGCTTCCCGGTTGATATACTTCTTCTCATAGCGCCTCCACCTGGTTGTGGGCAACGATTCTTAAGATTTCGTCGAACAGAACCTGGAGATAGCTCTCGTATGCTTATGCATCGTCTCATATCTATCACTGCAATTGCTCTGTGTACCGCACTCATGGCCGCCGCGCAGGCTACTCCAGCTCTGCCTCGCACAGCCGACGGCAAGCCCGACCTGCAAGGCATCTGGCAAGCGTCCAGCACGGCGGGCGCGGATCTTCAGGATCATGTCGCGCGTCTGAACATGTTGGCCGGCCGCTCGGTTGTCGAGGGCGGCGAAATCCCCTACCAACCGTGGGCGGCACAAAAGAAAGCCGAGAACTTTCGGAACCGGCAGACGGCCGATCCGCTTTCCAAATGTTACATGGCGGGTGTCCCGCGAGTGATGTTTCTGGATTTTCCATTCCAGATTTTCCAGACGCCGACGATTATCTCGATGGCGTTCGAGTGGGAGCTGGACTACCGCCTGGTTTACACAGACGGCACTCCGCACCCCGCCGACAGCGATTTCTGGATGGGCGATTCCCGGGGCCATTGGGATGGCGACACGCTGGTTGTGGACGTCGCCAACATCAACGACAAAACCTGGTTCGACATGGCGGGCGATTTTCACAGTGATGCGCTGCACGTGGTGGAACGATACCGCATGACCGATCGCGACACCATACAATACGAAGCCACTATTCAGGATGCAAAGGTTTTCACCAAGCCTTGGACAATTCATATTGCTTTGCGGCGGCGTATCGATCGGGACAGGCTTTTCGAGTACTCCTGTCAATCTGAAATCGAAGAGGTGAATGGCGCGTTCACTCGCGAAACGGAAACCTGGTATCCCGGCCCGGGAAGCACGCCGGCGGCGGCGAAGGCTTTTTCCCCGGCGCCGGCGCCCGCGCCCGCGTTCCCAACCGTGGCAAACCTTCGCCGCAGGCCGGACGGCAAGCCAGACCTGCAAGGCTTCTATGAATCCAAAGCCGCCGGCGCGAACCAGGCATTGGAAAGACCGGGCGCCCCGCCTGGAAAAGCGCTCATCATCGATCCGCCGGATGGAAAACTTCCCATGCGGCCCTGGGCGGTGGACGAAAAGGCCAGCCGGAATCTGAGCGAACGCGGCTATGACGATCCCACGGCTCACTGCTTCCCGCAGGGCGTCCCGCGATCGATGTATGTTCCCCAGGGTGTGGAAGTCGTTCAAACGTCCGACTACATCGTGTTTCTGTTCGAGCGCATGTCATGGCGCATTGTGCCGCTGGATGGCCGCGCACACCTGCCTGACAACATGCGTCTTTGGCAGGGCGATTCGGTAGGGCATTGGGAGGGCGACACACTGGTTGTGGACACCACGAATTTAAACGGCAAGACCTGGCTGGGTGAAGGCGGCGAGATTGTGAGCTATGCCGAGCATGTGGTGGAACGATTCACCCCAGTGGCTGGGGATACGCTGAATTACCAGGCGGTGATTACCGACCCGGTGGTTTATTCGCGGCCCTGGACTATGTCATTTCCAATGAAGCACGAAAAGTTCGAGCTGATTGAGGCGGCGTGCCACGAGGAAGATCACGATCTGCCGCACTTGAAAGCTCTCAAAGACGCGGCAGCCGCGAAAAAGCAGCACTAGGGCAGTTGGCGGCGTTATTGCAGTTCAGCTGGGACCGAAAGCATTTGGTCTCCAATAGTGACATTCAAGAAATAGCTTCCGGCTGCAATTCCAGCGGGGATATCGATATTCAGTTGCTCCACGCCCGCCACCAGGCCGGGCGCGGGGCCCGCATATTCCAATTCCGTGTTGATAGCCGAGGCTCCGCTCGACGAACTGAGCAGCTGTGCCGCAACGCTGGCCTGTAACCCACCGGTAGTCTGCCAGATCTGCCCGTCAACGCTCGGGGGTGACGTGGCTCCCGCGCCCGTCAAAAACATCACGACAACGCTGCCCCGAAGCGCGGGATTGGCGGCCGAATTCAGCGAAAAATCCGCGTTGAGCACCAGCGGTGCCCCAGTCTGAAGATTTTCGAAGACGGCCGGGCTGGTGGGCGAGACCGGCAGTGTAACTGAGGGCGCCGGTTGTCCCTGGTATTGCACTTGAATCACAGTCTGCGTCTGGCCCGCCAGTTGGTAGGGCGCCACCACATTAATCTGGTTGTTCTGCGCGTAGAGCACTGGCGCCGCCAGATTGTCGAAGAACACTTGGGTCTGGGCCAGCAAGGTGGGAACGGCGTTGCCGCTGACCGTGAAACTGGTGCCGGAAGCCGGTCCCAGGCTGGTCCCTTTTAGTGTGACGATCTCACCGGGAGAAATTCCGGGCTGTCCGAATTGCAGATGGCTTGCGAAACTGGCGCCATTCAGCACGCAAAATTTCGACACGGAGGGCCCCCCGGCAGCAGCCAGATTCGAAATCTTTCGCACTGTTCCCACGGCTTCATAGAGCGTGCCGTCGGGCGCCGCGGCCACGGCCACTCTTGGTTGCGTCGAATCTTCGTAAGACAGATAATCTCCGCTGCTGCCCGCCGGGTTCAGCTGCAGCACAAAGTTGTAGATCAGGCTCTCCGGACCGGCGCAGATCTGAAGCGCTTGCGGAGTTACCGGCAGGGCCGCCGAGGAACTGGAACCGGCGGCATAGACCGTTCCCGTGGCATCTACTCCGATGCTGTAAATTCCGAACGACGCGCCATCCAGCAGCGCGGAATAAACCAAGCTGGATCCATCGGCTGATATCTTTGCCACAAAGTCGGTGTCCGGCGATTGAGAGCGGCCATCGAACGCTCCCGCGGTGAGCGGGAAGCCCGGAAAGTTGCTGTATCCCCCGAGATAGGCGTTGCCTGCTGCATCGAGCGCGATGGCAGTGGCTTCGGAGGCGGTGCCGCTGCCGGACAGGCAGCCCGCATAAATCAGATGATCTCCCGCGGGCGCCACCTTAATCAGAAACGCATTCGTGGCATCGTCCAAACAGTTGCCGAAACTGGGTGCCAGCTTAGGTAATCCAACTCCACCCTCTCCGGCGACATAAGCATTTCCGGCGGCATCAATTGCCACAGCTTGAGCAAAGTCATAACCGGCGCCACCCAGGAAACTGGCGTACAGCAGCTTGGTTCCATCGGCGCTGACTTTGACTATGAACGCGTCGGCATAGCCGCCGAAGGTGGATTGGAATGCGGAAGCATTTGGAAAATCGCTCGATTGCGTGAGACCCGCCACGTACAGATTGCCACTGATATCGAACGCGACGGCATTGGCCTGTTCCTGGAGGCTGCCGCCCAGGTAGCTGGCCCAAGCCACATTCCCGGCAGCGTCCAGCTTGGCGGCAAACGCATCCGGGCACGGAACGGGCATCGCGGACATATCGCCGCTCACGCATTTGCCGGCGGTGTTTCGCTGCGGTTGGAACACGCCCGGCGTCGTAGGCAGCTGGTCGCTGGTAGTGGACCCAACCAAAGCCACTTCTCCGGCGGCATCCACGGCGATAGCGAACAATGTGCCGGACAGACCCACTGGTTTCGAATAAACCACACTGCCATCCGGGGCGAGTTTAGTTACCATTCCTGACGACGCAGCGTACGCGTTGCCGGCGGCGTCTAGCGCAATTAAATCCGCGGACAGATTTTTTTCGTACACCACCTGCGCGCCGCGCAAAGCCATGGCCGCTGTGGCCATGAAACAGAAGAGACGCCGGATCCGCATCGCCTGGGGTGTAGCAATCGGCCCGCCACGGCTGCCGTTCGCCAAGTGCCTGAAAGACCACCGAAATTCACTTACAGATCGTGGCGGAACGCCACATTGCCGGATCAGATTCTGTCAGATGGTGGCCCGATAACCACGTTAGGAAAACCTTAGCGGACTTACTTGCCCACCATGTGGACGAAGTCTTTCTCGTTTTCCAGGCAGTAATAATCCATCAACTCGCTGTTCAGCACCAGAGGCTGGGTGAGCTTTACCGTCCAGGGCGCGGTGTAGGCCTTGGGATCGTCCACCGTGATTTCGACTTCCAGCGTTCCGTAATTCGGACGCCGGATTTTCTCTGTCACTTTGGCGGCACTGGTAAGCGGGTTGCCATCGGAGTCTAACCACAGGTCGTCACGGAAACCGATACTTTGCACCACCATGGTGTCGCCATCCCATTTGCCAATCGAGTAGCCGTTCCAGGTGGGGTTCGGATCAGCGGGCAGCGGCCTGCCATCCGTGTAGATCTGGCGATACTGCATATTGCGTTCGGTCAGGATTTCCAAACGGCCGGGAACTTCGAAGATCCTCTTGTAATAATCATCGGTCCAGATTCGCAGAGCGCCGCGCGGCATGCAGCGCACGTTGGGATCGTCTTTGGCGTTGTCCGCTTTCCGTTTCTTGACCAGCTCAGCAGCCCACGGCTGGTAGGGCAACCCGCCCTTCAGGTTGCGCGCAATGTTTAAGAATTCCCAGCCAATTTGTAAGTCGCCGCAATGCGCGCCACAGGGCGGACCAATTGTCACCCATCCCCACATTCCGGTGAAATCCGGCTTGCCATCGGCTGTGCGGGGCGCGGGCGCGGAGAGGTTGGGCTTGCCATCGGCCGTGAGCGGCACGCTGGGAGTGGGGTAATCCAGCCACTGCGCGCTTATCGCTGGTGGGACCGCGGCTAGTATCAACAACGCCGCTGCGTGGAACCAGCACGATCGACTTGGCATGCCTTTTCTTTCTCCTCCGTGACTCTTGATCTTAGTGTCTTGCACACGCCGGCTGTCAAGGCGATAGAACTGCCGGCGGGTACGCTATGCCAGGATTTGCTTCGCGATGGTCAGCTTCTGCATATTGGTGGTGCCTTCATAGATCCGGCCGATTTTGGCGTCGCGATACAGCTTCTCCACTGGATAATCCTTGGTGAAGCCTACGCCGCCGAAGATTTCCACCGCTTGCGAGGCAGTGTCCTCGGCCACCTGCGACGCGAAGTACTTCGCCATGGCCGCTTCGGTGACGTAGGGGCGTCCTGAATCGCGCAGCCGGGCTGCGTTATACACCAGCAGCCGCGCAGCCTCCACTTCGGTAGCCATCTGCGCCAGTTGAAACTGTACGCCTTGAAACTCGGCAATTGGTTTACCGAACTGCTGGCGCTGTTTTGCGTAGGCGACGGCGTGGTCCAGCGCGCCTTGGGCCAAGCCCGTCATCTGCGCTCCAATGGCGATGCGCCCTTCGTTCAAGGTCTCAATGGCGATCTTATAGCCCTTGCCACGCTCGCCCAGAAGGTTGCCCGCGGGCACCCGGCAATCGTCCAAAATCAGCTCGCACGTCGACGATGCGCGAATCCCCAGCTTGTCTTCCTTCTTGCCCACCTGAAAGCCCGCGAACTCGCGTTCCACCAGGAAACAACTGATGCCGCGATGGCCCGCTTCCGGGTTGGCATTGGCGAACACCAGGAACAGGCCTGCCTCTGCCGCATTGGTGATCCAAAGTTTGCGGCCGGTGATGAAATACTCGTCGCCGCGTTGGGTGGCGCGGGTGGCCAGCGCGAAGGCATCAGATCCGGAGCCGGCCTCTGACAGCGCGAACGAAGCCACCATTTCTCCGGCCAGCCGGGGAAGATAGCGCCGCTTCTGATCGTCGGTGCCCCAGCGAATAATCACGTTGTTGGCAATGGTATTCTGCACGTCGACGATAACCGCCGCCGAGGGGTCCACCGCCCCTAGCGCCTCCACCGCCAGCACGGACTGAAAGAAACTTCCGCCCTGCCCGCCATATTCTTCCGGGATTTCGATGCCCATCAGCCCCAGCGAGAACATCTCGCGCAGCAAGTCTTTACGGAATTCCCCGGCGGCGTCCATCTCGCGGACGTGCGGACCAATGCGCTCGCGCGCGAAGCGCTGAACGGCCTGCTGGAACATTTGCTCTTCGTCGGTGAGCGTGGTTAGCGGAGCGGGGGGCGCGCTGGAAGTTTCGGCTACGTTCGGCATGGTTCTCCCGGAAACTGCGGATGAAATGCTGTCTTCAGTCTACTCGCCGGGCGTTCGCTCCGCAGATGGAAGGTGTATAATTCTCGCCACTGGAGTCACCCATGAAAACGTGGTGGTTTGTTCTGCTGCTGATTTCGGCCGGGGTGTTATCGGCATTTCAAGGATTCCCGAACTGCTCGGCGGTGGATCCGGACACAGCCAAATCCGGGGATACCGTCAACATTACGTGCGAGAACGCGGATAAAGCGAAAGTCTCGGACCTGTACCTCACCGATGGCAAGGACGACACGAAAGTCGCCGTCATGGAGCGCACTGCCGATAAGATCAAGTTTACGGTGCCGCGCGTCAAGCCGGGCCGCTACCACATCGCGTTTTTGACGGCCAACAAGGCGTCGATGGTGGAGCAACCGGTGGTGCTGACAGTGGAGTAACTGGCGGGGCCCATTTGTCCGGCCGGGTCCATTATTTGTAAAGATAAACCGGCTGATCCATCCGGAAGCTGAGAACGGTTTCGGATGGGATCTGCAACTTGGGGCCGCGCGTCAATACTTGCGTTCCCGCTCCCGCCGCGCCGCCCGCCAGAGCGCCGATGGCCGCGCCCTTGCCGCCTCCGGCAATCGCACCCAGCACTGTTCCCAGCAGCGCTCCGCCGCCCACGAACGTGCCCGTGCGTTTATTGGCGCCCAGGCCATCGCGCGCACGTACGCCCGTGATATTTACGCTGTTGAGGATGTAGCGCTTGCCCTGGACGCTCACCGAGCGCAGGTCGATCGCGATCTCGCCGTTGCCCACGTCATGCGCGATCAGGTGCGCGGAAGAGCCCCGGGGAATGGCCACGCGGCCATCCGAATCCAAGACATCTTTTTCGATGGAAGCCAGAAAATGCTGGCGTGGGTCTGGACGCCGGACATCGATGGCATCGATGGTTCGGACCATAATTTCGGCGCCGGCAGCAATCGTGGAACTGCGGCTCCAGCCTGCCTTCGGCTCGATGTCGGGGTCTGCGTATCCCCTCTCCACCAGAGCCGGCGCGGCGGCATTTGGATCGTAACTACCGAACTCCGACGGAGGCAGAGGACCGCTGAACACCAGGCTCTGAATCTGGGAGATCTTGAATTTGTGGCGGCCGCCCTGCTGATCGAGGAACTCCACCGTGCCGGCATTCCCGCCGGCGTAGCGTCCCTGCAACTGTGTGCCGTTCGTCAGCAAAAGAACTTGTTGCGCGAAAGCCAGGGAGCCGGCAATCAGAATGAGAACAGCCACGCGATAGATTTTGACCATGATTAGTTTCTCTCGCCACTCCAAGGGCAAGTCTGGTGCCAATCGAACCTGGCTGCGCCGGAGCTTACGGGGCTAGCGTTTGCGTGGGTGTTTTACGCCGCGCCGTGTCATCCGATGGACCACGTTGATCGGATTTTTCGACACGCTGGCGCTGCGGTCAGCCTTGCGGAACGGAGATTGTAATGTTGCGATATTTCAATCCGCCGGTATGATCGCCCTGCAGGTAGATGGGTCCCGGCTCGCTTTCATTGCTGTCTAGAGCGCCGCCCGTAATACCGGGGATCTCTATCTTGTCGATAATCAGGACGCCGTCGCGAATCACCGTGACCTTGCGCCCCACCAGTGTCACGTCATAGCTTTCCCAGCGGCCGGGGCGCGGCTCTACCGCCGTTGCTGGACGAATGAATCCATAAATCGACCCCATGGAATGGAAAGCATCGTTCTTGTCTGCCGGCTCATACTCTACCTGCACCTCATAGCGTCCCCGCAAGTAAACGCCGCTGTTGCCGCCGGGCGGGCAGTTGTATTCGATATGCAGCTTGAAGTCACCGAATTTGCGCGTAGTGCGAATGTTCGCACCGGCTGCGAGGTTCTCTAACTCTCCGTTTTCGGCCATCCAATGATTCGCGGCAGGATTGTCGGGCTCCCATCCGGCCAGATCGTGTCCATTGAACAGCGCTTGCGTGTTCGTCCAGGCGCCCACTGCTTTGTGCACCAGGCGCGGAGCAGGAACTCCACTGACGAGACCGTCGGACACTTTACCAGTGAGTCTATGATCTTGGATGGTGAGCTTCCATTGTGCGGGTCCATCTTCAAACGTCAGCTTCTTTCCTTCCACCTTGGCGGCTCGCACTAGATGAACGCTGCCGGTGCGGCCGACAATACGGACCGCGGGCGATTCGGCTTCGCCGGCGATTTCTGGCCAAGCGATTTCCAGCCAAGCGATTTCTAGCCAAGAAGGATACGTGCCCGCGGATGTAACCACCGTGAGGTCCCAGCGGCCGGAAAAAGGCGATGCTGCGTTCGCCGTGAATAGCGCCAGCCCAGTCATTGCCGCAAGCACGGCAACATTGCGACAGGTGTCCCGCATCGGTTATTAGTCTATCGATTCTGCTCTGCAGCCAGTTGCGGGCGTGGCCTTTGTCTTCAAGTAAAATGGAAGAAAAAATGTGCCTTGAAACCCAAGCCTCAAGGCATCCATCCTACACACAGTACCCCCAAGCTATGCGGACTTATTTGCCATCTACTCTTATTGTATTCATCGCGGTTTTATTGATAGCCGCTGCGTCAACCAGCGCGCTGGCCGCACCACCGGACCGCATCAGCGCCCGGATTGACAGTGCCCGCACCGTTGTATTAGCAGGCCACGCCCCCTCCATCGCCCGGCCGGAATTTGATCAAGGGCCGGTGTCCGCAGCCCTGGCGCTGCCGGCTGTCACAATTTATCTGAAGCCTTCGGCCGCCCAGCAGACTGCTTTGGAGCAGTTGCTGGCCAACCAACAAAACCCCACGTCCGCCGATTTTCACAAGTGGCTAACGCCGGAGCAATATGCCGACCGGTTCGGGCTCAGCTCCAACGACGTGAACCGGATCTCCGCCTGGCTTCAATCTCAAGGCATGCAAGTGCAGCGCGTGGCTCGCAGCCGCACCTGGATTCAATTCGGCGGCACGGCCCGGCAAGTGCAAAATGCGTTTCACACAGAGATTCATCAATATCTGGGCAACGGCAAGCTGCACTATGCCAACGCCACCGATCCTTCCATTCCCGCGGCGCTCTCTGGTGTTGTGCTTGGTCTGCGGGGGTTGAATAATTACCGGCTCAAACCCCGCAGCAAACCGCGAGGGCTGGAGGCAAGAGATACCACCGGCGATGGGGAGCACCAGATTGCGCCGGACGATTTCGCGACCATTTACGACATCGCGGCGCTGTACACCGCAGGCATCAACGGCGCCGGCCAAAAGCTGGTGGTGGTGGGACAAACCGACATCAACCTTTCCGATATTCAGGCTTTCCGCGGCAAGTTCAACCTGCCGGCTATCAATCTGCAGCAGATTCTGGTTCCTCGCCAGCCCGACCCGGGAATCAGCCAGGACGATTTGCCGGAGGCCGATCTGGACCTGGAATGGTCGGGTTCGGTGGCGCGCGACGCCAACATCATTTTTGTGTATTCGGACGACGTGCTAGCTTCCGTGCAGGAAGCCATCGATCAGGATTACGCACCGGTGATAAGCATGAGTTATGGTCTGTGTGAGGGCGGCGATTTGTTCCACCTGCCGATTTATCGTGGCTGGGCGCAGCAAGGGAACGCGGAGGGCATCACCTGGCTGGCGGCCAGCGGAGACGCTGGAGCGGCGGATTGCGAAGACCCCAATGCGACTATTGCGCAAGACGGGTTGGCGGTGGACGAACCGGGCAGCATCCCGGAGGTGACTTCCATGGGCGGGTCGAAATTCGCCGAAGGAACCGGCACCTTCTGGAACAGCACCAACACCGCCAACGGCGCGTCGGCATTGTCTTACATCCCCGAGACTGTTTGGAACGACACCAGCCCGTCCTACGGCCTTGCGGCGGGCGGCGGAGGAACCAGCATCTTCTTCCCGAAACCGGTGTGGCAAACCGGGAGTGGAGTTCCCAACGACAGTTTTCGGCATGTTCCCGATCTTTCCATCGCTTCGTCGCCCGAGCACGATGGCTATTACGTCTACACCGGCGGCTCGCTGCAAATCTATGGAGGCACCTCGATAGCCGCGCCCACCATGGCCGGGATTGTCACGCTGCTGAATCAGTATCTGGTCTCCACGAAAGCCCAGACAGACGCCGGCTTGGGCAACATCAACCCAACACTGTATCGGATGGCTGAAAATGCGCAGGGAGCCTTCCACGATATTACGACCGGTAATAATAGCGTCCCGTGTGTCATTGGCTCGCCCAATTGCACCACCGGCAGCATCGGTTACAAGGCGGGGCCGGCGTACGACCAGGCCAGCGGTCTGGGTTCTCCGGATGCTTACAATCTCATTCATCTGTGGAAGAGCCAAGCGTCGACGACGTCGGCTGTGGTTCCCTCAATCGATCACAATCCGGTATTTGAACAGCCGGCCAACAGCAGCGGTTTTCGCTGGTCATTTCAAATCACCCTCACCGAGGAAGCTGGCGTGGCTACCACGCTGACGGCGTTCAGCATTAACGGCGCCACTTACGACGTGAACACCGTCTTTGGCAGCGCTCAAATTCCGGCGGATGGTTCGGTGTCGTCCAGCGGCCTGGAACTGGCTAATCTGGCTGTGCCTACGAACGTGGTGTTCACCTTCAACGGCGTGGATGCCAGTGGAAAACAATGGACGCAGACGCTGACGGTTCCCTTCGACGGGCCGCAAACGCAGCTGGTGATTGGTGGTGCAAGCAACGCGGCGTCGGGCCAGCCAGCCTACGCGCCCGGTATGCTTTTGAGCGTCTACGGAACCGCGCTCGGCAATTTCATCCAGTCGGCCGGAACCATTCCTCTGCCGCAGTATCTGGCAGGTTTTGAGGCATCGGTAAACGGTGTGATCGCGCCTCTCTATTATGTTTCGCCCAATCAGGTGAATATTCAAATCCCCTATGAGACCGCGCCCGGAACCACCACTCTGACCGTTGGCAATCCTTACATCAACGTTAACTACAGTCTCAAGATTGTGCCGGCAGCGCCCGGAATCTTTATGACCAAGGGGTTCACCGCGGCTCCGTTTTCGAGCGCCGCGCGCGGCCAGACCAGCACACTGTTTATCACGGGCGAGGGGCAGGTCTCGCCGGCGCTGTCGGATGGAACTACGCCCGCGGCGGGGACTGCAACGTCGCAGCTACCACAGCCCAACCTTCCGGTGACGGTGACGGTAGCGGGACTCCCGGCTGCCATCGCATTCGACGGCATCCCGAGTGGTCTGGTGGGAGTGACGCAAATCAATTACGTGGTTCCGGCCACAGCGCCGCTGGGTGTGCAGCCAGTGGTGGTGACCGTGGGAGACGTTGCCAGCCAGCCAGCCAATTTGACAGTGACGCAATAGCCAGCGCGCAAGATTTTTTTGGGGTGGAACCCACTATACCGGCGGTGCCTATTAATTTTCACCCGAAGCGCGGTACGGTGCTCATGTGCGATTTCACCACCGGCTTCCGGGTTCCTGAGATGGTAAAGCGGCGGCATGTTGTGGTAGTCTCACCCAGATACCGGCGTCATTGGATTTGAACGCCCCGTCTGGCATCAACGCTAGACGGGGCGTTTGCTTTTGCGGCGCCATTTCAGCCATCAGGAAATGATTCCCTTGCGTACCGCGTAGAGGATCAACTCCGGCACACTGTGCAGATTTAACTTCTGCAAAATGTGCGTACGATGCGTATCCACCGTGTACAGGCTGAGATTCAGCGTGTTCGCGACCTCTTTGTTAGTCTTGCCCTCGGCGATCATTTGCAGAATCTCGCGCTCGCGATCCGTCAGCAGATCATAGCTGTCGTCGGAATCCTTGCGCCCCAGCGCCTGAAAGTAGTCTTCCTGCAGAATGCGGCTTACTTTGGGACTGAAAAAAGACCGCCCATCCACCACCGCTTCAATGGCCAGGATCAGCTCAGACTTCACCGCATCCTTCAGCAGGTAGGCCCGGGCTCCCGCTTTGAGCGAGCGAATGATGTAGCTCTCGTCATGATGCATGCTTAGGATCACGACCCCGATGTGGGGATGCTTTTCAACAATCCGGCGCGTGGCTTCGATGCCGTTCATATTCGGCATCGCGATATCCATCACCACCACGTCGGGCAATTGCTCCTCGGCCAGTTGCACCGTTTCGCGGCCGTCGCCCGCTTCCGCCACCACCGTCATGTCCGGTTGTTTTTCCAG
>DATHNM010000362.1:0-12888 GCA_035486095.1 Bryobacteraceae bacterium
GCCCTCCCAACACTTGGGATGCCCTGGCTTACCATATGCCGCGCGTCGTCTATTGGGCCGAACAGGCCAGTGTCCGTTTCTTTCCCACGCCTTATCTCAACCAGATCATGTTGCAGCCGCTGGCCGAATATTTCATGCTGCATAGCTACGTGCTCTCAGGCGGCGACCACTTCATCAATTTCGTGCAATGGTTCGGATCGGTGGGCAGCATCGTGGGCGTTTCGTCCATCGCGGGACTTCTAGGCGCCGGCCCCCGCGGGCAAGCGATTGCCGCCTTGTTCTGCGCCACGCTGCCGAGCGGCGTGCTGGCCAGCAGCGGAGCCAAGAACGACTATTTTCTGGCGATGTGGCTGGTGGCTTCCATCTATTTCGCAGCGCGCCTGGTCCGGTCTCTCAGTTGGGGCGACGCCTTCGCTTTCGGTGCCGCGGTTGGCCTGGCGATACTGACGAAAGCGACCGCCTATCTCTTTTTACCCTGGCTGCTGGCCGCCGTTCTGCTGCCGCAAGCCCGCTGGACGCGCCGATCGTTCCAATTGGCCGCCGTCGCTTTTGTCTTCGCCCTGCTGTTGAACGCGCCGCATTTTGCCCGAAATCTCCAATTGAGCGATTCCATCTTGGGCTTCGATTCGCCGCACGGCGATGGATTCTTTCGCTGGCGCAATGAAACATTTGGCTGGAAGCAGACGGTTTCGAACATCCTGCGCAACACCTCCGAACAACTGGGCGGGCGTAGCGATGAGTGGAATCACGAAGTCTACAGCTGGACCGTTCGCGCGCATCAAGCGCTGGGCATCGATGTGAACGACGCCGCGACCACCTGGCGCTGGACCACGTATGAGCCGCCGCGCAATACGAATCACGAGGCCGACGCCAACAGTAAATGGCACATCCTGATTTTGTGGATCGCCGCGCTGATCGCCGCCTGGACTGCGTGGCGTCAGCGTAAAATCGAGCAGCTATGGTATGCGCTGGCGATCGGGTGCGGATTCATAGCCTTCTGCGCGTACCTGAAATGGCAGCCCTATGAAACCCGGCTGTTCCTGCCTCTGCTGGTGGCTGGTTCCCCGCTGGTTGGAGCGGCGCTCGATCGCGGACATTTTCTGATTCAGGCGCTGCTCTGTATCTTTCTGCTCAGCACCGCGCGGCGCCCGGCTCTGGAAAACTGGCTGCGGCCACTGGAAGGCCCCCGAAGCGTATTGCGCGTGGCGCGCAACGATCAGTATTTTTCCGACATCCTGCAGTTGAACAACGGCCCAGTTTTTCGGCAGGCTGTGCAATTGTTAGCCGACGGCGCGTGTCCCGTGGTTGGCATAGACAGCACAAACCTGGCGCTGGAATATCCATTGATGGCGCTGCTCCGGGAGCAGAAACCGCACAGCCTTTTCGAGCACACCGGAGTTCAGAATGCGTCCACTCGCTTCCCTCCTCCGGTGGATTCGGCTGCCTGCGCGGTGGTGTGCCTGGATTGCGTTTCCGACGAAAAAAGGCAGAGCCTCTACGGCGCATATCCCTTGAAAACGGCGATCGATAAATTCGTGGTTTTTCGCGCAAACATTTCCACATCCAAATGATCTATCCTGGTGGGCGTGATGCCCTGGTTTGCGTTCATTGTTGGAGTGCTGTCCGGCGGCCTGATTGCCGGCCTCTGGATGCGGGCGCGGGTGGCGCGACTGGAAGCGGCCAGGCAGTTTGCCGAATCCGGCGCGGCGAAATTGACCGATACTTTCCAGGCGCTGGCCGACGCCGCGTTGCGATCCAACCAAAGTGCGTTTCTGAACGCAGCGCGAACTTCGCTTGAGACCACGCGCGCTGAAATGTCGGGCGACCTGGCGCAGAAACAGACCGCTATTGAGGGGGCCGTGGGAGGCATGGTCCAGCCGTTGGCCGATTCATTGGGCCGGCTGGAAGTTCACGTCCGCGAACTGGAACGCGCTCGCGAGAAAGCCTATGGAAGCTTGGGCGAGCAGGTGCAAACCCTGGCGCGCGAGACTGCGACGCTTTCCACCGCCTTGCGATCGCCGCAGACCCGGGGCCGGTGGGGCGAAGTGACGCTGCGCCGCGTGGCGGAACTGGCCGGCATGGTGCACAATTGCGATTTCCAGGAACAGGAGACGCGCGAAGGCGATGGCGTCCGGATTCGCCCGGACTTGATCGTGCGCCTGCCCGGCGGCCGATCCTTGATTGTCGACGCCAAGGTTCCGCTCACCGCGTATCTGGACGCAGTGGGCGCGGCCGATGAACCATCGCGCAAGGCCGCCCTGCAGCGGCACGGCCAGCAAGTTTCCGAGCACGTCCGCCAGCTTTCAAGCAAACAGTATTGGAACCAGTTTCAGCCCGCGCCGGAATTGGTGGTGCTGTTTCTGCCCGGCGATCATTTCTTCAGTGCGGCACTGGAATGCCGGCCGGACCTGATCGAAGAGGCGCTGGCGAAGAAGGTTGTGATCGCGACGCCGGTAACGCTGATCTCGGTGCTGAAAGGCATCGCCTATGGCTGGAATCAGGAACAGCTGGCGGAAAATGCCGAGGAGATCCGGCGCGTGGCCTCTGAGATGTACGATCGCGTGCAATCGGTGCACGAGCATTATTCCGCTACCGGAAGGCTTTTAGAAAAGACCGTTGCAGCCTATAACAGTTCGGTTGGCTCCTGGGATTCGCGATTGGTGCCATCGTTGCGCAAAATGCGCGAACTAGGTGTATCGAACGGGAAGGAACCGGAGGCACCGGAGCAAATCGATTTGTTGGCGCGGCGTCCGCGGGCAGTAAACGGATTTTGAAGCAGCAGGCCTTAAGACATATCGATAATGTCGAAGGTAAAGCGCTCAGGCGGTAAGCACGAAAGCGGTGCCGGGCTGAGGTGCGACCAGGTGTCAAAGGCGCTGGTGGCGACGCTCGAATTTAAATAAAACAAAAACTGGTTCGAGAAACAGGAGAGCGGCGGCGGCTGGCGAAACGTGAGCCTCATCCCGACGGCTTTTTCGAATTCCACGCCTTCGGTGGGGACGGCTTTGTCTTCCAGCAGCATCACGAAACTGGAGCGCCCGGCGTGCGGCCAAACATCGGGACGCAACAGGTTGCGCAGTTCCAGGCGCGCGCCAAAAGTGATCTCGCACTGCCGGATCCATTCCAGAATGCTGTCGCCCCACTGCCATTGCGTGACGAAGCGCAGATACTGATCGGCCAGGTTGATCGCCAGATCCATTCTGCGGCGGTCCACTTCGAACTCCGTAACCGGACAGTCGAAAGCGGGTGTCGCAATCATGTCTTCGGCATCAATCAGGCTGTTGGCCATGCCAACCACGCGATCCATGCGTCTGACATTGGGGCTGGTGCGAACCAAGAGCGGAGGCAGTTCGTGGGTCTTTTCCCCAGGCACCTCTACGAACTTCCGGTCTCCTACAATATCCATGGTGACGACCTATCTCCTTATCGACAACCAGGTCGCGAACTTCCACCTTTATTGACGCCGAATGTGACTTGCCCGTTACGTGGGGCCCGGCGAGACAGCAACTACACCGTAAGTAAGAACAATTCTGCAAGATTTGTTGGCGGATGTAAAGAGGGTACTTAAGGTACTTCGACGCCTGCGCTACAATTCGGCTTCATGTACGGATGTTCATGACGTATTGCGATGTCAGCCTGCCCGTGCCACTGGATCAGGCATTTACCTACCGCTTGCCCGAAACGATGCAACCGCGCGTGCAACCGGGCTGCCGCCTGCTGGTTCCGTTCGGCCCTAGAAAGCTCACCGGCATGGTACTCGCGCTGCGCCCGGATGCCCCCTCCGGCCAGATCAAAGAAGCATTGCGCCTGGTGGATGAGGAGCCGGTGCTCGATGCCGGCCTGCTCTTGTTGGGTCGCTGGATCGCCCAGTACTATTGCGCGCCGCTGGGTGAAGTTCTTCGCAGCATGACGCCACTGAGCGGCGAGGTTCGCAAAACCAAGCTCTATTCGCTCACCGACGCGGGGCGCGATACCGCGCGCCAGCTCTTATTGGGCGCCGATGAAGAAGATCCCACGCTTCAAATCCTAAGATTGCTCGACGCCCGGCCGCTCTCCGCGGCGTACCTGCAAAAGAAGCTCCCCAATGCGCTGCATGTGATTCGATCGTTGGAGAAGAAGGGTTTCGTCGCGATGGAGGATTTGGAAGCGGCGCGCGATCCATTGCGGGCGTCCTCTACCAGGCTGCGCGCGGCGTTTCTCGCGTCCGCGCCCCCAGGGTTGAAGCTGACCAAACGCGAGCGTGAGCTGCACGCGTTCCTGGAACTGCATCCCGGCACACACAACCTGGAGCAGCTGGAGGCATCGGTCAAAGGCGCCAGCCAGGCCGCGCGTGCGTTAGCGCGGCGCAGCCTGATCGCCCTGGAACCAGAAGCGCCCACGGGCGTTTTCAGCTACGATATTCCGCCACGCACCCTGAATCCACATCAACTGGAAGCCTACCAGCAGATTGAAACCACGCTGCGCGGAGGTAGCTTTCACACATTTTTGCTGCAAGGCGTGACGGGCTCCGGCAAGACCGAAGTCTATCTGAAAGCGATCGATGCCGCCATTGCGCTGGGCCGCAGCGCACTGCTATTGGTGCCTGAAATCGCGCTGACGCCGGCGGTGGCCGGGCAGTTTTTCCATCGCTTCGGAGACCGGGTCGCGATATTGCACTCCGCCTTCCATGACGCCGAACGCGCCGAGCAGTGGCGCCGGATTCGAAGTGGGATTGCAACCGTGGTGGTGGGCACGCGCTCCGGTGTCTTCGCGCCGGTGCAAAACCTGGGCCTGGTGGTGATCGACGAAGAACACGACGCCAGCTACAAGCAGGGGGAAACGCCGCGCTACAACGGGCGCGATGTGGCCATTGTGCGCGCCCGCGAGGCCGATGCCGTGGTGGTGCTGGGATCGGCGACACCCAGCCTGGAAAGCCGCTACAACGCCGAGCGCGGCAAATACACGCTCATCAAACTTCCAGAGCGCATCGAGCAGCGGCCCATGCCGGACGTGGAAGTGATCGATATGCGGCAGGAATTCTTGGAGACCCGCAAGCTGGCGACATTTTCGCGGCGCCTGGTGGAGACCATCGCGGAACGCCTGAAGAGCCACGAGCAGACCATGCTGCTGCTCAACCGGCGCGGCTTTTCAAGCTTCGTTGCCTGCCGCGCGTGCGGCGAACGCCTGGAATGCGTCAATTGCGCGGTCACGCTGACCTATCACCGGCGGGACCGCCGCATGCTTTGCCACTATTGCAACTACGCGCAGAAGGTGCCGTCGGTTTGCCCGAAATGCGGAAGCGAATATCTGAATTTCATCGGGACGGGATCGGAAAAAGTGGAGGAAGAGCTGCATCGCGATTTTCCCGAGGCGCGCATTGCACGCATGGATCGCGACACGGTGAGCGGCAAGCGGCACTTCGAAAGTATTCTGCACGGGTTTCGCGACGGCGCTTTCGACATTCTGGTGGGCACGCAGATGATCGCCAAGGGGCACGATATTCCCAATGTGACGCTGGTGGGCATTGTGTCGGCCGACGTGGGGCTGGGGCTGCCGGATTTTCGCGCGGCCGAGCGGACGTTCCAGTTATTGACACAGGCGGCTGGGCGCGCCGGACGCGGCAGCTTACCGGGCATCGTGCTGATTCAGACCATCAATCCGGAGCACTATGCAGTCCGGCTGGCGTCGGAACAAAACTACGACGGGTTTTACGAAAAGGAAATTCAGTTCCGCAAGCTGATGCGCTATCCGCCCTTCGCCGCGCTGGCGAACGTGCTGGTGCGCAGCCAGAAACAGGAAGACGCGCTGGCGATGAGCGCGGCGCTGGGGCGGCAGCTTGACCCGGCGCCTGAAGGCATCAAGGTGCTAGGGCCGGCGGAGGCTCCTGTGCCGAAGCTGAAGAGCGAATTTCGATATCAGCTTTTATTGAAGGCGGCCGATCGCAAAGTGCTCAATGAAACGCTGCGCGATTTACAGCGCTTCGGGCGGGAGAATAAGTGGCCGGCCACCGCGCTGGTTATCGATGTCGATCCGCTGACGTTGTTATAAGCAACGCTGGCTCACGGTCGCGGTTCGGCAACTTCAACAGAAGCGCGCGCGCCAACCAGCGGAACGAATACGCTGCGCGTGAGTGTGCTCACGCGTGGGCCGGGCAGAATAATACCTGCCAGGTTTAATGGATCGGAGTTGGCGATAGCGGGATGCTCATCCGATGCATGAGCCGAGCGGCGTATGGCCCGCAGCAAATCCAGAGCTTCGGGGCGCGCGAACTGTTCACCGCTGAATCCTGCGACGAAGCGGCCCCCGCGTATCTCGCCTTGCGCTTCCTTGCGGCGCAGCACCGGCAGCAGATCGCGCCACGGCGGCGCCAGGCTTTCGCGTGCCAGCAGATCGCGAAACAGTACTCCCCAACGCGCCAGCAGTTGATCGGCGAAGGCTAAAGCGCGTGCTTCGTTCGCAATCGCGTGGCCCGCGTGGCGCACCAGCGCCCACCGTCCAGCGGCATGCCTGGGCCGGGACAACCTTCCCCGCCCTTCTCCGCGGCGGCGCTTCGGATCCACCAAAGAGCGCAGATTCTCAAAACCATCGGCAGTCACCACACCCGCGGCCACCAATTCCCAAAGACCATCCTCCACTTCGCTGGCCAAGCGCCCGGTGGCTCGCACCATGTCCGCGAAGAACGATGCACCGCGCTGTTCGATCTGCGTCAGCACATCGCGGGCGGCGTGTGAAAACACGGGCGGCTTGGCTTCCGGATCCGATGCCGCCAGCCAATCCGTACTCTCGCGCAGAAAGATGGCAATGGGAGCAGTGCGAGTGGGCCGCACGCGGCGCGGCTCTGCCGCTTCAAAGGCCGGATGCGGCGACAATCGAGCCCACATTACTTCGCCTGAAAGGCACAATTCATCCAGAAACTCGGGCTCATACCGGGCCACGCGACGCGCTAACACTTCGCCTTCCCAAGCCGCCGCCGAGATTTCATACCCCTGCAATTGTTTGATGATCTGCAGCGTGCCATCCACACCGTGCAGGCGGCTTCCCGGATTCAAATGCTGCCATTGAAACAGAAAGTTCTGAAATTGCGCCGCGGTAACGGGTTCGATTTCGCGCCGCAGCTGGCCCAGCGTCAGCCGATGGATCCGGGCCAGCACACGCCGGTTGCACCATTCGGTTTCGCCTTCCGCGAGCTCGGGTGAGAAGCGGCCCCGCATCACCTGCCCTTCCGATTCCAGCTTCAGCAACGCCGCTTCGATTTCGTCCGTTGGGAACGCGAGCGTTGCCGCTAGCGACCGCGCGGTAACAGGTCCCAGCGATTCCATCCAGCCGCGAACGGTCAGCAGCACGTCAGCGATGAGATGCAGCCGCTCCGTGGCCACCCAAAACCGCTTGCCTCCGCGTTCCACAACGCTGGCGCGGCCCGTCAAGGTGAGCTGCATGAAAAACTCCCGCCATTCATCGTCCAACGCAGCATCATCCAACCCACGGCCCGGCGGCAAGGTAATCAAGCTGAGCAGCGCGTCGTGCAATTCATCTGCGTCGCGAACGTCGGGCCAAGACTCCGCCGCTACCGTCGCAATCGCCGCCGCATCCAGTATGCCCGCCCCACCTGAGGCATCGGTGCGCAAAGTGCGCCGCAACTGCACCGCGCGGGCCCGCCGCTCTTCCAACGGCGCGTCGTCCAGATAGGCGTACGGGTTGGCGTTCAGGATCTCGTGCGAAAAAGGCGAAGGCTCGGCATTGTCCACCGCAACCTTTCGAATGGCGCCGGATTCCATGTCTTCCAGCAAGCGCGTCAGCCCATCCAAGTCCATCGCTTCGTGCAAACAGTTGTCGATGGTTTCTTCCACCAGCGGATGATCGGGAATGCGAATCTCACCGGTCAGGTTTTCCGCGCACGCCACTTGATCGGGAAACACCGAGGCCAGCAGATCTTCGGCGCGCATGCGCTGGATGGGCGGTGGAACCCTGCGGCCGCCGCGGAAACGTGGAATGGCCAGCGCACGCGACGCGTTCCAGCGCCAGCGCGCCGTGAACATGGGCGCATCCAGCATAGCCTGGGTGAGAACATCCGCCACCGTCTGCGGTTTCAGGAATTCAAAAACCAGTTCCAGCGGGAAGGCATGCTGTTCGGTGAGAGAAATATTGATGCCGTTGTCGGTGGCCGCGGCTTGCAGCTCGAAATTGAACGATCGGCAAAAGCGCTTGCGTAGCGCCAGTCCCCAAGCCCGGTTGATGCGCGAGCCGAAAGGCGCGTGAATCACCAGCTGCATCCCGCCGCCTTCATCGAAGAAGCGCTCGGCCACCACGGTCTTCTGCGTAGGCAGCGCGTTTAAGGAAGCCGCTCCGGCCAGCACATAGGCGACAGCCTGTTTTGCGCCGCCCTCGTCCAGGCCGCAGTCTTCCATCAGGAATTGCATGGCCCCGTCGCAGCGTCCGGCAATCTCTTCCCGAACCTGGCCCACGGCTTCAGAAAGCTCAAATGTCCGGCCCGGTGCCTCGCCATTCCAGAACGGAACCGATGGCGGCGCGCCATGCGCATCCTCCACCCGCACGCGGCCCGGTTCCACGCGTTTGACGCGCCAGGAACTGGTGCCGAGCAGAAAAACATCGCCTGCCAGGCTCTCAACCGCGAAATCCTCATCCACCGTTCCCACTTGTTTGCCGTCCGGTTCCACCACCACTGAATAATTCGCGGTATCGGGAATAGCGCCGCCGGAAGTGATGGCAGCCAGCCGGGCTCCCCTGCGGCCCCGGACGCGGCCGTTCACCTGATCGCGATGCAGGTACGCGCCACTGCGGCCGCGCTGCGTCGAGATGCCTTCGGAAAGCATTTCGATGATCGCGTCAAAATGTTTGCGATCCAGATCGCGATAAGAATAAGTTCCGCGAACCAGCGCATACAGGTCTTCTTCCTGCCAGTCGCGAGCCGCGGTTTCTGCCACGATCTGCTGCGCCAATATGTCGAGCGGGGCTTTGGGAATCTCCAGCTTGTCCAATTGGCCGGAACGAATGGAGCGCACCAGTGCCGCGCATTCGATGAGTTCATCGCGCGTGGTGGCAAAGATTCGGCCCTTGGGCTTGGCGCCCACCCAGTGCCCGGACCGGCCCACCCGCTGCAGCGCAACCGCGATGGACCGCGGCGATCCTATCTGACACACCAGGTCCACCGATCCGATGTCGATGCCCAGTTCCAACGACGCCGTCGCCACCACGGCACGCAATTCGCCGCTCTTCAGCCTGGCCTCGGCATTCAGCCGCAAGGCTCGCGACAGACTGCCGTGATGCGGCAGCACCATATTCTCGCCCAGCCGCTCGGCCAGCGCGTGCGTCACCCGCTCCGACAACCGGCGTGTGTTCACGAAGACCAGCGTGGTCCGATGAGTGAGAATCAATTGGGCCAGCCGATCGTAGATCTCGGCCCACATTTCGTTGCTGGCCACCGCGCCCAGCTCATCGCGCGGCACCTCCACCGCCAGCTCCATCTCGCGGCGATGGCCGATATCGACGATACGGGCGTGGGGCGAAAGAAATTCGGCAACTTGTTCGATCGGCTTCACTGTCGCCGATAGCCCGATGCGCTGCGGCCTGGTCTGGGCCAGCGCATCCAACCGCGCCAGCGAAAGCGCCAGATGCGATCCGCGCTTGTCATCGGCCACGGCGTGAATCTCGTCGACAATTACCGTGCGCGTGGTCCGCAACATCGCGCGCGACTTCTCCGCCGTCAGCAGAATATACAACGATTCGGGCGTGGTGACCAGAATATGCGGCCGGTGCTTGCCCATCTGCTGGCGCTCCGCTGCCGGGGTATCGCCCGTCCTGACCGCCGTGCGAATGGGCGAGAGAGCGATGCCGCGCCGGGCGGCCAGCTCGGAAATCTCCGCCAGGGGGATTTCAAGGTTTTTGTGAACGTCGTTACTCAGCGCCTTGAGCGGTGAGACGTAAACTACTTCGGTCTCGTTGGGGAGTTCTCCAGCACGCGCCGCGCGCACCAGCCGGTCTAGACAAATAAGAAAAGCGGCCAGGGTTTTGCCGGAGCCGGTTGGGGCAGAGATTAGGACATCGTGGCCGGCCCGTATCAGCGGCCATCCTAGAATCTGCGGCTCAGTGGGAGTGCCGAAGCGCGTGCTGAACCATTCTTCCACCAGCGGGTCGAAGCCGGCGTGTGACACGGATGTAATTGGGAACTGTAAAGCCACCTGCTATTATTAGACCTCAGGTCCAAGGGGTTGGACACCTGAGATTTTCGTACCAGGTATCGATGACCGTAAAGATCATATTCCGGTGCTCGCGCTGCGGATCAAGATCTTTCCGTCCGTCCTCAAAGTGGACTTTTAAAGATACGATCTTACGGAAGATCGGCGTAACTCCCCAGCGCTGCTTCCTGTGCCGCAGGCGATTCTATCTTTATCGTCCGGCCATCTTTCACTCTTTTTTGCGAGCCCTGGCCGCACCACCGTTACGATCTCAAGAAACCGCGGTCGTTCTGCATCCGAAAATTGTTCGAAAGCCGGTTACCATGCTGGGCAGACCCGGCGAGAACGATCGCCGCGGAACGCGCAAAGACTTAGCCGGCTGAGTAAGCGCTACTGTTGCTGCCTGCGACGCCGGTATTCCTGTAATTGCTCAAGCTGTCCCCGCACCATGGCATTGGTGGGATCCAGCTCGAGTGACTTTTGTAGATTGGTTATGGCGGAAGCATCGTCCACTTTGCGGGTGTAAGCGAAGCCGATCAGCGCATAGGTCTTGGCCGACTGCGGATTGAATTCCAGATTCATGCGCAGCAGCGCGATGGCATCGTCCGGCCGCCCTTGCACCACCCGCTGCACCATTTGCAGCAGCGCATCCTCGCTGAAATCATAGGTGGCCCGGCTGTAAAACTGCTTCCGCAGATCGCGATACTGTTCCACCGCGGCCGCCCCGCCATGCTCGCCGATTGTCCGCAGGATAATGGCTGAAAGAGGCTGCGGAATCGCGGCTCCATGATGGCAGGTAACACATTCCACCTTGGTGGTTTCCGCGGCCGTCTTACCGGTCGCTTCCTGAACTTTCGTATTCAGATCGCGAGTCATGGCCATCATCGCGCGCGCAATATCCTTCTTAGGCTCCGGCGATCCGCTGCCGCGCGGCGCGGAATGACAGTAATCGCAGCTTACCCCCAGCGCCTGGGCGATCTCCTGCATGTTCATGGTCTGCGCCGTTGCAAACGACGCGGTGGCAAAAATCAAGAATGCCAGAATCGGCTTCATGTATCGGATATTCTCGCCTATTCTACTTCCTTTAGCAGCGGGCCCTTGCATTGCTTGCATTTTCAGGAACTCCGGGCCGAGTGCTGGTGTCTCAACAAAAGAAGGAGCGTTGCCGGGTGAAAGACTGGGCCGTACCGTCACAGGTGTTGCTGGCGGCGATCCTGATGTCGATCCTGATGTCGATCGCTGGAGTTGCATCAGCGCAAGAACCGGCCGCTCCCGCTGGCGTTCAGCTCCGTCTCGCCACGTTGGGCGGTCAGACGCAGTTTCGTATCGGCCAGCCAATCTGGGTCACGCTTACTTTTGAAGCGGCAAGCGCGCCGAATTATTCGGTATCGACCGCCGTGCCGCTTCGGCATCTACGACCGCAGACTCCGGATCAGTTCACCGCTGAACCCGCCGCGGGCTGGGTGGATCCGCTGAAAGATTTGCAATGGACCATGGACGCTGGTGGCAATCCCATGCGGGGCAACGAATCGAAGCTGGACCCAGCGCACCCCGTGACCGTGGAACGGTCCCTGAACGAATTTGTCGTTTTTCGCCAGTCCGGTCACTACGTCGTGCACTGTAGTTCCAGCCGTGTGATAGGCGGCCAGGGAGCGAAGCTGGAATCGAACGGCCTTGCGCTCGAAATTCTGCCGCGCGACGACGCCGAAGACGCCCGGCAATTCACCTCAGCGCGCGCGACGCTCGAGTCCGGCAAGCCACCGAAAGAACCGGAGCGGTTTATGTCGACGGCGAAAGAGAACGCGCAAGCCGATGCCGTACGCACTTTGCGCTTTCTCGATACGGAAGCCGCGGTTGTTTATCTGGCTTCCATCTATGGCCAGAGCCGCCACACCGAGCAGGATATCGAGTACGCGCTGTACGCTTCACAGCATCGCGAAGCAATCGTTCGGGAGCTGGAGCGGCGCCTGGCAGATCCCGATCTGACGGTCACTCAAACGTACCTCATCACCTTGACGCAGTTGAAGGGTCGCTTGGAAGAAGCCAAGACCGGCCATGCGCCTTCCAGCGCAGTATGGGACGCGATAGATGAAAGCGTCAACCAGCGCGTTTTCGAACTGGCCGCCGGCAAGGCTCCGCAAGCGCGCGCCGACACGTACTATTACTTATTCGAAATCGGATCGAAGTCGTTCCGCAAGACGCCCGAAATGCGCCGTCTGGTTCTGGAATCGATGTCGTCCCTTTCTCCGTTTTCGATTGAGATACTTCTCTCCAACGATTGGGGTCAGATCCGGGATGCCAGCACGCAGTTGCTGCCCTTTCTGAAGCAGGCCGCAACCCGCCAGTGGCCGCAAATCAGCCCGAGCATCGCCGGGTTGGCGCTGCTTCGTTTGGCTGAATTCGACGCCACCGCCGCCAACGATCTGGCCCGAGACGCGCTGCTTTCCGCGAACTTCTCGATTGACGATGCGCAGTTGCTTCAATTCCCGGTTCCCACCTCTCCGCAGTTGGATCAGGCTCTCCTATCCCAATACCGCCAGGGGAAAGCGGTGGATGCGCGCATTGCCCGCTTCGCCAGCCCCGCCGTGAAAGACCAGCTTTGGCGGGCCTACAACGAAAAAATCGTCGCGCGGGGCCAGCCGGAATGTACCACCCCACTGCTGGCTTATTTCTTTCGTGTGGATCCGGCGGCCGCAGCCGTCCGCGTGGCAGACAG
>DATHNM010000363.1:0-2696 GCA_035486095.1 Bryobacteraceae bacterium
AGCGGCACCATAAGAATTCCGCCAAGCAACGCGATCACCATGATGCGGCGGCGGCCGTAGTGATCCGACAGACGCCCCATCAGGACGCCGCCCAGAATCGCGCCGATCATCGAAATGCCGGTCATCACGGATCGCTGCAAAGGTCCGAAATGCCACTGGCGCTCGAGGAACGTGGGATACATATCCTGCGTGCCATGCGACACGAAGTTCATCATCGTCATCAGCAGCGTCAGGTACAGGAACAGCTTCCAATGCGACAGGATGGCTCGCCCCAGCCCGCCCCAGCTTTCCTCACGGGTTTTTTTCCAGACCTCGGATTCCTTCACGTGAAAGCGCACGAACAAAGCCAGCAGCGCAGGCAATCCGCCCAGGAAGAACAGCGGCCGCCAGCCCCAACGCGGGAACAGAAAGAAGAAGGCGATAGCAGCCAGAAGATTGCCGGTTGCGTAACCTTCTTGCAGCAATCCGGAGAGCACCCCGCGCAGCCGGGGCGGAACTTTTTCCATGGCCAACGATGCGCCCACGCCCCACTCGCCGCCCATGCCAATGCCGAACAGCGCGCGCAGCACCAGGAAGGTGGTGTAGTTGGGCGCCAGTCCGGTGGCCACCTCGCAGACGGAGAAGAAGACCAGGTCGATCATCAGGGGAAGGCGGCGGCCGTAGCGATCGGCCAGCAATCCAAACAGGAACGCGCCCAGCGGGCGAAAGGCCAGCGTGGCCGTGATGGAAAGCGCGATGGCGGAGTCTGATTTGTGAAATTCTTTTCCGATCGCGGTGAGGCACAGCGTGACCAGAAAGAAATCGAAGGCGTCCAGCGTCCAGCCCAGAAATCCGGCGGTGAGTGCGGAGCGATGATCGGAAGGCGTTGGGTTCACGGGAGGAAGACGCCAGTATAGCAATCGATCGCAGCGGTGAATGGTATTCTCGGGATGGGTGCCACCGATGATCGGGCGAAGAGCCGCGTGTTTGCTGGGATGCAGCTTCGTTTTTCTCGGCGCCCTGTATGCCTTTCAACATCCCTTCCACCAGCTCCCGGGCGTGGAGTATTTCAATTTTGAGCTGACGCCGGACTGGAAGACGCAAGGCGAGTGGACCTTTGCGCGCCTCATGTTTCCACCCGGCCCGAACGACGGCTATGCCGGGCGGTTCGATGGCGATTTCCGGCAGGGCCTGTCGCTGTGGACCCAGGATTACCCGCGCGCCGATCGGCATTTTTCGCAAGCCGTGCGGCGCTTGACGCGTATTCAGACGCGGTCAGTGGAGCAGCCCGTCATGATGGAGGATGGCGACGAGGCGTTCAACTGGCCGTGGATTTATGCGGTGCAGGTGGGCGAATGGGGCTTCACGGAACAGGAAGCCAAGGCGATGCGCGAGTATCTGCTGCGCGGCGGCTTCTTCATGGCCGACGATTTCCACGGCGACTATGAATGGGAGATGTTCCTGAAACGGATTCGCTTCGTATTTCCGGATCGTCCCATCGTCGACATCCCGAATGGCGATGCGATTTTTCATACCGTGTTCGATCTGGACGATCGCTTCCAGATTCCCGGCGCAGCGCATCTTTATCAGGGCTGCAAGAACTGCCGCGAGGGTGGCCAGGGAGCGCACTGGCGCGGGATTTACGATGACAAGGGCCGCATCATGGTGGCCATCTCCTACAACTCGGACGTGGGCGATGCGTGGGAATTCGCGGACGACCCACAGTATCCGGAGAAGTTTTCAGGCCTGGCGATCCGGGTGGGCGTTAACTATGTGATTTACGCCATGACGCATTGAGAAGGATTGGTGTGAGCACCGAGGCCTCTATTTAACGCGTTGGCCATGGGGTGCGAATTCGATCCTCAATTCCTGAGCTTATCTTAGTCCTAAATGCACTACGAAAGCCGAACAGGTAACTGAGCCCTTAGCTTTTGGTTAACTCGTCTTGCCGGGCGCGCATTTCGGCGTGAGCCTCGCGCTGGACGTCAGCCATCTTGGTGCCGGAAGCCACCAGCGCGATAAACCCGACAATCAGCAGCGGCAACGTCACCACAGCCCACAGGATGAGCGTGAAGCGGCGGGCCATGGCGCCGGGAACGCCGAACAGGGTGAGGCCCAGCGTAGACAAAACCTGAAACAGACCGACGTTACCGGGCGCCTGCGGCACCACCGACCCCAGACGCAGCAACACCATCAGCGCTCCGGCTTGCGACCAGGTGACGCCGTCGAAACCATAGGCCTGCATGATGGCGTAGATGGGAACGATTTGGATGAACAGATAAGGAACGCTGACGGCGGCGGAAAAATAAAGAAAGCGCGAGTGGCCGATGCGATGCAGATCTTGAATGAACACGTGCGCCCAGGAGAACATGCGCACGTCGAGCAGCGCATCCAGCGTCTGCTCCCGCCAGTACATCGCCACGGCCAGCAGGGCCGCGCAAATGAGCAGAACGATGGCCAGAAAGATACTGCCGGTGGTGATGATCTCGATGGCACGGCCCTGCCCCCGGCTCAACGGAAAATGGTGCATGTAGCGCAGCGAAAGAAACAAACCGGCGATCAGCAGTCCGCCGTCGAAAATGCGCTCGATCAGCGCAGAGGCCAGGGTCACGGAACTGGGGATCTTGCTCCAGCGGGCCATCAGGAAACAGCGAATCAATTCGCCCGCCCGCAGCGGCAGCACTTCATTGGCGAACAGGCCTACATAGATGGCGCCC
>DATHNM010000364.1:0-17229 GCA_035486095.1 Bryobacteraceae bacterium
TTCGAGGCTTTCGGTGCGTGGATGAGCGAAGACGTGGAACTGAATATTCGTGGATTCGGCGCTCTGGATGGTAGCTGGCGGGGCCGGGCTGCGGTGGTTGCGGCGACGCGCAAAAACTTCGCTCTGGTGAGCGAGCAGAAGCCGGAAATCGAGAGCATTATTTCTGAGGGCGACCGCATCGCCGTTCTCTTGCGGGAAAAAGGGATCTTCCAATCAAACGGACAACCTTATAGCGTTCGTGGCGTCCAATGGTTCACGTTCGCGAACGGGAAGATCCGCAAAATCGACGAGATTATCGCCAGTAGCGCTGACGGCTGAAGCCATCAATCGGCTTGCCGCAAATGCTTTACAGTCTGCACGTATCTGCGCGCCAGTTCTTCAATCCAATCCGCCTCGCGAGTGACGATGGCGCGCGGCGGCACCAGGTCTGCCCCAATGCCCACCGCAGTGGCCCCGGCCGCCAGGTACTTCCCTGCGCTCTGCTGGTTGACGCCGCCGGCTGCGATGAACGATACGTGAGGAAAAGGAGCTTTCAACGCGTGCAGGTAATCCACTCCACCGAGCTGCGAGCAGGGGAATATTTTGACGAAGTCAGCGCCGGCTTTCACCGCCGCGATTATTTCGCTAGGTGTAAGCACTCCCGGCATGACGGTGACTCCCTCCTTCACCGCGAATTCGACGATTTCCAGATCCAACCCTGGACTGGTAATGAACTTAGCTCCAGCGGCTAAACAAGCGCGCGCTGTTTCTAAATCCAATACCGTGCCCGCGCCCACCACCATGCGCGGATGTTTCTTCACCAGGTGAGCGATCAGCCCGGTGGCATCGGGAACGGTCATGGTAAGTTCCACGATAGGCAAGCCGCCGCGCGAGACGGCTTCAGCGGCGAACAGGGCATCCTCGGCATTCGCCGCGCGCACCGCCGGCACGATAGCAAGTTCCGCAATTCGGGCGCGAACTTCTTCCTTCGTCATCAGCCTGATGGCCTCCGCTCTACAGTGAACCACTAAGCGGTGGGGACGAGCAAACGGCCATCTACTTTTTGATCCAGGGATAGCGTTCGGTATCTTGGCCCGCGTAGTCCGGGTCCAGATAAATGAAGCAGCGCTGGATTAATCCGTCGCGGATCTCGAACACATCGCACCATCGGCCCGCGCCCCAGTCGGGATTACCCGCCTGCCACGGCCCGTCAACATGTTCACCATGGCTGGTGCCCTCGCATACGAGGGTGTCGCCGCCGGAAAATATCCAATTCAATTCCGAATAGTGATGTGCTATCGACTTAAGCTTGCCGCCCAGATCGCCAAACAGCTTCTCGATCTGTTCCCTGCCCTTCGCGACACCCCATTTCGGGAAATAAACCTGAGCGCCCGGCGCGAACAGATCGAAGATCGACCCGCCGGACGACGTCGCCCCGCCGTTGTCCAGAGCCCTCAGATACTCTAGTGCCACCGACTTGCGCTGCTCGTCAGTCATACTGCCCGGCAGCTCTTATTTGCCCACCAGGTGAGCGTCGGACTTTTCGTTTTCGTTGCAGATGAACTCGATCAAATCCGTGTCAAGCAACAGGCGCTGCTTCATCTTGACCGTCCATGGATGAGTGTAAGCCTTGGGATCTTCTATCGTGATTTCCATTTCGAGATGCCCGAAGCTGACACGCCGGAAGCGTTCGGTCATTTTGCCCGTGTTCGTCAATGGGCTGCCTTCCACATCCAGCCATACGTCATCGCGGAAGCCGTTGGTCTCCACCACCAGCGTGTCGCCGTCCCAGTGGCCAATCGAGTAACCATACCACCATGGCTCGGCATCGCTGCTTGGAAGTGCGCGGCCATCCATAAAGATCTGCCGGACACCGCCCTGGGCTTCATAAAGGATCACGATTAATCCGGGCGTCTGGATAATCTTGCGGGGCTGCGGATGCATATGCAATTGCGTAAGGCCCAGCGGCAAGCAGTGCGCGTCGGGATTGTCTTTGTTGTTATTGTCCTTGCGTTCTTTCCGCACAGCCACGGCCCACGGCGTGAACGGAAGCCCTCCCGGGACGGTGGATCCGATGTCGAAAAATTCGCTGATTCCGGCTGGGCGCGGACCCAGGCCGACGCCTCCGGCAGGGGGCGGGGCAGGAGCAGGCGGCGGTGTGGCTGCGGTTGCGGACGCCGCACCCGGAGCTGCCGCGGCACCGGGCCCGGAACCCGCGATTACTCCTGGGCCGCCCGCCGCCCGCGCTCTGCGGGTTCCTTCAAAAACCCAAATTCCCGAAAAATCCGGCTTGCCGTCGGCGGTGTGCGGCGTGGGCCCTTCCATATTAGGTTTGCCGTCGGCCAGCTTGGGTACGCCCGGCGTGGGATAGGGCGCCCACTGCGCGAAAAGTGCGGACGGGATGGCGGCGAAAATAAGCGCCGCCGCAACGGTCTGTAAGAGAGATTTGGTGTAAGACATGCGCATAACAGGATAGTTCGGCTCTATCAGCTTATCCCATTGGTTACCCCAACTGGAATGGCCCGGAAATAGCGCCGCTCGCGCTCCGGGCGGCAGGTCCACCAAGCCCGCCGGCAAATAAGTTCACTGATATTCGGGGCTGAGAAAATCGAAATCGCAGCCCTGGTCCGCTTGCGTTACGTGATCCAGGAACAAACGGCCGTAGCCTCGATCATAATGACGCGGCGGCGGCTTGAACAGGCTTCTGCGGCGATCCAATTCCTCGGCGGGGACCAGCAACTCCAATTTTCGTTCAGCCACATCGAGCACAATCTCATCGCCGGTTTGGACCAGCGCCAGCGGACCACCGATGGCGGATTCGGGCGCCACATGCAGCACCACCGTGCCGTAGGACGTGCCGCTCATGCGGGCATCGGAAATCCGCACCATGTCCGCCACGCCTTCGTTGAGCAGCTTGCGCGGCATGGGAATATGGCCCCATTCGGGAAAACCCGGGGCGCCTTTCGGGCCACAGTTGCGCATGACCAGCACGGTGTTTCGATCCACCGGCAGATCATCCCGGTCGATTTGCGCCAGCATCTCGGCGCGAGTCTCAAAGACATAAGCAGGCCCGCGGTGGCGCAGCAAATCCTTGGAAGCCGCTGTCTGCTTGATTACCGCGCCGTTCGGCGCGAGATTGCCCCGCAATAACGCTATCCCGCCTTCCGGATGCAGCGCTCCCTCGCGAGGGCGAATCACAGTATCATTCGACGGAACCGCGCCGCTGCTATTTTGGCCGATGGTTTTCCCATTGACGGTCTCGCAATCGCCATGCAACAGGTCTTGAATCCGGTTCATTACGGCCGGCACGCCGCCCGCGTGAAACAAATCCTCCATCAAAAACTGGCCGGATGGCTTCACGTCCACAATGCAAGGCGTGCGCCGCGAGATGCGATCGAAATCCTCCAGTGTGAGCCGGATACCCAGCCGTCCAGCGATGGCGATCAAGTGAATTACGGCATTGGTGGACCCGCCCAGCGCCATCAAGACGGTGATGGCGTTTTCGAAAGCGGCGCGTGTGAGTATGCGGGAAGGCTTCAGCCCCGGCTCGATCATCCCCACCACGGCGCGCCCGCTCATTTCCGCGATGGCCATGCGGCGCGAATCCGGGGCCGGAATGTTGGCGCTGCCCGGCAAGGTCATGCCCAACGCTTCGGCCAGACTGGTCATGGTGGACGCAGTCCCCATCACCGTGCAATGGCCGGCGGTGCGCGCGATGCAGCCTTCGATCTCGCACCATTCCTCTTCGCTCAGCCGGCCGGTGCGGTATTGATCGAATAGTTTCTTGCCGTCCGTGCCGGATCCCAGCCGTTGACCGCGCCACTCGCCAGCCAGCATGGGACCGCCCGGCACCACCATGGCTGGAATATCCGCGCTGGCCGCGCCCATCAACTGGGCGGGCGTCGTCTTGTCGCAGCCGCACAAGAGCACCACGGCATCCAATGGATTGGCGCGGATGGATTCTTCCACGTCCATGGCCATCAGGTTGCGATACATCATCGTGGTTGGCCGCATGAACATTTCGCCCAGCGAAATGGTGGGGAACTCCAGCGGCACGCCGCCCGCGGCCCATACACCGCGCTTCACGGCGGCGGCGACTTCGCGCAGGTGCGCATTGCAATTATTGAGTTCGCTCCAGGAATTGCAGATGCCGATCACCGGCTTGCCGTCGAATACGTCGGCCGGAAAGCCTTCGGAGCGAAGCCACGCTCGACGTCCGAAGCCATAGTACTCCGGCGCTTGAAACCATTCACGGCTGCGATTGTTTTTCATGAGGATCGGCAAGCGCCAGCGGCCCACCATGTCGCCCAGTGTACTGGACCCAGAGCCCTTGCCACTGCCCACCCCTTCCCGCCGTCCGCCTGCATGCAGGTGTGCTAGGATGGCTTAGATCCAAATCATTCTGCGGACTTGAATATTGGGGACTTATGAAAGACCGCTCTTCCGGGGCCTCGGACCTCGCTGGTGAAGCATACGTCATCATTCGCGAACGGATTCTCCGGGGCGAAGTAGCCATCGGGCAAGTGATCTCGCGCCGCAAAATCGCGGCCGAACTAGGCATGAGTTTCCTGCCTGTTTCCGAGGCGTTTCTGCGATTGGAATTCGAAGGCCTGCTCGAAAGCCGGCCTCGCGCCGGAACCCGTGTGCGCATTCCCAGCCGCGAAGATGTGCGCGGGCACTATCTGGTACGGGAAGCGCTGGAAGTGGAAGCGGCGCGCCTGTTCACGGAAATGGCCACGCCCGAAGAACGGTCTGAACTGCTCAAGCTGGCCGTGCGCGTGGATGCCATGCGCTCGCAGACGGAAACCAATCGCTTCTACTATCTGAATCTGCACGAGAAACTGCACCGCCGCATTTCTGAATGCACGCGCTGCCCGGCGCTCTGCGACGCAATCGAAAGAACGCGCGCGCTTTCATCCACCTGGCTTTGCGTGGGAAGGGCCTTTGACGGGACACCGTCGCGCCGCCATCAGGATCTAATGGAAGTTTTGGTGGGGATGGATCGTGATTTATCGGCCGCCGCCATGCGCGACCACGTGGTTACCAGCATGCAGCGTGCGCTGGAGCGCCTGGAACCTTATTTCCGCGCGCGCAAGGCGCAAGGAAAGACTTATTCCCGCAAACAGTTTTTTATCGAACTGCCGCCCCCGGCCGGGGCCCCTCTGGCCTACGCACACGGAACAGCGGCACCGTCCGAAACCGAACATAAGCATTAGCGCACGGCGGCTTCAATCTGCCCCAACCGGCTTCTTGGCGGCGGCATCCACCACATCGCGATAGCTTTTGGGAGCTTCTCCATGGAACATCTGCTTTAGACCCGCCTCAACGCTCCAGTCCATGCGGCGCACGATGGCTTCGGCCATGATGGGTTCAATATCGATCTCGCGCAGGGTGGCGGCCACTTCTTCCATCTCGCGGGCGCGGCGCGCTCCGTGCATCACCACACGGCCAACCATATAGTCGGCCAGTTCCTTCCAATTCATGCCGGGAAAAGTTTCCGCCAGCGAAGCGAAGACGCGTTCATCGGCGTGGTACCGGCTGGCGCCCAGCACGCACTCCGTGATCAATGCCTCCATCCCTTTTACGATGATGCTGCGGAACATCTTGGTAGCCGCAGCAGTTCCCACTTCGCGCGAGACGATTTCGGCTGAGATTCCAAACGGCGCGAGTTTGTCCACGAATTGCTGCGCGCCGGCTCCGCCCGCGAGCATGGGAACTTTGTGGCCATAGGGCGGCACGGGAGCCATCATGGCAATCTCCGTGAATTGAGAGCCCGAATCCTCAATGATCCAGGCGATGGATTGCTTCAACCCGGGCGAGACCGAATTCAGATCGGCGTAAAGATGATCGGCGGTCAAGTAGGGCGCGCTCTGTTCAGCGGCATTCCTGGCTTGGTTGGCAGTCACTGCGGAAAGCATGATGTCGCACGATTCCGCCAACTCCTGGTTCGTGTCAACCAAACGCGCTTCGGCGTCCCTGGCGCGCTGTTGAATCTTGTCGCCCACGCCAGCCGATTGGGTGTTGATGTCGAAGGCCGTGATGGAAGATATGCCAGGCTGGCGGAGCCCCTTGGCGATGTGATACGCAGCTTCACCGAAGCCAACGAATCCGATCCTCATTTACAACGCTCCGATGAGTTTCCAATAGCCTATGGACGCAACCACAGTGACCAGCGAAATCACAGCGTACAACGACGCCAGCCGCGCGCGTTGGCTGCCGCTAAACGCGAAGCCCTCGGTAATTCCTTCGCCCATCGCGACCCAAATGTTTTGATAACTGGCCCAGAAGGGAACGGAGGGAATCAACAGCGCGGCTGTCAGCACCAGCGGCGGAATCCCGGCCGCGGTGGTGGTGCTGACAATGGGAACGAACGTCACGACAATGGCGATAAATCCGCTCGGATCAAGGAAACGCAGGGCCAGGGTCATGATTCCGATGGCAAGCAAGGCGATCACTACGCTGAATGTCAGGCGCTGCATGACGGGAACGAAGTATCCGGCCAGCCAATCGGTGAGTTTGTATTCGGTGAGGACATTTTGCAAGCTGAAAATACCGCCCATAAATAGCAGCAAGGTCCACGAAATGCCGCCCGCGATGTCGGCGTTCCCGACGATGCCGGCCAGGGCGAAAACAGACAATCCAACCATTCCGATGAAGAAGCTCGGCAAGTGATGCCAGCGATCCGTGGACCAGAACACGATGGAGCACAGCACGATAAGCGCCGTGATCATTTCATCGCGTTTGAATGATCCCAATTCCCGCAATTTGTTGCGCACGAATTCGGCCGAAGTGTCCAGCGCTTTCTCGGGTTTCAGCACCCATTGATTGCCGAAGAGGATGAGGGCGCACAGTACCAGCACAGGCAAATACAGCACGCGCGCGTAAGAGAGATAGCTGAGGGGAATATGCTTTAACTCGAAAACCGACGCGACCACCGGGCCATCCAGAGAGCCGTATAGAAGTCCTAGTCCAGGCACCACGGCCATCTCGATCGTGGTCAGCATAATGAGCGCCGAGCCTTTGCTGCGCGGCTTTAAATCGAGCGACTTCACCAAGGCCCAGGCGATGGGAACCATGATCGCCGTCCGGACGGTCATGGAAGGAATCCCGAGCGAGAGCACCATGCCGATGACGAAGAACGCGGCAAGTATCCCGGAATACGAGGCCGGAAACAGCGACAGAATGTAGTAGGAAGTACGCGCGGCCAGGCCGGTCTTCTGCATCGCGAAGCCGTAGTACAGCACCGCCAGCAGAATCCACCACGATCCGCTTGAAAACCCGCTCAGTGCCAGCGCGGGTTTGGCGCCGGCCGGAATCAACAGGGCCATCATCAGCACCGACGCGACGCCGTTGTTCATCACGCCGAAAGCCCACAGCACAATGGTGAAGGCGGTGATGGCCAGCGCGGTTTGCCCGGCGCGTGTGAGCCCCGGCTGAGCGGGCATGAAGTAAAGAGCCAGACCAAGGGCGATGGCCAGCAACAGCGGCAGCCATTTCACTCGCGTCGCGGTGGTTGTGGCCGGCTGAGCTATTGCGGTGGCCATGGCAAAACTCCTATTTGACGGCGGTGGCTTGGGCCTGTTCCGCGCGCATACGGCGCTGCTCTGCTTGCACCGTGATGATCGACATCCACATACCCAAGGGATGGGCGCCCGCATCCACCAGCGGGTGCGGCTTCAGCGATCGTACCGCGTCGATGGTTTCATCCTTCATGGTTTCCAGCACCACCGCCTGCTCCGGGGTGAGCCCGTATTCGGAGGCCAACAGCGGCGTGTTTTCGAACAGCCTGCGGCGCAGCGGCTGGCTGAATCGCAGATCGTACAGCAGCTTGTTCAGCGGATAAACCGATGGATCGGGATGCCGGTAGAATTGATAACCTTCCGCGCTGCCGAAAGCAAATTTCGCGCTTGGCTCCGGTGTGGTTGGCGTGCCCTTCCTGTTCGGGATGAAGCGCATCACCGCGTGGCCGTGATGCCAGGTGGGTTGATAAGTGATCAATTCCCCGGGTTGCTGGCCGATGGCGCCGAACAGAATCATCCAGGGCAACATCTCGGTATTGCCCACTTCGTCCAACTGTTCGTTGTTCAGTTCCAACAGCGCGTTGTTGTTGCCGCGCTCCATGTGCGCGATGGCCCACCAATCAAAATCAAACGCCGGCTGCGGATATTTCCATGCGCCGGGATAGTGCGACATGCCTCCGCTGGCGACGATGGCGATCCTATACGGCGATTTCAAAATCGCGTCGCGGATGGCGGCGCCCAGTTGCGCACAACGGCGTGCCGTTGGCAGCGGCGGCAGATAGGTATTTACGAAAACTGGAATCACCGGTACCGAGCGGCCTTCGATGACCCATTCATACACGGCGGCGAAGGCATGGCCCAGTTCGGCGTCCTGTGAATAAGTAAGATCGAACCCGTCATTGACCAGATCGTTCAGGATTTCTTCAGTGAAGGGATGTATCGGCAGGGCATAGCTCTTGCGGGCGAAGGCAGCTTTCGATTTCTCGCCGCCCACGACGGCAAAAGTGGGCACGGCGGAAAGGAAAAACGTTTCCAGATGGTCGCTGCCGATCACCATCACTGCATCCGGCTTGATCTCGTCCAGATTCTTGCCTAGCTCGCGCATGGCGGCGATATCGGCGTCCAACTGCGCTTTGTCTTCACTCGGCGGATACGTGAATAGCTGCGGCGCATGAACCGTCGCGGCGGCAAATACGATTTCTCCCATTGTGTTACCCCTTTACAACGCTGCTGCGATTCCAGGAAGGTTCTTCGACGAGTTAATCCACATACTCGACTCCCAGTTCCTTCAGTTTGTCGCGGAGACCATAATAATCCAGGCCCAGTTCGCCTTTCGCAAGGCGTTCACGGGATTTCTCTTCCTTGGCGATGCGCTGTTGAGCCGCTTTGGCCACCTCCGCGGCATTGGCCCGCGGAACCACCACCACGCCGTCGGCATCGCCCACAATCACGTCGCCCGGGTTGACCAGCATACCGGCGCACACCACTGGAACGTTCACCGAACCGGCGCTCGCCTTCACCGTACCTTGCGGGGAAATCGCTTTCGCCCACACCGGAAACTTCATCTCGGTGAGCTCGGCGGTATCGCGAACGCCCGCGTCGATCACCAGTCCGGACACACCGTGAGCCTGGCACGAGGTGCCGAGCAGATCGCCGAACATGCCGTCGCTGGACTCCGAAGTTGTCACCACCACCAAAACGTCACCCGGTTTGCACACCTCAACAGCGGCATGGACCATCAAATTGTCGCCGGGATGGCAGGATACCGTGACGGCAGGTCCGGACACTCTCGCAGAGACATAAATCGGCCGCATATGCGGCAACATCGCTCCGGTGCGGCCCTGCGCTTCATGGATGGTGGCTACGCCCAGCTCACCGAGCAGTTTGACGGCCTGGATATCGGGTCTCGGGATTCCGCGGACAATCTTGTGGCTCATGAGAATTCGCTTGCCACCTGCGGATAAACCCGCTGATACGCCTCAGCGTACTTGATGCCCTTTTTCCCGGAGTTGCGAACGGCCTGGGTGCCGCGGCGCTTGGCCAGGTCGCGATAGTAATTCCACAGGTGCTCCTGCGCCTCCATCGATTCCATGGCCTTCTCTTTGATCTCGTAAACCGGAGTGACATCGAGCAGCACCTGCGGTTTGAATTCGCACTGTTCCGGCTGGTGCGGCTCAAAGATGAACACCGGCGGCGCGCCCAGTTGCTTGCCTTCCGCTGGATAACCCGCGGCCTGCGCATACACACGCGTTTGCAGAGTGAGCATGTTCGCGTAGGGATGATCGGGGTTGTAGGGGTCTTCGAAGGAATGCGTCAGGATCACTTCGGGCTGCAGCTTGCGATACTCCACCACCATTTCGTGAATGGTTTCTTCGGAAGCCTTGATCGGATAGTCGCCGGAATCGAAGAAACGGATCTCGGCGCCCAAAATCCCAGCCGCCCGCTCGGATTCCTTCTGCCGCTCCACCTTCACGCACTCCACCGTCATGCCGGGCTTCTTCCACAGAAGCTCAGATTCACCGCGCTCGCCGAAAGACAGGCAAAGAATCCGTACGCGATAACCCTTCTGCGCGTACAACGCGATTGCTCCGCCCGCTCGCCATACAAAGTCGGCTGCATGGGCGCTCACTACCAGAACGCTTTTTTGGGAATCCATAAACGATCGAAACCTTCAGTTCACCAGCGCGCTCGGATTGGTTACCGCCATGGCCTTGATATCCGCGGCCGAGAACCCGCCGTCCATCAGAGTCTGCGCGAACATGGCAAAACCATCTGACACCGGCGGATTGATGGTTTGTCCAAGATCGGTGGAGAGAACGCAATGCTCCGGACCCGCTTTGCGGATGCTCACCATCACTTCTTCCCAGGGAGCTTTGCCGGTGTGCATGGTTGTGAAGCAGTGTTCAATCAATGCGCCTTCGTTCGCCAGTTCGGCCTGTTCATCGGCCGTCAGACTCTGCGACGGAAACTCGGCATGCGTGACCAGAACACGCTTCAACTTCATCTCGCGCGCGCCACGCACCAGGGCGAAAATCTCTTTCCTTCCCAGATGGCCCGTGGCCATGATCATGTTGTGATTACCGATTATTTCCATGCAGCGCCGCGCGGCTTCGTTCAAATTGCCCTTGTCGTCCAGCACTGTCAATGGCGGCGGCGCGATTCCGGTGGCGGCCAGTTCACGCTGGATCTTGGCCCAGAACGGCAGTTTGGTGGTGGGGCCATCCGCGCGGCCGGCGGTTTCGTTCGCCGCATCCACGGTGGGCATCCAGACGATTTTCGCGCCTGAGCGGCCGGAAAGCTCAACCGCCACTGGATTCAATCCGCCCACGCTGTGATTCAACGTAATGGCGCCGAAGGCTTGTATACCAGGCACGGCTTTGGTGACCACCTTGGCGCGCTCGGCAGTGGGAAAGTAGTGCGACTTGAGCACGAATCCCTTCAGGCCGCGCTTCAAAAATTCGTGCGCCAGATCGATGTCGTCGATGCGCCGTTCGATCACGTCCGGCGCGACATGAACCTGTAAATCGTAACCGCCCTCAATCGCCTTCCACGCGGCGTCCGACACGGACGTAGCTGTACCCGTTACCGCTTGTGCGCTCATTGCAAAGGCAGTATGACAGGCGGCGAATGGCGGTGTCAAGTTTCTGATCTCTCAGATTCCGTTGAGTTTTCGGGTAAAAACAGCAGCGCCTTCCAGGGACGGTGAGGTGCCGCACAGAGCATTTCGACGCGGATTACTGATATATCATCAACGCCAGTGATTATGCCGATCGTGCAGCCGTCATCCTCGTCCGACAAACGGCATCTTCGTCGCCATAACCGTCATGAACTGCACGTTCGCTTCGAGCGGCAGGTTCGCCATATAAAGGACCGCGTCCGCCACCACTTTCACATCCATGCGCGGCTCCGGCGCTTTCGTACCGTTCGCTTGCGCGACACCGGCGGTCATGCGCTCGGTCATCTCGGTGACTGCGTTGCCGATGTCAATCTGCCCGCAAGCAATGTCATATTTCCGGCCGTCCAGTGAAATGCTTTTGGTCAAGCCGGTGATGGCGTGCTTGGTCGCGGTGTAGGGCGCCGAATTCGGCCTGGGCGAATGCGCGGAGATGGATCCGTTATTAATGATGCGGCCGCCGCGGGGCTGCTGCGCTTTCATGATGCGAATGGCATGCTGTGAGCACAGGAAAGCACCCGTCAGGTTCACTGCCAGCACCGCGCTCCACTGCTGGTAGGTAATCTCTTCCATCGGACCGCCCGTGCTGATGCCCGCATTGTTAAACAAAACGTCCAGGCGGCCGAAAGCTTCCTTCGTTCGATCGAACAGTGCGGCTACCGCGGCGGGCTGCGTAATATCGCTGGGAATCACCAGCATGGGCGATTCGCCACGCCCGGCCATCAATGAAGTTCGTTCCAGTTCCGCCGCGCGGCGTCCGGCCAGCACCACCGAATATCCGGCTGAATGGAGCGCCAGGCTGACCGCCCGGCCGATGCCGCTGCCGGCGCCGGTGACCAGAGCAACGCGATTCACAGGAGTTCCCAGAAGCGGACGACCACCTTGTCCGGATATCGCTCGCCCACGCCCACAATTATGGCGCGCGTCAGCCAATCGCATTCCGCGGAGCTGGTCTCAAACGTGGCTACTGACCGGAAATAGTATGACCCGGGTTCCACTGGCTCGCCGCGACTGATGCGCTGCAGGATCTCCGGCGGCCCGTGCCTCACCGCACGATTCACCACGTAGATGAGCGCGCCTTGATCGGTCTGAATGGTATAGCGCGCGTCCAAGTCCGCGGTGCCATCCGGACGCAGGATCTGCCAATCCGTCCCGCCGGCCAAGATGCGGCCCTGCAGCCGCGGTCCGGCAACGCGGCCGCCGTGGATGGCCACGGTGCGGCGGTGGCCATTCTGGGTTTGTCCGAAATCGAGTGGCACGCCCACTTCAACTTCGATCTCAAATGCGAAACGCAGTTCAGGCGCGGTCACGGGTTAGTACGCGCTGGCGTCGTTCAGCGTCTTTATCGAGCCGGCGTCCAGTTGAAGATTCGCAGCATCCACAAGGTCCTGCAACTGCTCTACGCTGGTGGCGCTGGCGATGGGCGCCGTGATGCTGGGCCGCGCGATCAGCCATGCAATCGCCACTTTCCCCGGCGCCGAACCAAGCTTCTTCGCCACTTCATCCAGCGCAGCCAGGATGCGGAACCCTCGCTCGTCCAGATATTTCTTCACCATCTGACCGCGCGGCCCTTTGGCGAGATCGTTCTCGGATCTATATTTGCCCGTCAGAAATCCGCTGGCCAGGGCAAAGTATGGAATAACGCCGATGCCCTCTTTCGAACATTCCGGCTCCAGTTCCTTTTCGTAGCCGGCGCGTTCATAAAGATTGTAGTGCGGCTGCAGGCTCTCATACCTCGGTAACCCATGCTGCTTGCTCAACCTTAGGGCCTCTGCCAGCCGCTCCGCACTGTAATTGGAGGCCCCGATGGCCCGTACCTTCCCCTGCTGGATCAATTCCGCATATGCTCCCAGTGTTTCCTCCAAAGGCACGGTGGCATCGTCGATGTGCGATTGATAAAGATCGATGTAATCGGTTTGCAGGCGCTGCAGCGATTCCTCAACCTCACTCAGGATGTAGGCCTTCGACAATCCCTTCTTGCCCGGCGCCATTTCGATGCCGGCTTTGGTGGCGAGAATCACTTTCTTCCGGTTGCCGCTGCGCTTGAACCAATTGCCGAGCACGGTTTCCGATTCGCCGCCTTTATGACCAGGAACCCAGCGCGAATAAACGTCGGCGGTGTCCACGAAATTGAATCCCGCTCCCACAAACTGGTCCAGAATGCGGAACGACGTGGGTTCATCCGCGGTCCAGCCAAAAACGTTGCCACCCAGGCAAATGGGCGAGACTTCGAGAGGGGACCCTCCCAACTTACGGGTCTTCATTGCTTAATGTTGCTCCTTGTTCCGCTGCCAAACGGGCGCGGATGGGTAAGTTATTCTGATTTGCACTTTCCGCCCGGACAGCGGTTGTTCTCTTCGCAGACGTATTCGTACAACCCGGCCGCATCCCAATCCGGATGCAAGGCCATGGTGAAATCCTGCGTCCACGGCGCGGTGAAAACTTTCGGATCGTCGATGGTCAGCTGGTAGGAAACCGTCTTGTCGTCCTGCCAGCGGATACGTTCCACCGTGCGCAATGCGTCGCTATGCATGCGATATTGATTCTTGTCCGTGTAGTAGTAATCGTCCAGCCCCCAACGCTTGAAGTTGGTGCTCTCCACCACCAGGGTGTCGCCTTCCCAATGTCCCACCGGGTCGCCCAGGTAGGTGGGCTCGATCCCCGTACGGTGCGCGCGCCCATCCAGCGGAATGATGCGCGTCATCCGCTGGAATTCGTGCACGATCACCAGGTAGTTTTTGTTCTGCACGAATTGCACCGCGTTGGCCGATAGCATCCCCGATGGAAAACCGGCCGGCATGCAAAACTCACGCGGTTCGTCATGGCGCGGATCGCCCGTGGGTGGTTCAAAGAAGGGCATGCCACCGGGTTTGAATGGCGCGAATTTCTTATGATCGAAAACCGTGGCGGAGCACTTGCAGCGATCGCCGCCGTCGGCCTTGGGCCATTCATACACGCCGCTGAAATCCGGCTTGCCGTCGGCGGTACGCGGCATTCCCTTGGCGCCCCCAGCCTTGGCGGTCTGCGGCAGCAAACGCGCCGGCGCTAGAACCAGCCCCGCCAACAGCGCCCCAAATGCCAGCCGCCGCCCCATCGATTCGGTGGATATTGTCCTCATGCTGGGCCTCCTGGCGTTCAGTTTTTCTTGGAATCCGGTTCCTGGCTGTTGGTGAAAACCTGCCGCCCATCGGGAAACGTTACCTTGGTTCCATTTGCGTTGTCGGAACCATCCTTGGCGCGAAAACCTTCCACCACGAGCATCATTCCAGGCTGGATCACGTCTTTATTAATGCCGCGCCGCATCAGCTGCCCCGGCGCTCCTCCCGAAATGGCCCAATGCGTCACCGCGCCATCGGCGGTCTTCTCGTCGACATAGAACCAGATGTGCGGATTCATCCACTCCACCTTGGTAACCACGCCGGAGAACTTCACCGGTTTGGTGTCGTCATATTCGGCGGCAAAAGAATGATGAGCGAGCAGGGGCAGGATGCCCACACCCAAGCCGAGAACAAGAGAAGCAACCGATACAGCTCTGGCTGACCACGTCTTGATGAGCTTGCTTTTCATGATCACCCCCGGACAACGGAAGGATATCGCGAGTCCCTCCGCCAGCGCAAGGCATGCTACTCCAGTGGCGCGATCTTCCGATTTTCAAACCTCCCTTAACGGGGCCTTCACCAATCATTCATTCGGCATTCACATTCCCCTCGTATACTCAGGCCTTCAACCTCAAAGCAGCTCGAGGAAGATTCAAGCAGGAAGAACTGGAAAGGAAAATATGAGAACACGTGTGTCAACTTTCCTCGGCGCGGCTTTGATTGCCGGGACTTTGATTACCCTCGGTACGGCCAAGGCTCAAACACCCGCACCTGTCGCCGGCGCCGCCACGCCCATTCAACACCTGGTGGTGATCTTCCAGGAAAATATATCGTTCGATCATTACTTCGGCACGTATCCGTTTGCCTTGAACCCGGAAGGCGAACCGGCGTTCTTCGCCTACCCCAATACTCCCAGCGTCAACGGCTTCAGCCCCGCCATCCTTAGCGGCAGCGCGACCCTGGCCAATTCGGCTAACGGCGCGGGCGCAACGGCGCCTTTTCGCCTGGATCGATCGCAAGCCGCGACCGCCGATCAGGATCATGACTACACCGCCGAACAGATCGCCTACCATAGCGGACTGGTGGATTTGTATCCGATGGCTACCGGCACCGCGGGCCCTCCGCCGAGCAGCATCCCGCAAGCTTCCACAACCGGCCTGGTAATGGGCTATTACGACGGCAACACCGTGACTGCTTTCTGGAATTATGCCCAGCATTACGCCATGAGCGACAATTCGTACGGCACCAACTTCGGGCCTTCCACCGATGGCGCCTTGAATCTGATCTCCGGCCAGCTCAACGGCGCGATCAACAATACCAACGGAACCGGCTCGTTGATCGAGGATGGCTCTGGTGGCATGACCGTCATTAGCGATGCCGATCCGGCCGGCGACGTTTGTTCCACCACCACTGGTGAAACATTCAGCATGAGTGGCAAGAACGTCGGCGATCTGTTGAATGCCGCCGGCGTGAGCTGGGGATTCTTCGAGGGCGGCTTCGACCTCACCGTGACCAATCCAAATGGATCAACGGGCTGCTCGCGCAGCACCACGTCGTTGATCGCCGCCACGAAAAAGGCCGACTATATTCCGCATCACCAGCCGTTCCAATACTACAAATCCACCGCCAACCCCACCCACGCTCGCCCCACATCGGTGGCTATGATCGGCCAGGCCGGCGACGCGGCCAACCATCAATACGACATCAACGATTTCTACACCGCCCTGAACAATAACAATTTCCCGGCGGTCAGTTTCTTAAAGGCGCCGGGATTTCAGGACGGGCACGCCGGCTATTCCGATCCCATCGACGAGCAGCAGTTCGTGGTCCACGTCATCAATTTCCTGCAAAACCTGCCCACCTGGTCTTCCACCGCGGTGGTGATCGCCTATGACGATTCGGACGGCTGGTATGACCATCAGATGCCGCCGATCGTAAATCAATCCGTAACCAGCGCCGACATGATTACCGGGACTGGCACATGCGGGAGTGCGAACCAGGCTCTTCCCGGCGTGGTCTCCGCCACCGCTCATGCTCAGGGCCGCTGCGGCTACGGCCCACGGCTTCCTTTGATGGTCATCTCGCCCTATGCCAAGTCCAACTTTGTGGATCACACCATCACCGACCAAAGCTCCATCCTGCGCTTCGTGGAGGATAACTGGCTCAACGGAGAGCGCATCCAGGGCTCCTTCGACGCGATCGCCGGGCCACTGGACAACATGTTCAATTTCGATGCGGCTCCGAACACCGCGGCATTCATGTTGTCCGAATCGAGCGGTCAACCCATCAACCCGGCACAGAGCGCTTCACCGAGAGCGGCGTTGCGTCCACATTCGTTCAAGCGGATTGATCATTAAAACGCGACGAACATATCCCATCCGTTAACAAAACCGCGCGCCGCTGGTTCCGGGCGCGCGGTTAAACTTTTAACAATGACCCGACGAACCTTCGTTGGCCAAGCTGCCGGCTTCACGGCCATCCTTCCTCGCACGCTCTCCGCCGCACCGGGTTTGAATCCAAACTCGCTGGCCAAGTTTGTCGATCCCTTGCCTATCCCGGAGATTGCAAAGCCTATCGGTCTGCATCCCGCGCCGGGTGGAGAATCCGTGAAGGTTCCCTACTTCCGCGTCCCCATGCGGCAAGCAGAGTGCAAATTGCATCGCGATCTTCCGGCCACCCGCCTGTGGTGCTACGGAACCTCGTCACCCGGTCCAACGTTTGAAGCACGCAGCGGCCAGGGACTGCTGGTGGAATGGCCCAACCAACTGCCCGGCAAACATATCCTGCCCATCGACCACAGCCTTCACGGCGCCGAAATCGATACGCCCGAAGTTCGCGGCGTGGTGCATGTTCATGGCGCAAAAGCTCCGCCCGAAAGCGACGGATATCCCGAGGATTGGTATGTTCCAGGAAAGTCGAGAACCTATTTCTATCCCAACGGTCAGGAAGCCGCCGCGCT
>DATHNM010000365.1:0-3017 GCA_035486095.1 Bryobacteraceae bacterium
ACCAAGTCGTTGACTGGAATTCCCGGCCTGGCGTCGATCCCCATCCTGAAATACTTGTTCGGGCAGACCACGCAGGATCACTCGACCGATGAACTGGTGTTTGCCATTGTTCCCCACATCATCCGCGGCACCGACTTGAACGAAGTGAATCAGCGGGCCATCGATATTGGGACCGCGACTACGATCGCACTGCGGCACGTGAGCCAGGCGGTGCCTCCAGCAGTCGCGCCGGCTCCGCCAAATCCGACTCCGGCAAATCCGCCCGCGGCTCAGCCCAACCAGCCGAATCCGAGTCAACCGCCCGCCAATCAGGCCTCGGCTGCGCCGGTGGCTGGCGGTGCGGCACCGCCGCAATCCGCAAATCCGTCCGGCGTTCCGGTGATCCAGCCGGCCACGCAGGCGGCAAACGGAATGCCCAGCTTCCTGTTTGATCCGCCTACGATCACCGCTGTCAAGGGGAACACCTTTGCGGTGAATCTGCTGATTTCCGGCGCGCAAAATGTTTATTCGGTTCCGGTGCAAATGTATTACGATCCGGCGCGCATGCAGTTGCTCAACGTGTCCAATGGCAGTTTCCTTTCGCAGGATGGCCAAACCGTGGCTCTGGTGCACCGCGAAGACGAATCGACCGGGACGTTGACGGTGACGGCTACGCGGCCGCCGGGAGCGGGCGGAGTCAGCGGCCAGGGCACAGTGATTACCCTGACTTTCATGGCGAAGACTGCCGGACAGACGCCGTTGACCATCACGCGAGGCGGAGCCCGCGATCCTGGCCTGCAATCCATTGTGGTGAACGGGGCGCAGGCGTCGGTGACGGTGCAGTAAGGTCTCACGCTTCCGCGCTTGCGCGGATGTCCGCGCCGATCTTCGGGTGTGTCTGTGAACCAATCTCGGAGCGGGTCCCCGAGTCAACTATCCGGAAAGGAAAGAACTGACGAGAGCGAAGGCAACCACGATGATGCGCACCAGATTCCATCGGCGGCCGGGCGGCAGGCTCGATCTGGGATTCACCATGATCGAGCTGATCGCGGCCGTCACCATCCTGACGGTGCTCGCCGTGATGGCGATTCCGCTGGCGCAGCTCTCCATCAAGCGCGAGAAAGAGCGCGAGTTGCGCCATGATTTATGGGATATGCGCGACGCCATCGACCGTTATAAAGATGCCGCCGACAAGCAAGCGTTTCAGACCAAGCTGGATTCGGGAAACTATCCCCCGGATCTGGACACGCTGGTGAAGGGCGTGGACGTGGGCGGGAAGAAGCTAAAGTTTTTGCGCCGGATTCCGATTGATCCGATGACGAAGAGTACGGAGTGGGGCCTGCGCTCGATGCAGGACGATCCCGACTCCGATTCCTGGGGCGGCCAGGCCGTGTTTGATGTCTACAGCAAGTCGCAGGGCGAGGCGCTGGACGGGACGAAATACAAGGACTGGTAAGCAATAAAGACTGGTAAGCAATAAGGGCTGGTAAGGAATACGTGACTCGCAAGCGATAGCGACTTGTAATCAATCTCGTAGACCAAGGGTTTGTAAATAGGGACGGTAGATGCCAAAGGGCGCAAAAAGATTGCGGCACGGCGGGGGGGGCGCCTGGCATCCGGGCAGTGGCAGACTTTGCCCGCAGCCCCTGAGCAGAGCCCGCCGCGAGCGGGGTTTCACCCTGCTGGAGTTGATGATTGTGATCAGCATGATCCTGATCCTGATGTCGATTGCGGTCCCCATGTATACCCAGTCGGTGGTGCGGGCGCGCGAATCGGTGCTGCGGCAGGACCTGTTTACGTTGCGTTCTGTAATATCCCAATACACCCTCGACAAGGCCAAAGCGCCGCAGGGCCTGGAAGACCTGAAGACGGCGGGCTACATCCGCGAGATTCCCAAAGATCCGATGACCAACGAAGCGAATTGGGAAGTCGTGCAGGAAGATGTTCTGCTGGCCGTGGACCAGACCGAGCCTGGAATCAGCGACGTGAAGTCGGCCTCGAATTTGATCTCCAGCGACGGGACAGCGTATAGCACGTGGTAGAGTTCGAACCGCGGGCGTCCATACCGTTAAGAACCCCACCCCCTCGATCTTTCAACCGAACCTTCTTCGATTTCGGCGCCTTCGATCGAACCCTCTCCGATTGAACCTTCCGCCTCCAGCAATTACCATCTACGCATGCCCGTAGAAACGGAACTTAGGCCGTCCACGTACACGCCGATTCGCGCGCCGCGCGGGAATCAGATCACTTGCAAGAGCTGGCAGCAGGAAGCTGCCATGCGCATGCTGATGAACAATCTCGACGAGGAAGTCGCGGAGAGTCCCAGGGATTTGGTCGTGTACGGCGGAACCGGGCGGGCGGCGCGGAGTTGGGAGGCGTACCACGCCATCGTTGCCACGCTCAAGAAACTGGAGAACGACGAGACGCTGCTGGTGCAGTCGGGCAAGCCGGTGGGAGTGTTCAAGACGCACGATCACGCGCCGCGCGTGCTGATCGCGAATTCGAATCTCGTGGGCCACTGGTCGAACTGGGAAAAGTTCAACGAACTGGAGCGTGCCGGGCTGATGATGTACGGCCAGATGACTGCCGGGTCCTGGATCTACATCGGCTCGCAAGGAATTGTGCAGGGAACATTCGAAACCTTCTCAGCGGCCGGCGAAAAACATTTCGGCGGCGATCTCGCAGGCAAGCTGATTGTAAGCGGCGGTATGGGCGGCATGGGCGGTGCGCAGCCGCTCGCGGCAACCATGACTGGCGCGGCGTTCCTGGGGATCGATGTGGATCCCGAGCGCATCAAGAAGCGGCTGAAGACCGGATATTGCGACTTCCTGGTCACCACGCTCGACGAAGCCTTGCGCATTCTGAAAAACGCGGTGCGCAAGAAAGAGAATGTTTCGGTCGGGCTGGTAGGCAATTGCGCCGATATTATTCCGGAACTCGCCGAGCGCGGTGTGGTGCCGGACATTTTGACGGATCAGACTTCGGCGCACGATCCGCTGAACGGATACGTACCGAACGGTATGAGCTTCTCCGAAGCT
>DATHNM010000366.1:0-7674 GCA_035486095.1 Bryobacteraceae bacterium
CCTCGCCCCATAGGCGTTGCTGCGCGTCGCGGACACCGGGCTGCGCGTCATTGGAGTGCGTGATCTGCCGCCACTTTCCGGTGACGCCCGCCCACACTTCCGGAGGCTGGGTCCACGAGTTCCGAATCACCGCGCTAGAGGCCGCGTCGCCCGAAAACAGGCCGCTTTCCTCGCCCTTCCACAGCGTCTCCGTGCCGCCCGTCGCCAGATCCAGCGTCGAGATGGCCGAAAGCCCAGCCACGTTTTCGCCCATCAGAATTTGCTTCGAGGAAGGCGACCAATGGAACCATTGGGGCGACGACTTGCGATTCGGCGTCAGGTTGCGGGGCTCTCCTCCCTCGGCCGGCAGCGCATAAATGTCGCCGCCCACTACGCCCGCGTCGCTCATCAGCCCGCCAATGAACCCGATGGATTTGCCGTCAGGCGACCAGCGCACGTTAGCAACTTGCATGGCCGGTTTCAAGAGCTGACGCGCGGCGCCAGTCTCGGCGTCGATGGTATACAACTCCGCGACAAACCAGTTGTCGTCGCCATCGCCCGGCGCGCCCAGATACACCAGACTCTTGCTGTCGGGCGACCAATCGAACTCATAGACGTAAATGTCCGCCGGCGAAATAGATCGCACCGCGCCAGTGGCGACATTTACAATGGCCAGGCGCTGCTCCACCGGCTTCGAAGCGATTACTCCCGATTCCGGGGCGGCCGCTTCCGCTGCGCCGGGCACGCGCGTGACGCCTTCAATCTGAACAACCGCGATGCTCTTGCCATCGGGCGACCAGCGCGGATCGCCCACGTAGCCTTCGAAGTTGCCGACTTTGCGAGCCTTGCCGCGACCCGGCTTTTCCAGCACGTACAACTGCATCTGGCCGTGTGATTCGGTGTCGGAGAGAAATGCCAGCCTGCCGTCCTGTGACCAGGCCAGGCCCTGGACCCGCGGAGCCGGCTCGCCAATGCGCCTGGCTGCCGTATTGGTGTCGTGCAAATCCTTGATATATGCCGCAAGCGTCGTAGAATCGCCGGCTATTTTGCCGGGTGAGGTTTCTATCCACGCGACTCGTGAATGGTCCGGAGCGAGAGCAACTTCGGGAAACTCATGCAGCGCGGAAAGGGAATCCAGCGCGGCGTCCAGCGGTTGGGGCGCGGCCGTGCCGGCAGCGACGCATCCGAAGAACAGGGCTACGGGAACAATAATGGATCGCAACTAACCAGTAGTATAACTTGGGCCTATTGAGCAGGCGCCGGCCCGCGGCGCGCCTCTCCCTGCCGGAACGGCCTGCCCTCTTTTATGGCGTAGTCGGACGGCACGGTGAACAGCGCCGGATCAGGTTCCGTCCGCGTAATAGCATTCAACTGATATACCGATTCTCCAAACCGCGGATCGCTGGTCTTGCTCATCACTACCACTTGCAAGTCCGGCGAATACCAAGTCTCGGTAACGATATCGATTTCCTTCTCGTTGCCTTCTTTACCAGCGGGAATAGCACGCGTGACTCGCTTGCCCTGCGCGCTGACACCTTGAATCACCTGGGTACCTAAGTCCTCGGTCTTCGCTGAGGCGAGATCATGCGGCATGTGGGGGCTGGAATTGGCCAGTCGCGCCGCCGGAATGGGCATGGAGCGGGCGACCTTGCTTTCCGGCTCGAGCACGTAGCTCTTGCTCGCAACCGGATCGAAGATCATTACATTCTTTCCGGAACCCCGAGTCGCCGAAAGCGCACCAATGTTTCCGAAAGACCGTTCTGTTCGCATCCGGCCCTGGCTATCGCGCGCGATAGACGCCGTGGTGTTCCGTTGAATATGATCGCCATTGGCCAGCGTCTGGGTGAACTGCGTCACCGCCTGCGCCGAATAAGGCGCGCCTTGCACCACCTTATTGGAGCCGCCAAATTCGGCCCGAACGAAAGCGAAATCACCGGGCCCGCCGCCCCGATGCGGCCCCTGCGCCAATAAGCTAGCCGCCGCCAATCCAGCGGCAACGGAAACGAATGCTAATCTGCGAACCATAACTTGCCTCCGAAACAAAATCATTGCGCCAAACGCACGGCGCGCGCCAAACCATCTTGTCCCAACAAAAGATCAGCCTGCACGCTCGCGTCCGCGCGTTCTTCGCTGACCGGAACTCCCATCAGCTGCAACGACGAAACCGGCAACTGAACCCGGACCACCATGGCGTTCTCCATCGCCGGGAGTGCCTCGGCTTCGGGCAAAGGATAAAAACTCTCGTCGCTATCTTCGTCAACCGCTGGCGCCGTTACCCGCGCCACCACAGCGGAGGGAACAGCAACGGGCTGGGGTGCTTCAGAGCGCATCCCCAACAGCAGCGCGATTCCAGCCATGCAGGCGGCGGCAATTAACGGAGGCGCCCAGTTGAACAGATTGCGGCGCCGTTTCTCCTTGCGGAATCGAGCCCTCAGCCGGTCTTCGATGTGAGCGGGTGCTTCGCGCGGCCCAACGCCCGCCAGAGCCTGCAAGCCTTCCAAAAGTTCGCGATCGTTTTCGTTCATACCGCACACCTCTCGCCGGCACGCATCTTTTCCGCCAGTAGCGCCCTGGCCCGATGCAATCGAGATCGCACCGTTCCAATCGCACAGCCTAGCGCGCTCGCCGCCTCGGCGTAATCCCGCTCGTGCAGATCGCACAACACCACCACTTCGCGATAGGCCGGCGGCAGCGCCAGCACTGCCTTGCGCAGCGTTTCAATGCGTTCGTGCTGCGCCAGGTCGCTGAATATATCCTGGTCCGCCACGGCCCGGCCTTCGAACTCGCCCGCCGGATCGTCCAATACAGTTAGATAAGGCCGTTCCCGTTCCAAAGCGCGCAGGACGAAATTCCGGGCGATCCCATACAGAAACGCCGCCACCGAGCCGCGCTCGCTGTCGTATCGTTTTCCTGAATTCATCGCCACCACGAATACGTCCTGCGTAACCTCTTCCGCAATTTCGGTTTTCCCGCTCATCTGGAGCGCGAAGCGATATACCATGCCCTGATGTTTACGGTAAAACTCGACAAATGCCCCTTCGTCGCCGCCTGACAGCAGCCGAAGCAGATCGCCATCACTACGGGACGGGGATTCCAGCATTAGTTGATTGCGGCGATCCGCATCGGCATTTGATAAGGATTCACCTTTGCGCGCCGAAAGGTTCCAAATTCTTGCAGACATATATGACAACCTAAGGCTGGCGAAGGGTTATGACGGTAGCGCCCCAGCCTCCGGCTTCTCCCGGAGCGTCCGAAAAGCTTGCAACAAAAGGCGTCTTGCTCAGAATTGACCGAACCATCTCACGCTGCACCCCAATCCCGCGGCCGTGGATAATCCGCAGGGCGCGTAAGCCCATCCGATGCGCTTCCTCCAGATAATTTTCGACTACCGGTTTTATTTCGCGCGCCGGAACGGTGTGCAGATCGAAAACATCGGTGACCGGAATGCGAATCGGCTCGTCCTCATCCATAACTGCTGTTAGCCTAGCATTGTGAGTCCTTTGGCAGAGTACCGGGCGCGCCTGGAGCAGCGCCGCTTGGCGTCCGGGCGCTTTGAAAAACAGTTTCGCCGTATTGGAAACGCGCGTTTAGCCGCCGGCCTTGCCGCCGCGGTGGTGGCATTCTTTGTCTTCGGCGAAGTCTGGATTCCCTTCTGGTGGCTGCTGCTCCCGCTGGCCGTTTTTGCAGCTTTGGTTGTGGTGCACGCGCGAGTGGTGGAACGCCTGGAACGCTCCCAACGCGCCATCCAGTTCTACGAACGGGGGCTGGCGCGCCTGGAGGATCGCTGGATCGGGACGGGCGAAATGGGCGAGCGCTTCCGCGATCCCAACCACCCCTATTCGGAAGATCTCGATTTGTTCGGCAAAGGCTCGCTCTTTGAACTGCTGTCGATGGCCCGCACTCGAGCCGGCGAGGATTTTCTCGCAGCCTGGCTCCTCACTCCGGCCTCGCGCGATGAAATCGCTACCCGGCACGAAGCCGTTCGGGAGCTTGCATCGATGCTTGACCTGCGCGAGGATCTGGCGGTGCTGGGCGCCACGGTCCGTGCGGGGCTGCAGCCGGACGCCGCCGCTCGTTGGGGCGAAGCGCCGGAAGTTCTGTTCCCCGCCGGAACCCGCTATATCGCGCCTCTCTTTGCTGCTGCGATGTTTATTTCTTTTGGACTGTATATGGCTGGCATCCTCACTCGTACGCCCGTCCTGGTCATATTTTTCCTCGAAATGGGCTACTCGTATTTTCTGGCGGCTAAGACGTCCCTGGTGAGTCATGCAGTGGAATCACCCTCCCACGACCTGGGATTGCTGGCGGATCTTCTCGAGCGTTTAGAAACCGAAACTTTTCACGCGCCCCTGCTGCAGGAACTGCACGCGCGATTGAAGGCCGGAAGCCAGGAGCTGGCCTCGGCTCAAATTGCCCATCTGGCCCGCCTCAGCGCCCGTCTTGACTGGCAGGAAAACAAGGTCTTCGCCGTACTGGGCCTGGTCTTGCTATGGGGCCCGCAAGTGGCCATGGCAACCGAACGCTGGCGTCGCGTCTCGGGCCGCCACATCCGCGCATGGATCGATACGGCCGGGGAATTCGAAGCGCTCTGCTCGCTGGCGGGCTACAGCTACGAACATCCGGCCCATGTCTTTCCGGAGCTCGCCGCCATCCCCGGCGGTGGATTCGAAGCCGAAGGCCTGGCGCATCCCCTGATGTCAGAGGCGCACGCCATCCGAAACGATGTGCAACTGGGCGGCGAAACCCGCCTTTGGATTGTCAGCGGTTCCAACATGTCCGGTAAGAGCACCTTGCTGCGCACCATCGGGATCAGCACCGTGCTGGCCTGGGCGGGCGCTCCGGTGCGGGCTGCGCGGCTCAGGATTTCCCCGCTCAGCCTGGGAGCATCCATCCGCGTCCAGGATTCGCTGCAGGACGGCCGTTCGCGCTTCTACGCCGAGATTACCCGCCTGCGCGAAATTGTCGCACTCACCAGCGGCCCCCGTCCGGTGCTGTTCCTGCTGGACGAACTGTTGAGCGGCACCAATTCGCATGACCGCCAGATCGGCGCGGCCGGCATCGTGCATGCGCTGATCGAGCATGGCGCTCTGGGATTGATCACCACCCACGATCTGGCCCTGGCTCACATCGCCGACGCTATGTCCGGCCGCGCCCGCAATGTCCATTTCGCCGACTCCATCCAGAACGGCGAATTGCATTTCGATTACCGTCTGCAGCCTGGCGTGGTGGAGCGCAGCAATGCCCTGGATCTGATGCGCTCGGTGGGTCTGGAGGTTTAATATGGGTCCAGAATGCGACTCTTTCTGCTGGTTCCACTCTTCGCGATAAGCGCCCTCGCACAAAGCAGCCCAGCGGGATTCAGCACGGCCAATATGGACACGGCCGCGAACCCCTGCGTCGATTTTTATCAATACGCCTGTGGAACATGGATGGCCAACAATCCCATTCCCGCCGACCAACCCTCCTGGGGCACCTTCAACGCCCTAGCCGATCGCAACCGCGCCGTCCTGCGAGGCATTTTGGAAAAGGCCGCCGTCAACAATCCGCAGCGTTCGGCCGTGGAACAAAAAATCGGCGATTACTATTCCTCCTGCATGGATGAGCCGGCCATTGAAAAGCTGGGGAGCAAGCCACTTGAGCCGGAGTTGAAGCGCATTGACGCGATCAGTTCAAAAGAGCAGATCACCGGCGAGTTGGTCCGTTTGTCCCTGGCGGGCGTGGGAGTGTTCTTTAACTTTTCCTCCAGTCCCGACGCCAAAAATTCCATGCAGGTGATTGCCGATGCGGACCAGGGGGGCCTGGGGCTGCCGGATCGCGACTATTATTTGAAAGACGACGCCAAGTCCGTCAAATTGCGTACGCAGTATGTGGCGCACGTGCAAAAGATGCTGGAGTTGCTGGGCGAATCGCCGCTGCAGGCCGCGGCTGACGCCAAGGCTGTGATGCGCCTGGAAACGGAACTGGCGAAAGGCTCGCTGGACCTGGTGTCGCGGCGCGATCCGAACCAGGTTTATCACAAAATGCCGGTCAAGGCGCTGGCGGCGCTAGCTCCCAGCATCGATTGGCCCAAATACTTTTCGGGTTTGGGAACACCTGCCTTCGACGATCTCAATGTCGACGTGCCGGACTTTTTCAAAGCACTGGACGTGGTGTTGAAGAACACCAGCCTGGCTGATGTGAAGGCCTATCTGCGCTGGCATTATCTGCATTCCGAAGCGTCCTTAATGGCCAAGGCGTTTTTGAACGAGAACCATCATTTCTATGGCGAGATACTCACCGGCACCAAGGCGCTGGAGCCGCGCTGGAAGCGCTGCGTGGACGCCACCGATAGCGATCTGGGTTTCGCCCTGGGCCAGAAATATGTGGAGCAAACCTTCCCGCCGGCGGCCAAGGCGCGCGTGCTCGGCATGGTGCAGGAAATCGAAGCGATGCTCGGCCAGGATATTCAATCGCTGGATTGGATGACGCCCGCCACCAAGCAGCAGGCCATCATCAAGCTGCATGGCATCGCGAACAAGATCGGTTATCCCGACAAGTGGCGCGATTATTCGAGTGTGAAAATCGTGCGCGGCGAGGCGGTGGGAAATGACCAGCGCGCCACCGAGTTCGAAGTCCGCAGGCAATTGGGCAAGATCGGCCAGCGCGTGGATCGCGGCGAATTTGAGATGACGCCGCCCACCGTAAACGCCTACTACAATCCGGTGGAGAACAATATCAACTTCCCAGCCGGTATTTTGCAGCCGCCTTTCTTCGACAATCACATGGACGCGGCGGTGAACTATGGGGCCATCGGCTCTGTGATGGGACACGAAATGACGCACGGGTTCGACGACGAGGGCCGTTTATTCGACGTCAATGGAAACCTGCGCGACTGGTGGACCGCCGAAGATGCCAAGGAGTTTGAGAAGCGAGCCGAATGTTTTATCAAGGAATATTCCGCCTTCACGCCGCTAGACGACGTGCATTTGAACGGCAAGCTGACGCTGGGCGAAAACACGGCCGACAACGGAGGCGTGCGTCTGGCATTCCGGGCGCTGATGAAGTCGCTGGAAGGTAAGCCGCAGCCCAAGGTGGATGGATTCACGCCGCAGCAGCGCTTTTTCCTGGGCTTCGGCCAGGTATATTGCGAGAACATACGGCCGGAGATGTCGCGCATGCTGGCGCAGACCGATCCTCATTCCCCGGGTCGCGATCGGGTGAATGGCGTGCTGGGAAACATGCCTGAGTTTCGCCAGGCTTTCGCATGCCGCGAAGGACAACCGATGGTGCACGCGCCGGCCTGCCGCGTCTGGTGATGCCAGCCGGGGATTAGCTGCTTAGCGCGGGGCGGCCTTCGCCCAGGCCCGGAATCCAACGGTCCAGCGCCTCACGCAGTTTTTCCAATCCCACCGGTTTGCTGATGTAGTCGTCCATGCCGGCGGCCAGACAGCGTTCCCGATCGCCGTCCATGGCATTGGCTGTCAACGCGCAGATGGTCTGGTGGCCGCTGCCCGCCTCGCGCCGCCGGATCACGGCCGTAGCCTCGAAACCGTCCATATCCGGCATCTGGCAGTCCATCAGAACCAGATCGTACTTGCGCTTTTCGAGCGCTTCCACCGCTTCGCGGCCGTTCACCACCGCGTCAGCCGAGAGGCCAAGCTTTTGCAGCAATCGCAGCGTGATGCGCTGGTTGATCTCGTTGTCCTCGGCCAGCAG
>DATHNM010000367.1:0-4281 GCA_035486095.1 Bryobacteraceae bacterium
GTTGGATTCAATATCACCGCTGCTGTTTCGTTATAACAGTCACTGCGCCGCGGCCGCAGCCTCATTCGATTGGAGTTCCACTGCAATCTCGGCCGGTTTCGAGGCTGGTTTTTTGCTCTTATGTTCGGCCACGCGGCGAGGATTGAAGTCTGAACCGTCCAGCCAGGCCAAGGCCATGCTTCCGCCCACGAAAGGATGCACCACGGCCAGAGCGATGAACGGGACGGCATATCTCTTCGATTTGACCAGCGATTCCAGAACGCCGCGAACCGGAGTGCTGCGCGGCACGGTGCCCGCCACCTGCGGTATTACGAAGCTCGAGAATTGCAGATCCCGATGCCGCTTGCCATAACTCACCAGGCTCTTAGCGGCCTGCTTCGGCGTCATGATGCCAACGTCGCTGATTAAGCTGCGATGTATGGCATGCGGATAGTAGAAATCCACCGCTTGCCGTACAAAGTCCGCGCAATTGTGAAACAGAATATTAAAACGGCGTTTGTTGAGGCGCGAATTGAACGCTGCGATAAATTCGTCGTCCTGCTCCTCGGTGGTTTCGATCCCAAATGCATAGATCGTGCGGTTGTAGGCCGAGCCCACCAGTTGTATCCAATCGCCCTCGGGCGTTTTGCCGCCGTCTGCGTCCGGCACCAGTTCTTCGAGGTTCGTGCGCCGGTAAGCATCGCGCAGCGCCGCTACATCTTCCGGACTAACGATTAATGGAACTTGACCGGGCTGGTCTACCGCGTAGAGGTAGGGCAGCAAGGGAACAGCGATCCAGTCATAGCCGGAAACGCGGTGATAACGGCTGATCACCACTCCTTGCTCTCCGGGGTCACAGCGCCGCAAAGAAAGTGGAGAGGCTGCGCAAACGCGCGAAAGATAGATCGCGGCATGGCCGGTTGGATTCATGCCGCCGAACGTGCCAAACGGTTCCCCCAGCAATACTGTCACGCTGGCATGGGCCGCGCCCGCGCCGAATAATCCCGCCACGAGTGCTATGGTCCAATTTCGCATGCTGATGTCCCACGGTTGAGTAAGCAGGTGGAGCACCAATCCATTTATGCTGCAGAATCAGCCTTGTGAGGCCAGCGCTGACGCGTCTTTTTGGACACATCGATGGAATTTACACCTGTGATGCAATTTACATCTGTAACGGTTTCAGACGTGCGCGGGGATCGGTACATGCTAGACTTTTAGCGTCCTTCCCCCGGATGTTTTGCCATGCACCGCCTCTTCGCGTTTCGGCGTGTTTTGCCCGCGTTCACTGTGCTTTTGTGGTTCCTTGCCTCAAATCTGCTGGCGGCCGCGCCCCCGCTCATCGTGATCGGATTCGTCGGCGGATTCGTGCGGCGCGACAACGTAATTCATCAGGAAGTGCAACTCGCCGAACATCTGCGCAAAGACTTTCCCGGCAGCATGGAGGTAAGGGTGTTTGCAAACCACCTGGGGCATCAGGCCCATCGGGAAATTCTACGCCTTTTGGACACCAATCGCGACGGAGCTCTGTCGGCGGATGAAAGACTAAAAGCCCGCATCATCCTCTATGGACACAGTTGGGGAGCTGCTGAATCGGTGTCCATGGCCCGCACTCTGCAGAGAGACGGAGTGCCGGTGTTGCTGACCATTCAAGTGGACAGCGTTTCCAAGCCCGGCGCGGACGACAGATTTATTCCCGCCAATGTTGCCCAGGCCGCCAATTTCTACCAGTTGAACGGGCTTCTTCACGGCCGCCGGCAAATCCTGGCGGCAGATCCCGCGCACACCACGATTCTTGGCAATTTTCAGTTTGACTATAAATCGAGACCCATCAATTGCGACGGCTATCCCTGGTATGCGCGCATGTTCATGAAGTCTCACATTGAGATTGAATCCGACCCCGATGTCTGGAGCCGGGTGGAAGCGCTGATCCGGTCTGAATTCTAGTGGACGCTGGGTGGCTTCGATCGCGTGGCCGTGGGCTGGTCCACGTGAACATGCAGCACTCTGGATGTGGTGACGGGATGGCCCTCGTCCAAAAGGAAAATCAAGCGCATGCCGCGCCCAATCAGCCCCACCTCTAACGTGCCTTCCTGGCTTACCGAGCCCTGCAGTTGAGCTGAAACCGGATTGGGACAATACTCCGGGTGGCCGGAGATGCGGATTGCGCATCCGCCCAGGCACTCAATCCGATAGTGGCGGCTGGTGGTCTCCACTTCGATCAACGAACCTCGCACCAGATTCTTGCAATTGATGAATTCGGCGGACGTCATAGAAGCGCCTCTACTCTAGGGGATGTTATCAGGTCGCGCTTGGTCGCGGCAAATGCCGGCCGTCGCGCGAAAATTGCGGCTATGGGCGCGTCCTCGTTATCCTGAAGTGTCTGATGGTAAAAGCATTCACACGCCAGTATGAGCGCTGGATCCGCGCGCGCGAAGAAGATCTGTGTTTTCGCGCCACCAACCGCGTGGTTCGAAACTTCGAATGGGGACTGGAGTGGACCCAGGATTGGCCCTGCACGCGGCTGCATCCCAAGAATGGCGACTCGCCCGAAGACTACGTCGCACATCTGAATCGCCTGGCCATGCAGGACAGCGACCAGTTTTACGGCTATGAGAGCCCCCGCGATTTTGAGCTGCGCGACGGCATTCTGCGCTTTCATTCGCCGGTGCGGACGCCCTACCCGGAAAACAATCTGGTTCACGCGCAGTGGTTTCCGGCGGCCAACGCCCCGGGCGGATCCAAACGCGCCATCGTGCTGTTGCCCCATTGGAACGCTCCCGTGGATGGCCACAACGCGCTGTGCCGCGGATTGGCGCGCCTGGGAATCTCGGCGCTGCGCATCAGCTTGCCCTATCACGATTACCGCATGCCGGCCGAATTGAAGCGCGCCGATTACGCCGTTTCATCTAACATCTGCCGCACCATGGATGCCGCGCGGCAAGCCGTGATCGACGTGCGCTGTTGTTTCGACTGGCTGCAGTCGCAGGGTTTCGAGCGCCTGGGAATCGTCGGCACCAGCCTGGGTTCGGCCTATGCTTGCCTGGCCAGCGCGCATGACGAACGCATTTCGGTGAATGTGTTCAACCACTGCTCAACTTACGTGGCCGATGTGGTCTGGGCCGGTCTTTCCACCCAGCACATTCGACAGAGCCTGGAAGAAAATATCGATCTGGACACGCTGCGCCGCGCCTGGCTGGCGGTTTCGCCGGTGAGCTACATGGAAAAGTTCGCGGCCCGCAAGCAGAAGTCGCTCTTCATCTACACCGCATACGATACAACCTTTCCGCCGGAGCTCTCGCGCGACATCGTGGCTAGAATGCGGGAACATGACGTCGATCACAAAGTTGTGGTTCTGCCGTGCGGGCACTATACGTTGGGTGAAACTCCGTTCAAGTTTATCGACGGGTATCACATTTGCTCTTATTTGAAGCGGAATCTGTAGCAACCACTTAAAGCGTTTTGTCGCGCGCATAGCATAGCGGATCCAGCTTGCACTCGGCGCACTTGGGCTTGCGCGCCACGCACAACGCGCGCCCATGAAAGATAAGCTGCAGCGGAAACTCAAACCATTTCTCGCGTGGAATGATCTTCATCAGATCCTGTTCGATCTTCACCGGGTTGGTGTTCCGGCTCAGATCCAGACGTTGTGAATTACGTTGCACGTGCGTATCCACCACGATTCCCTCATGCACGCCATAACAAGCCCCCAGAACCACGTTGGCTGTCTTCCGGGCCGCGCCCGGGATGGTGAGCATTTCGTCCATGGTCCTGGGGATTTGCCCGCCGAAATCCGCCAGGATCTTGCGCGCCGCGCCAATCAATGACTTGGCTTTGTTGTTGAAGAATCCGGTGGAGCGGATGGCCAGGGCAAGCTCCGCCTGGTTGGCCGCGGCCATGTCCTGGATGGTGGGATATTTCTCGAACAGGCTGGGCGTCACTTCGTTGACGCGCTTGTCGGTGCATTGGGCCGACAGGATCGTGGCTACCAGCAACTCCCAGCAATCCCGGTGATGCAGCGGCACCTCGGGATGCGGATACATTTGATCCAGGAACTTCAGAATTTTGCGCAGACGGGCGCTGCGCTCGGCAGCGTTCTTGGGACGGGGAACCAGCTTGGGGGGCGTTGCTTTCGATGCCACGCCGCTATCATCTCATGGCGAGAACGGGTGCTACTGGCGCGCGATCAACACTTCGGTGCGCAAGGAGTGCCAATCCGGAATGGATGCCGGCGCGATGGAGGGATCCAGGTCCGCGCGCACCTCTTTCGATTGATTGGGACCAAGAAAGGCCACTATGCTGGAC
>DATHNM010000368.1:0-5282 GCA_035486095.1 Bryobacteraceae bacterium
CGCGATTGCGAATGGCGGCCACTTCCTCCGACGATAACGTCCGGTCTGGCGCGGCCACAGTGAGCCGGTAGGACATGCTCTTGCGATCTTCGGGCAGCGGAGCACCGGTGTAAGCGCGGACAAACTCTATTTCAACCAGATCGCTCCCGGCCGCCGATGCCAGTTGACGTTCCATCTCGCCCGACGGCTCGCGCATGCCGGCAACCACCGAAAGATCGAAGGCACTCACCGGAAAACGCCGCAGCGCCTGATAGCGCCGTTCCCGCTGTCCCAGGCTCTCCGTCTTTGCCAGATCCAGGTCCAGGACGGCTGCGCGGCCTTCCACTCCGAGCGCCGGATGCAGTTCGAACAGCCGCCCCACTTCCTGGCTTCGCCATTCGACGATTGCGGCACGCTCAGGATGCTCAAACGGGCGCGCCGGTGCCAGGCGCGTTTTGCATCCATCCATCAAACATTCCGCCAGACGCTTCAGCTCAAACAACGAGGCGCTGCCATCGCCCTCGCGCGCATAGATGGCCGCCGCGAAGTGCGGAACTTCGGTGGGAAGCTCGCGCTTTCGCGCATGGATCTCCCGGCCAATTTCGAATAGCCGGAAAGATTGAAAATGCCGGCTGTTGTCGAGAATGTTCCTGCGCAGAGCCGGCAGCAGGCTGGCTCGCAACAGCGTCTGATCCGAAGCGATGGGATTTGTCACTCCCACATGTCCTGCCACATCCATGTGAAAGGCGCGCACCATCTCTTCGGTCACGAACGAATAGTTATAAACTTCCGTGAATCCCTGCGCCACGGCCATGTTTCTTACACCCCGCAGGTACAGTCGCGAGGCGCTCTGCGGCGGCACGGTGGATTCAATCAGCGGCGCCCGCGGCGTGATGGATTCATAACCCACCATGCGGCCCACTTCTTCCAGCAAATCGTCTTTGATGGAAACATCTTTGGTTGCGCGCCAACTCGGTACCTTCACCAGGAATTGTCCCGGCTTTGGTTCTTCTACTCCGAATTCGAGCGATTCCAGGATCGATCTTACTTCGCCCGCATCCAAATCCCGCCCTAGTTTGGCTCGCAGCCAATCCACTGTCAATTCAATCGGTGTCAATTCAATCGGCGTCGTCGTCTTGCGCTCCGCATGGGAGTCCGCAAGTCCGCCCACCAGCCGGATGCCGGGCGATACCTGCTCCAACAATTCCAGCGCGCGCGCCAGTCCCCGCACCGTGTTGGTGGGGTCCTGCGACTTTTCGAATCGCATAGACGCGTCTGTGCGCAGCTTCAGCGCCACGGATGTTTTGCGAACGCTGGCCGCCTGGAAATTCGCGCTCTCCAGCACAATGCGCCGGGTGTCAGCGCCGATCGCACTATCGCGCCCGCCGATCACGCCCGCCAGGGCGATAGGAGTTGCCGCATCGGCGATCACCAGATTCGACGCAGCCAAGGCGTAGGTTTCGTCGTTCAACGCGATGAGTTGCTCGCCGGGCTGGGCATTGCGAACAAAAATCGTCGATCCGCTCAGTTTCGCGGCATCGAACGCGTGCATGGGCTGCGCCAGTTCGGCCATCACGTAATTGGTCACGTCGACGATGTTGTTGATCGCGTTCAAGCCAATCGATTCCAGACGATACTGCAGCCACAACGGCGACGGCCGCACCGTGACGTTTTCGAAAACCAGCGCGCTGTAACGCGGGCACAGGGTGAAATCTTCAATCTGGATCTTGATCGGCGGCTCGCCTTTCGGCAGGCTGGCCTTCACCGGATCGCGAAGTGACTGGTGAGTAATCGCCGCCACTTCACGCGCCATACCGTAATGCCCCCACAGGTCTGGCCGGTGCGTGAGGGACTTGTTGTCCACCTCAATGATGGTGTCCGGGGCGAGCATCGCTTCGCTCTCCAGTTCCACGATTCCGGTGTGATCGCGCGTGACGCCCAGCTCGAGAGCGCTGGCCAGCATGCCGTCGCTTTCCACGCCTTCGATCAGCACCGGCGCCAGCGGCAGATACGCGGTCAGCATTCCCGGCTTGCAATTGGGCGCGCCGCACACCACCCGCTTTTTGCCGTAGCGCGCGGTCTCCACCACTACAATCTGATTGTGGCTGCCGGGGATGATTTCGACTTCCTTTACGCGCGCCACCGAAGCCTCGGCCAGCGCCGCGCCGGTATGTTCCAGCCCTTCGCATTCGGCCGTCTTCATGGTGATCAGGCGCATCAGTTCCCGCGGGTCTGTCTGCAGGCCCGGAACCAGCTCATGGATCCACTGATACGAAAATTTCATCGGTCTGTATCCGCGCTCAAAACTGCCGCAGGAACCTCAGATCGCCGCTCGCAAACAGGCGAATGTCGTCGATTCCGTAGCGCATCATAGCCAGGCGCGTCAGCCCCAGCCCGAATGCAAAGCCGCCCCATTTGTCCGGATCGATGCCGCTGGTGCGCAGCACGTTGGGATGCACCAGCCCGCAGGGCAGCAATTCCACCCAGCCGCTTTGCTTGCACACCGGGCAGCCCGGGCCGCCGCAAATCAGGCAGCGAATGTCGAGCTCGAAACCCGGCTCGACAAACGGAAAATAGCCGGGACGCAGCCGCACTTCCGCGTCGCGATGGAAGATCGCGCTCAGCAGCGTCTTCATGAAATAGATCAGGTGCGCGACCGAAACATTGCGGTCTATCATCATGCCTTCCAGCTGATAGAACGTGTGCTCGTGCGAGGCGTCCACTTCTTCGTTGCGGAACACGCGGCCCGGCGCGATCATGCGCAGCGGCGGCCCCAGCTTTTCCATGCCGCGCACCTGCACCGGCGAGGTGTGGGTGCGCAGCAGATGCCCGTTCCCCAGCCAGAAGGTATCCTGCATGTCGCGCGCCGGATGCTCGGGCGGGATGTTGAGCGCATCGAAATTGTGATACTCGGTTTCCACTTCCGGACCATCCAGCACCGCGAACCCGAGCGAGGTGAACAGGTCTTCGATTTCGTTCTGGATGATGGTCACTGGATGCAGGCTGCCGGGGCGCGGGGGCGGCGCCGGGAGCGTCAGATCCAGCCATTCGTGCTTCAGCCTGAGGTTGAGCGCCTGGGCGGCGAAAGTTTGGTCTTTTGTTTCAAACGCACTGGTTAGAACTTGTTTGGCCGCGTTTAAAGCCTTGCCCGCCTTGGCCTTTTCTTCCGGCGGCAGCTTGCCGACGTTGAATTGGCCGAGCAAGCCCTTACGCCCCAGCACGTCCACGCGCGCCTGTTCCAGCGCGTCCCGATCTTGCGCCGCCTCAATCCGCGCCAGCGCCGCCGACTGCAATTGTTGGATTTGTTCTTCGACCACTACGCGTACGCTTCCAACACTTCCACCACGGCCTGATGGCCTTTGGTCAATGCCAGATCCAGCGCGTTCTGCTGGTTCTCAGCTCGAATCTGCACATCCGCGCCGCCTGCGATCAGCAACCGCACCATTTCCACGTCTCCATTTTGCGACGCGGCGTGCAGCGCCGTCCATCCACCCTCCTGGCGGGCGTTCACATCGGCGCCATGTTCCAGCAGAACTCGCACGGCATCCCTGCTTCGTCCCGCGGCTGCGGCATGCAGCGGCGTGTTGTGCATCGGATTGCGCGATCGCGCGCCCACCTCCGCCCCCTGCGCAATTAATGCTTCCGCCACGCCGGGTCCGAAGAAACAGGCCAGGTGCAAAGGCGTCCAGCCATCGTGGCTATAGGCATCTACCAGCTTGGGATTCTCGCCAATCAAATGCAATACCCGTTCCTTGGCGCCCGCCATGCAGGCGGCGAATATATCCAATTCCACGCCTTTTTCGAGCAGCAAAGCTGCGATATCGGTACGCCCGGCGTAGCGCGCCGCGGTGTAGGCGCCCAGGCCTTTCTCGTCCTTGGCGGCCAGCAGTTTGGCGTCCGTATTGAGCAGCGCTTCCACGGCCGCGCGATCCCCCGCGCGAACCGCCTCGAAGAATTGTTGGCTCATCGAAATTTAAGCGGGCGAAACCTGAGCCGGCATCTGGAAAACTTCTTCGCTCTTCGCCAGTTCCCAAGCCAGATGGTTGATGTAAAACAGCAGCACTTGCGCCGGATAGGCGTCCTTGAACTTCTCGTAGGTCCGCTGTTGCCAACCGTCGGTCAAATACTTTGTCCCGTCAATGTCCTTGTCGAAAAAGCCGTCCTGATTGGGAATTCCCAGATCGTCGATCACGGCCTTGATCATGTCCAGATGCGAAACCAGGATGGCTTGCGCCAGGTCTGTGGCGAATTCTTCGTCCTTTTCGGTGATGCGCACCCAAAAACGCGGCGTCGCCTTGCGCATGCTTTCTGAGTTGAGCTTGGCCAGATGGAAGCGAACCTTCATGCGGTCGTACAGCTGATAGGTTTTCAGCTTGCCGAGGGAGATGCCCCGCACCAGATCGGTGAAGGGTTGTTCGCCCAGGCCCAGGAAAATTTCGGACAACTGCATAAACAGCCAGCGTACCACTGACTGCCGATATCGCGCCTGGGTTTTAGTGAGGTTATATACTAAAGAAACAGAGATTTGGCTCCGAGGAGGGCACGATGGCTGTCACTTTCACTCTCAATGGGAAATCCCAAACCGTCGATGTGTCGCCGCAAATGCCGTTGCTATGGGTTTTGCGCGACTCGCTGGGTATGACCGGCACGAAATTCGGCTGCGGGATGGCCCTTTGCGGCTGCTGCACCGTACATCTGAACGGCCAGCCCATCCGCTCTTGCGTCACGCCCGTTTCCACCATTAGCGGCAAGAGCGTTACCACCATTGAAGGATTGTCATCGGACAACAGCCATCCGGTGCAGCGCGCCTGGATTGAGACGGACGTGCCGCAGTGCGGCTATTGCCAGTCCGGCCAGATCATGACAGCGGCGGGCCTGCTGAAGAAGACCGCGCATCCAACAGACGCCGATATCGATGAAGCCATGCACGGCAACATTTGCCGCTGCGGGACATATCAGGCCATCCGCCAGGCAGTACATTTAGCGGCCCAATATCAGGCTGCCGCCAATCACAACGGAACAGTGGCTGCCAATACCAATGGCCAGCGAGTGAAAGGGGGCGCGGAATGAGCGCCGTTATCTCCGGATTGAATCGCCGCGGTTTCCTGAAGGCGGGCGCCGCCACGGCAGGAGGATTGTTCATCGGATTCCGTCTGCCAGAGAGCGCGAAGCTGCAAGCTGCCACCACCGCGCCAACCAAGCTGAATGCCTTCATCCATGTGGGCAGCGACGACATTGTTACCTTCGAGATCCATAAGTCTGAGATGGGCCAAGGCCCCATGACCTCGCTCTCGCAACTGCTG
>DATHNM010000369.1:0-11732 GCA_035486095.1 Bryobacteraceae bacterium
ATTCAGGAAATAGATGTGGTTATTCGTGAGATCGGAAATATATAAGAAGCGCTGCTTCTTATCCGGCGAGAACATCACGCCGCCGGTGGACCCGCCCACGCCCGTGGTCGGCGCCAGCACAAATTCCTTCACGAATTTTCCCTGCTTGGTGGTGACGTCGATACGGTTCGCCATCCGATCGGCGGCGTAGACCAGCCCATCGTGAGAAATGTTCAGCGTCAGGTGCCCGCGGAATTCTTTTGGTTCCTGGCCGCCGGGCGTATATGCGCGATCCGCGTCGCTGGTGCTCATCTCGGACAATGCGTGTCCATAGGCGCCCCAACCGCGTTTGAACTGGAACGTATCCATATCAAACACCATTACGCGCCCGCCCAGGTAATTGTCCGCCGCATAGAGTTCACGCACCGGTTCATCGAGACGTATTTCCTCAAGACCTCCCACGATCATCGGAGTGGTTGGCGGATATTTCACACGAAAAGCTGCGGTCGCGGCTTCGCGAGCGGCCTGCGCAGCGGGATCGGGTTTGGGACGAGCCACAGCCGGGGTGAGAAATCCCGCCACCGGTCCGGCACTCCCATGGCCCAGAACGTGGGCCGAAGTCAAAGGCGGATCGGCTCCAGCGCCCGGCGGCCTTTCCGGCGTCCGCGGCACCTCGGCCACAACCTTGCCGGTGGCCGGATCATATTTGCGCACCGTGTCCTGGCCGATATAGACGAACCCTTTGCTGTCCACCGCCATGCCGTGCCCTTGCGGCGCATCGAAGGAACCGATGACGTTCCCGTTCTTATCGATGTGGATCATGGACGGGGGTCTGACGCAACAATCGGCCAGCGGAGGTGTCAGTTCCGCCTCCAGTTCAATGTCCGTCAGATCGTTGGGACGATTCAACACCCAGACGTTGTCGTCCTTATCTACCGCCAGGCCGGTGACCCCTCCCAACTTCCATTTGTTCGGGAGTGGTTTGGGCCAATCCGGATCGTATTTGAACTTGGGCGCACTCTGCTCCTGCGCCGCCAGTGAGACACACAACAACAGCAGTCCGCTGCCCGCCAATGTGACGGCCAATACTGCGATCATCCGGCTCCATGCGCTCTGTTTAGTCATGAACCCTCCCTATCGTGCCTTCTGAATTGCCAAACGCCGCTTTCAACGTCAACTGCGAGATTCTTTCACATTGGGCCTTTTATTACAACGGCCCAGAAGAGCCATGCCGCGTCCGGGGGGGCCGTCGGCATCACCCCGATCCGCCCAACACATGACGTTAAATCGCTTACGACTTCTGGCGTAGGAAGAAAAAGTCTAAACGAAAATTCCCCAGGGAAATTCTTAGCCCGCTGGTCGCTTTCTGCAAATGCCGGGAGCAGGAATCGAATCCCTTGCGCCATTTACGGGCAGCAGGCCGAAATAACCAGTCCGGGCGGCCCTGAAAACTAAGGTCCTCAGGCACCTGAGCTGAAGTACTAAGTAAGTCTGTTCCAGCGCAAAAAGGGCGTCGATGGAGATAACTCAAACGTAAGAATTATTCCCAAGAGGTACATAGTTCTGCAAAATACCATCGTCATTCGCACGAGCACTAATCAGGAGATACCATGCGTTCACACATTCTGACCTTTGCCATAGCCCTTACCGGCGTTTCTTTATGGGCCCAAGCCCCGCCTGTACCCGCGGCATATCAGGATCTGTATAACAGTCTGAGTACGCAGATAGCGAGTTTTAACTCGGTTGTAAATGCCGGTTGGGACGGAAGTTCCTATCCTTATCTGGATGCTCCACAATTAATCAGCGCGAACTCGAACCAGGCTTCACGGTTGTTGGGAGCGAATTACAACACGTGGACCGTGACTCCGGAACTTTCGGAACTGCAGGCCCTGGGGGCCAATGCAGTGACCATTCATATAAATTTTCCCGCGTTTTATCAACCGTACTACGCCTACGAGGGCCACCCTGAGCAATACCAGGAGTATGTGACTTTCTATCAGCAGCTGGCCCAGGAAATTCGCGGGCGAGGAATGAAGCTGGTGGTGGAGGCATCGCTCGGAATGCCGCTGGTGGGAAACCAGGTGGCCTCACTTGCGCCTTACCTGAGCACCCTATCGTGGTCTGAGTATATGGCTGGACGCGCGGCCAACGCCTTGGCTGTGGCGCAGCTCATCGCGCCGGATTACATGACGGTGATGACCGAGTCCGATAGCGAAGCCAACGTGAGCGGCCAGACCAATCTGAACAACGTCACTGGAGTTACGCAGCTGGTGCAGCAGGTTCTGACCGCGCTGCAGCAGGCCAACGTGAAGAACGTCAAGGTGGGAGCGGGCGTTGGGACTTGGACCAAGAATTACACCCAATATGTACAGGCTTTCGTCGGCATGCCGCTGGATTTCGTCGACATGCATATCTACCCCATCAACAGGAGCTTTTTCACGGCCGCACTCACGGCGGCGGATACGATTCATGCCGCGGGCAAAGAGGTGGGCCTGAGCGAGACCTGGACCTGGAAAATCCGGGATAGTGAATTGGGCACTCTCGGCTACGACCAGACTATCGCTCGCGACCCCTTTAGTTTCTGGGCGCCCGTTGACGCCGAATTTCTCCAGGCCATTGTAAATTTCGCAAAGTACAAGCAGCTGGCATTTATATCGCCCTACTGGGTGCACTATTTCTTCGCTTATCTGGACTACAACACGTACGCGTCACAGTCGATGGATTCGGTCTTGAACGCTTCCTACCTGGCGGCTACCGACGGCATGCTCGCGGGAGCCTTTACGTCCACCGGGCTCGCGTGGGAGAGCATGAACGTTTCTACTCGTATATCCCCACCCGCCATACCGGCGGCGCCCACAGCCCCAGTGATTGGAACCACCGGACTTAACCTGGCGTGGACGGCTGATAACGGCGCCACGGCCTATAACCTGTACCGCAACGGGGCTCTGATTGGAACCACCAGCCGGCTGGTGTATTACGATACTGGGCTGGTTTCGGGTGCTACTTACACTTATCGATTGTCTGCAACCGACGTGCTGGGACACACCTCGGGAACGTCGACTCCGCTGGTGGTGGCCACGGTGGACGTCACTCCGCCGTCGGTGCCCGCGAAGCTGGTTGTCACCGGAGTTACGCCCAACTCCATATCGCTCAACTGGAACGCCTCCACCGGAATCGGAGGCGTGGGAGGCTACCGGGTTCTGCGAGGCACCTCGGCCGCGTCCATGTCCATACACGCCGACGTCACCGCGCCGCCTTACACCGATCCGTACGCGACTCCCTCAACGACTTATTACTACCAGGTAGAGTCTTACAACCCGAAAGGCATACCATCCGTGCCCGGCAACCTGGTGACTGCTACCTCTGCCGCGCCGCTTTGGCAAACACCGCCTTCAGTTCCCACCAAACTGGCTGTCACCAGCGTGGTTGCGGGTTCGCCTGGCTCAATAACGCTGAACTGGACGCCCTCCACCAGCCCGGCGGGCGTGGCAGGCTACAAGGTTTTGCGAGGCACGTCGCCCTCGGCCATGGCAATCCAAGCCGTTGCAACGACACCGCCCTATACCGATCCCTATGCGGCTCCCTCGACGACGTATTATTACCAGGTTGAATCCTACAACGCGCAAAATGTTACGTCCGGACCGAGCAATCTGGTTACGGTCACCTCGGATGCGCCGGTTCCGCCCTCGGTTCCCAGCAACCTGAAAGTCACCAGCATAGTTGCCGGTTCGCCCGGCTCCATATCGCTGAACTGGACGCCCTCCACCAGCCCGACAGGCGTGGCAGGCTACAAGGTTTTGCGAGGCACGTCGCCCTCGGCCATGGCGATCCATGGCAGTGTGACGGCTCCGCCCTACACCGATCCCTATGCGGCTCCCTCGACGACGTATTATTACCAGGTTGAGTCCTACAGCCCGCAGAATGTAACGTCCGGACCGAGCAATCTGGTTACGGTCACGTCCGACGCGCCCCTCTGGCAAACACCGCCCTCGGTTCCCACCAACCTGGTGATCACCAGCGTTGTTCCGGGCGCTCCTGGTTCCATAACAATTAACTGGGCGCCCTCCAGCGGACCGGACGGAGTGGGCGGATATCGGATCTTGGAAGGTAATTCGCCCGGGTCCATGGCGGTGGTGGCCAACGTTATCGCGCCGCCCTACATCCAGACGGCGCGTCAATCGACGACATACTATTTCCAGGTGGAATCATACAATCCGCAGGGAGTTACATCCGCACCAAGCAACCAGGTGACTACCACTACTCCGGCGAACTAATAGCCGGAGACGGACTGCCCGCCTACAGATCTGGGACACTGTAGGCGTCGGCCATGCTCTATCTACGGCACGTTCCGCGCCCGCCGCTTTCCAAGTTCGTGCGCCTGTTCTGGCTCTATGAAGGCTACACGCAATCCCACGCCAAGGAGCGCGTTCTGCCCACCGGCGAGATGCAGCTTGTCATCAACCTGCTAGAGGACAAGTCCTGCGTTTTCGACCGCACTGATACCGCTCGCTGCCTCAGCTTCAGCGGATCGCTGTTGTCCGGGGCGCACTCGGAGTACGTTGTCATCAGCACCGCCGCGCAGCGTTCGATGGTGGGTGTGTGTTTTAAGGCGGGCGGGGCGTTCCCGTTCCTTCGCATGCCGGCCGGTGAGTTGCGCGATGTTTCCGTGTCCCTTGACAGGTTGTGGGGCGCCGCGGCAGCGAATTTGCGGGAGCAACTGCTGGCTGCACCGACCCATCGGGCTCGTTTCCAGACGCTGGAGCGGATTCTTTTAGCCGAGCTGAATCGGGGCATCGAAAGCCAGGACGCAGTCGGATTTGCTCTGCGCCGGTTCATGACCCACCCGCATGTTACCAGCGTCGCGTCCGTCACAGACCAGACCGGCCTGAGCCCCAAACGATTCATCCAGTTGTTTCGCGATCACACCGGATTCACGCCCAAAGTGTTTTGCCGCATCCGCCGCTTTCAGCAGGCGCTGGATCTTATGGAAGGCCGCCGTGTTGTGGAATGGTCGAACGTCGCGCTGGATTGCGGCTACTTCGACCAGGCGCATTTTATCCACGATTTCCGCGCTTTTTCCGGCATCAATCCCACCTCCTATCTCGCCCACCGCACCGAACATCGCAATCACGTGCCCCTGATTGAAATGACTGCCTGAGGCAAATTTTTACAATACAGTCCGCGATGTTCTGGTCCAGAATGGCTGCATGGCAACTAATACCAAACCCGTTCCCGCGGGCCATCACACAGTAACTCCCTATATCGTGGTGGCCGGCGTGGCCAAACTGATTGATTTCGCGAAGCAGGTTTTTGACGCCACCGAAGTTCAACTCTCCAAGCGGCCGGACGGATCCGTGATGCACGCCGAGATCAGGATTGGCGATTCCATCGTGATGATGGGCGAAGGAGGGGAAGGCGGCAAGCACTTCCCGGCCATGCTCTATCTTTACCTGGAAGACATGGACGCGGTCTATCAACGCGCCATTCAGGCGGGAGCCAAGTCCGTCCGCGAGCCGGCCGACCAGACTTATGGCGACCGCGTTGGCGGCGTCGAGGATGCCTTCGGCAATCAGTGGTGGATGGCGACCCCTATCGGGTAGTTGAACGCCACAACGTAAAACCGCCAGCATGTTTTATGTGGGCCTGCGCTAACATGAAATATCTTCATGCCCCCCGGCCCCTCCATCGACTGGTTTCCGCTGTGGCTCAGCTTGCGCGTGGCCGCGATTTCCACCGCCATCGCACTGGTCATCGGGCTGTGGCTGGCATGGACTCTGGCCAACCGGACCTTCCGCGGAAAAGAAGTCCTGGACGCCGCCATCACGCTTCCGTTGGTGCTTCCTCCGACGGTGTTGGGATATTATCTGTTGGTCCTGTTGGGGCGCGCCAGCCCTGTGGGCCACATTTATGAATGGCTCTTCGGCGGACCGTTGGTTTTCACCTGGCAGGCGGCCGTGGTGGCTTCGCTGTTTCATTCCACGCCGCTGCTGGTGAAGTCCGCTCGCGCCGCTTTCGAGAGTGTGGATCGATCCTATGAGCGCGCGGCGCGCAACCTGGGCGCAACCGAGCTGCGGTTGTTCTGGCGAGTTACGCTGCCGCTGGTGCGGCGATCCATTCTCGCGGCCACCGCGCTGGCCTTCGCCCGGTCATTGGGCGATTTCGGCGTCACGCTGATGATCGCCGGCAACATTCCAGGACGCACTCAAACCGTATCCATCGCAATTTACGACGCCGTCGAAGGAGGCAACGGCACAGCCGCGCGGGTGCTGGTGCTGATTGTCTCCGCGATTGCGCTCGCCATCCTGACACTGGCGAATCGGCTGACTTCCAATCCCTTCGGACCTCGCCAGACAGCGTTGTGATTCAAGCCCAATGATCCAAGCAAAGATCCGCAAGCAGTACGCCGCCGGGCCCGATTCGGCCGGATTTTCGCTGGATCTCGACTTCAGCGCCGCCGCCGGCGTGACGGTTCTGTTCGGTTCCAGCGGTTCCGGAAAAACGCTCACTCTGGATTCCATTGCCGGATTCGTGCGTCCCGATGAAGGACGCATCCTGCTGGACGATCACATCCTTTTCGACGGTGCGTCCGGCGTGCATCTGGCTCCGCGCGCCCGCCAATGCGGTTACGTCTTCCAGAATTACGCGCTCTTTCCGCACATGACTCTGCGGCAGAACCTGGAGTTTGCGGTGGAACGCGCGCCGCGCCTGGGCCGCCATCGCAAGGTGACGGAGATGCTGGAGAAATTCCATCTCACCGAAGTGGCCGGACGCCGTCCCTATCAGCTTTCAGGCGGACAAAAGCAGCGCTGCTCCATTGCCCGCGCATTGATCGGCGCCCCGCGCGTCCTGTTGCTGGATGAACCGGGGCGCGGCTTGGACGCTCCCCTGCGCGCCGAATTCTACGCGGTGCTGCGGCAAGTACGGCAGGACTTCGGCATGCCCGTTTTGCTGGTCACGCACGACACCGAGGAATGTTTTGCACTGGCCGACGAAATGGTGGTGCTGCGGGACGGCCGCGCGGTGCAAAGCGGATCGCCATCCAAGATTTTCGAGCAACCAGCCAATGTGGATGTGGCGCGATTGCTGGGCCTGTACAATCTTCTGGCCGTGGAAATTCGTTCGCTTGATCCCGGCCGCAACGCCAGCCGCCTGCGCTATCAGGATTTCGAACTGGCGGGTCCCTATTTCCCCGGTCGATTAATTGGCGATCAGGTCTGGCTGTTCGTGCGTCCCGATCAGCTCTCGGCCGCACCCCGCGTCGGCCGCCCGGCATTCAATCAGATTCCCGCCACGCTGCTTCGCACAGTGGAAAAGCCGGAGCGGCTGCGTCTGGAGTTTTCGGGCGGCATCGCAGTCGAGGTACCGGGCGGTTCCATTGAGAAATACAACGGCGTGAAGGATTGGGTGGTCGAATTTCCCAGCCGGGATCTGCGAGTGCTTTGAAAAGGTATTGCATCACCGATTCCCTGGAGGTCTCCGCGCGCGCTGCCAGCGACGGCGTGGAGATGATCCAAATCCGGGCCAAGCAGCTTTCCGCCCGGGACCTTGCCCAACTGGTGCGCGGTGCACTGGCCCAGGCGCGCCAGAGCAAAATAATTGTCAACACCCGCACCGATATCGCGCTGGCCTGTGGAGCGCACGGCGTTCACTTGCCGGCTGAATCGATGGCGCCCCATGCCATTCGACGCATCGCGCCCGAAGGCTTTCTCATCGGCGCGTCTTGCCATACCCCGGACGAACTGCGCGCCGCTGAACGCGAAGGCGCCGATTTCGCGGTTTACGGCCCGGTATTTCCCAGCGTCACGAAGTCGCTCATGCCCATCGGGATCGAAGCACTCCGGCAAGCGGTCTCCCGCGTCCGCCTGCCGGTCTACGCACTCGGCGGCGTCACGGCTGAAAATGCGCCGCAGTGCATCCAGGCGGGCGCGGCCGGAGTCGCGGGAATATCCTTATTCCATTAACATGAGGGTTGCTGCCCTCGCCGCAAGTCTCCGCCACCGAACAGCGTAAGAAGCTGCTGGGCGTATTGCTGCGCGTGGGTGTGTTCGCGCTCATCGCCGCTCTGGGCTCCTACTTCGTTTTTCCGCTCATTATTGCTTTCCTGGGCGCGCCCGTTTTCGTGATCTCCACGCTCGGCACTTTCGCCTCTGCCGCCCTGGCCAACACAATTGCGCTGCGCATCTACGAACGCGGCAACCTGTCCGACATCGGATTGGGTTGGGCCGCCGCTTCCCGCCGCAACCTGACAGTCGGAGTGCTGGGCGGCATCGGCGCGGCGCTCATCGTGGTGCTGCTTCCGCTGGTGCTGCGCCTGGCCGATTTTGAAGTCGTTCCGAACGAACGCCTCCAGTGGCCGTCCCTGCTTTTTGTCTCAATCCTGCTGTTATTCGGAGCAGTAGGCGAGGAGATGCTGTTCCGCGGCTATGGTTTTCAAGTGCTGGTGAAGGGCATGGGCCCGTTCGCAACCGTGCTTCCAGTGGCAGTGCTCTTCGGCCTGGCCCACTCGCAGAATCTGAATTTCGGTCCGCTCGCGTTTTTTAACACCGTGTTGTGGGGCGTGGTGCTGGGCTATGCTTATCTCCGCAGCGGCGATCTCTGGCTCCCCATTGGCCTGCACTTCGGCTGGAACTGGGCCCTCCCCATGCTAGGCGCCAATCTCAGCGGGTTTACAATGGATGTCACGGGGTACGCGATGCACTGGGAGCTGGGCGGGAAGATCGGGGGGCTGCTGAGTGGAGGCCCTTATGGCCCGGAAGGCGGCTTGCTCACCACCGCTGTCGCCATCGGCTTGTTCTTTTATGTCGGAAAGGCCCCTATTCAGCCACAAGGCCCCACGGAGGAAGTATGATTCGTAGGCATTTCGCGACTCACTTTCTGATACCACCAGCGGCTTGTCTGCTGCTGCTTTCCACCCTTGTGCCGGCTGGGCGGGCCGACGAGAAGCTCAGCGAGGACGACCGCGTTGAGATTCTGCGGGGCTTGCTATCGGAATACGCGACGGTGAAGGCTTTTCTTCCGCGCTCGAAGAAGCCGCTGCCCTTTGACGCCAGCGGCGCCTGGAACAAGGAAGCTTGGGCCCAGGCCGGCCAGGAATTCGGCCCGGCGGCGCGCGTTGGCGATTTGGTTCAGATCACCCACCTTTCCATCGAACCTAACCAGATAATTCTCGAGATCAACAACGGCATGAAGGGCAAGGGAACGGGCAGCTGGCGCGATCACGTGCAGGTTGGCATGGGTCCCACCATGTCGCCCATCAACCGGCAGCAAAATTCCAACGCGCCCAGCGGCACCTCCATCGCACTTCTGTTCAACGGTCCGGTCCCTTCGGTGAAGGCGGATGAAATCAAGAAGATTCTGGCGCCCGTTCTGGACTTCGACGCCCAATCCGCGTCCGACAACTATATTGAGAAGCTGCCGGAGCCGATTCAGAAAGCCATCAAGGCGAATAAAGTGATCGTAGGCATGGATCGCGATCAGGTGCTGCTCGCCATCGGCAAGCCGCGTCACAAGGAACGCAACGTCTCAAACGACGGCACCGAGACCGAGGACTGGATTTATGGCGATCCTCCCGGTAAGATTACTTTTCTGACCTTCGTAGGGTCTAAGGTAACCGCGATCAAGGAAGCCTACGCCGATATCGGCGGATCGACGGCTCCGCCATTGGTGGCCAAGTAACGCCATCCCAGTCGCGCTCGTATGCGCCCACAATTTTAAATAGAACGAAAAGACTACCTGGAGGGGCATGTCCATCAGAGTTGGCATTAACGGTTTTGGCCGCATCGGCCGCAATGTGGTGCGCGCAGGCCTGCAGCATCCCAATATTGAGTTTGTCGCGGCCAACGATCTTACCGATACCAAAACGCTGGCGCACCTGCTGAAATACGATTCCATCCTGGGACAACTAGGCGAAGAAGTAAAGGTGGACGGCGATTCCATCGTGGTGGCGGGAAAGCGCATCAAGATTTTCGCGGTGAAGGATCCGGCTGAACTGGACTGGAGTTCCCTGGGAGTGCAAGTGGTGGTGGAATCCACCGGAAGGTTCACCGACAAGAAAGATGCAGCCAAGCATCTGCGCGGCACGGTGAAGAAGGTGATCATTTCCGCGCCGGCCACGGGCGAAGACATCACCATCGTGCTGGGCGTCAACGAGAACGTTTACGATCCGGCTAAGGACAACGTGATCTCGAACGCGTCCTGTACCACCAATTGCCTCGCGCCGGTGGTGAAGGTGCTGCACGAAAAGTTCGGCATTCAAAAGGGATCGATGACTACGATCCACAGCTATACCAACGATCAGAATGTTCTGGATTTTCCGCACAAGGATCTGCGCCGCGCGCGCGCCGCTGCCCTGAACATGATCCCTACCACCACGGGCGCCGCGAAAGCCATCGCGCTGGTGATGCCGGAACTGAAGGGCAAACTGGATGGCTACGCCATGCGCGTTCCCACGCCCGATGTTTCGGTGGTGGATCTGGTGGTGCTCACGACCAAGAACACCTCGGCCGAGGAAGTGAACAAGGCGCTGAAAGAAGCGGCCGAGGGCCCGCTCAAGGGCATTCTGGCCTATACCGAAGACCCGGTGGTTTCCACCGACATGCTGCACAATCCCAATAGCTCAATCGTAGACGCGGGGCTGACCAAGGTGCTGGACGGAAATTTGGTCCACGTGGTTTCCTGGTACGACAATGAGTGGGGCTATTCGATGCGGGTGGTGGACCTGATCGAGTTTCTCGGTAAGAAGGGCCTCTAAATAGCCGGCCTCAGTCTTTTCGCACTACCCAAGTGGTCATGGATCGCTGGTTCTGAACCACCGTCGTCTTCAATGGGTCTTCCAATTGGCCGCCTAGCTTCTTAGCGAGCGCCGAGAGCAGCGCTTCATCCACCAGATAGCGTTCCGAACCGTCCGGCAACCAGAACCGGCGCCCATGCACGTGTTTCACCTGGTTTTCAATTCCAATCGACGACGCCAGCCGGCAAAAGAACAGCCCGCCCGGTTTTAATACGCGCCAGGTGCCGCGCAGCATGGCGTCAAACTGATCGTCATCGCGCGCAAAATGCAGCACCGCGCTGCTGAGCGCCACATCGGCAAAAGCATCCCCGAAAGACATTGCTTCCATGGCTTCCACGCGAAAGTTGTCCGCGGGTAGAGCCGGCGCCAGCGATCGAGACAAATGGCGCACCGCATCAATGGCCCGCGGATCAGCGTCCACGCCAAAAACCTCATAGCCTTCTCGAAGCAAATACACCAGATTGCGTCCCTGCCCGCAGCCCGCGTCGAAGACCCGCATCCCAGGCGCGATACTTCCCCGCAGAAGCTGGTCGAAGAGGTAGATATCGAGGTGTCCGAATTGGCGCTGAAGGTCTGGCATGGAGATATTCCGATCATACGGGATGGCGGGCTGCTGCCGACACCTTGCGCTTCTACACGTGATGGCATAACATGTAGAAGTCCGAGGTATAGGAGGTGCCGGGATGACCTGGTGGCAGCGCCTGCGAGGCCGCAAGCAAATGGAAGAGCAGCTGGACAGGGAACTGCGCTTCCACCTGGAAGAACACGCTGCCAGCCTGACGGCGCGGGGCGTGGATCCAGTCGAGGCGAGACGCCAGTCCCGGCTCGCGCTCGGCGGTCCGCAGCAAGTGAAGGAAGAGTGCCGCGACACCCGTGGCACACGCTGGCTGGAGAACCTGCTGCAGGACATTCGGTATGCGGTTCGCACTCTGCGGCAGCGTCCGGGTTTTGCGCTGGTCACGCT
>DATHNM010000370.1:0-7014 GCA_035486095.1 Bryobacteraceae bacterium
TTCTCGGGCAATCCCGAGGGCGATTTCTTCGCGCTGGACGCCCGCACCGGAGACAAGCTGTGGAGCTATCAAACCGGCGCGGGCAATCGAGGGTCGGCGGTTTCGTATTCGGTTGGCGGGCGGCAATACATCGCCACTCCCACTGGATGGCAGCAGTCCATCACTGGAGCACAGCTGGCTCCGTTGTTTCCCGATCAGAACTGGCGTGGAGGTTCCACCTTGATCGTATTTGCGTTGCCGGCGGCGGCGAAATGAGATACGCGCTGCTTCTGTTGCTGATCCCTGCGTTTAGCCATGCGCAGAATTTGGGCGAGAAGGTATTTGCTCAATCGTGCGCCACCGGATATTGTCACGGCGCCAAGGGTGCGCCTGCTGGTGCGCCGCGCCTAGCCGGGCGCGGGTTCGATCAGGTATACATCAGCAATACGGTCATGCGGGGATTGCCGGGCACTGCCATGCCGGCGTTCGGAACTACGCTCTCGCGTGCCGATCTGGTTGCCGTGGTGGGGTACGTTGCGAACTTGAACGGGATCGCCAATCCAACCATCAGCCTTGGCCCTGGGCCGGGCGCTGGTGGACCTCCTGAGGCCACGCTGTCCGCCGCAGCCGAACGAGGGCGCGCCTTGTTCTTCGACGCGGTGCGCGGCTTCGGACGTTGCTCCACGTGTCACGAGGTGAACGGCATAGGAATTTCGGTGACCACGCCGATTGCAAAAATCCCCGCCGATGCGGCCGCGCTGCGGGCGCTTGCGACGCCGGATGTTCGCACGGCCACCGTGGATGGCGATGCCATGCCCGCGCTGATGGTGAGCCAGGGCAAGACGCGCGCTTTGTTTTACGACCTGACGTCCGCGCCGCCCGTGCTGCGAACCGTGGATCCAGCCACGCTCAAGGTCGCCGAAGGCAGCGCCTGGCGCCACTCCGCGGTTATCGGCGCGTACAACGACACCGAACTCGCGTCGCTGCTCGCCTATTTGCGGGAAGCCATCAAGCCCTAGGTTTTGCGAAAATAGCGGCATGCCGCTGCAGTTCACCACGTCGTACGTGGAGGATTCAATCGGGGTCTTCCGCTATTACAAAAAACTAGTGGAGCGCGCGCTCCAGCAGTTGAGCGATGAACAGCTTTTCGCCGTTCTCGACGGAGAGATGAACTCAATCGCGGTGATCGTGAAGCACCTTTCCGGGAACATGCGCTCGCGCTGGACCGATTTTCTAACCAGCGATGGCGAGAAGCCGGGTCGCGACCGCGACGAGGAATTTTCCAATCCACCGCCCACTCGCGAAGCGCTGTTGGAAATCTGGGAGGACGGCTGGCAGTGTCTGCTGGGCACGATGGAGTCGCTGTCGGATGCCGATTTGGGCCGCACCATTACCATTCGCGGCGAAGCGCACTCGGTTATGCAAGCCATCAACCGCCAGGTGGCGCATTATTCCTACCACTGCGGACAGATCGTGTTTCTGGCCAAGCATTTTCGCAGCGATGAATGGCAGACGTTGACCGTGCCGCGCGGAAATTCGCTGGAGTTTACCAAGCGGGTTCAGGCGGGCGAGGTCAGCCAGCGTTAGCGCTAGGAACCACTGGCTACACCTGCTGGCCGGTGAATTTCCTGCAGGCTCCAGACGCGAATGGGGTCGCGTTTTCGCGAAATAATCGCTTGCGCCGCGGCCTTCGCGCCGCTAATGGTGGTAATACATGGAATGCGATATGCCACCGCGGTGCGTCGAATGTCACGCTCGTCCTTGAATGTGTGGCCGCCCGTGGTGGTGTAAATCACCAGCTTCACCGAGCCGGCTTTCATGATGTCCACCGCGTTTGGCCGTCCCTCATTCACTTTGAACACCGTCTTTACGTCCAGGCCGGCGGCCTTCAGCACCGCCGCGGTACCGCGCGTGGCCGCCAGCTGAAAACCTTGCTCGGCGAATTTGGAAGCTACATCCACGGCCACGGCCTTGTCGCGATCGTTCACGCTGATGAAAACGACTCCGCTCTCTGGCAGCGGCGTGCCGGCGCTTAACTGCGCCTTGCCGAACGCCTCTCCGAAGTTTTCGCCGACGCCCATCACTTCGCCCGTGGATCGCATCTCCGGCCCCAGAGCGGGATCCACGCCCGGAAATTTTCCGAACGGGAACACTGGCGATTTTACGAAACATTGCGGCACCGGCAGGACGCCCGATGTGCGGCCGCCGGTGAGATACGCGAAATCGCGAAGCTTCTTACCGAGCATCAGGCCCACCGCCAGCTTGGGCAGCGGCACGCCGGTGGCCTTGCTGACGTATGGAACCGTACGCGAGGCCCGCGGGTTCACTTCCAGCACATACACAACGCCTTCTTTGATCGCATACTGGACGTTCATCAGACCCACGACATGCAGCGCGCGCGCCAGCCTTTCTGTATGTTCCTGAATGGTGCGGAGCACGGCTTCGGAAAGCCCTTGCGGAGGCAGAACGCACGAGCTGTCGCCCGAATGGACGCCGGCTTCCTCGATGTGTTCCATGATGCCCGCAATCAGCACGCTGCCATCCTGGTCGGCCAGCGCATCCACATCCACTTCCGTTGCGTCTTCCAGGAAGCGGTCAATCAGCACGGGCCGCTCTTGCGAAAAAATGACGGCCTCGCGCATGTAGCGGCGAACCATCTCTTCGTCGTAAGCGATCACCATGGCGCGCCCGCCCAGCACGTAACTGGGGCGCACCAGCACCGGATATCCAAGACGGCGCGCCACCACGCAAGCTTCTTCGGCGCTGGTGGCCGAACCATTGGCAGGGGAGGGAATTCCGAGATCGTCCAGCAGCTTGCCGAATAATTTGCGATCTTCGGCAAGATCGATATCCGCGGGATCGGTGCCAATAATCGGCACTCCAGCGGCCTTGAGCGGGAGTGCGAGATTCAACGGCGTCTGGCCGCCGAACTGCACGATGACACCATCCGGCTTCTCAATGTCGCAAATGTTCAGCACTTCTTCCAGGGTGAGCGGCTCGAAGTATAAACGATCGCTGGTGTCGTAATCGGTGGAGACCGTTTCCGGATTGCAATTGACCATGATGGATTCATGGTCGAACTCGGCCAGCGCGTACGAGGCGTGGCAGCAGCAGTAATCGAACTCGATGCCTTGTCCGATGCGGTTGGGTCCGCTGCCCAGGATCAGCACCTTCTTGCGATCGCTGGGATCGGATTCGTTCTCCGATTCGTAGCTCGAATAAAGATAGGGCGTGAAGCTTTCGAACTCCGCCGCGCAGGTATCCACGCGATTGAACACAGCGGTGACGCCCAGCTCCTTGCGTCTGGTGCGAACGCTGGCGCCATCGGAGCCCAGCAACCGTCCTAGCCGCGTGTCGGAAAGTCCTTCACGTTTCGCGTGCCGAACTTGCTCGCGCGACAACGCCGGGAGTTTCTGGCCCGAGAGTTCGCGCTCCAGATCAGCCATCTCGCGCAGCTGCTTCAAGAACCAGGGATCGATGGCTGTGATCTCGTGGATTTGTTCCACCGTCCAGCCCTGTTCCAGAGCGAAACGGATGTATCCCAAGCGTTCCGGATTGGGAGTGATCAAGCGCTGGCGAATGAGCGCCGCGTCGAACGTTTCCGATGTTACCGCCTTGCCCGTCTCAAGGCTCCGCAGACCTTTCGAGAGCGCCTGCTTGAAGGTGCGCCCGATGGCCATCACTTCGCCCACCGATTTCATTTGCGTGCCCAGCACCGGTTCGGCGCCCGGGAATTTTTCGAATTGCCAGCGCGGAATCTTGACCACTACGTAGTCGAGCGTCGGCTCAAAGCAGGCCGGGGTCAGTTCAGTTATATCGTTCTTGATTTCATCCAAACGATAGCCCACCGCCAGTTTCGCTGCAATCTTGGCGATGGGAAATCCGGTGGCCTTGGACGCCAGCGCGGAGCTGCGCGAGACGCGTGGATTCATCTCCACGATCACCATGCGCCCGTTTTCCGGATTAATGGCGAACTGCACATTCGACCCGCCGGTGTCCACGCCGATCTCACGCAGGCAGCGCAGCGATGCATCACGCATCATCTGGTATTCGCGATCGGTGAGGGTTTGCGCGGGTGCAACGGTGATGGAATCGCCGGTATGCACGCCCATTGGATCGAAGTTTTCAATAGAGCACACGATGATGGCGTTGTCCGCCAGGTCGCGCATTACCTCCAGCTCAAATTCCTTCCAACCCAGCACGCTTTCTTCGATCAGGACTTCGTGCACCGGCGACAAATCCAGGCCGCGTTCCAGAATCTCCGTCAGATCCTCGCGATTGTAAGCGATGCCGCCGCCCGATCCGCCCAGCGTGAAGCTCGCGCGCAGAATCACGGGATAGCCGATTCGATTGGCAAAAGCCAATCCATCGTCCACGTTGTTCACCAGCTGCGATTGCGGCGTTTCCAAGCCGATTTTGCGCATCGCATCCTTGAACAATAAGCGGTCTTCCGCTTTCTTGATGGATTCGATTTTGGCGCCAATCAGTTCCACGCCATATTTGTCCAGCACGCCTGCTTCAGCCAGATCCACCGACAAGTTCAGACCCGTTTGACCGCCCACTGTCGACAGCAGCGCGTCCGGACGCTCACGGCGAATCACTTCCTCGGCGAAGGCCACGGTGAGCGGTTCAACATAAGTGCGGTCGGCCAGATCGGGATCGGTCATGATGGTGGCTGGATTGGAATTGATCAGCACCACCTCATAGCCATCGGACTTGAGCGCTTTACAGGCTTGCGCGCCGGAATAGTCGAATTCGCAGGCCTGGCCGATGATGATAGGCCCGGAGCCGACGATCAGGATGCGATGAATGTCGTTTCGCCGCGGCATGGGTTAGGTATTCACAGCCTTGCGTTCACACGCGTGTGAACGCGGCACGCGTGAGTGCGTGCGCCACATTGGTCTCATTTGTTGCCGTAGTCCTTGATCATTTGCATGAAGTCGTCAAACAGATAATGCGAGTCGTGCGGCCCCGGCGCCGCCTCCGGATGATACTGCACGCAAAACACCGGCTCGCTGCGATGCCGGAATCCTTCGAGCGTCTGATCGTTCAGATTCACGTGCGTAAGATCCACTTCGTTCACGTTCAGCGAATCCGGATCCACCGCGAAGCCGTGATTATGCGACGTGATCTCCACTTTCTGGGTCATCTTGTTCAACACCGGATGATTCGCCCCACGGTGGCCGAAGGGAAGTTTGTAAGTCTTCCCGCCCAGCGCCAGGCCCAGAATCTGGTGTCCCAGGCAGATGCCAAACACCGGCTTCTTGCCAACCAGCTTGCGAACCTGCTGCGCCTGGAACTCCAGCGGCTCCGGATCGCCCGGCCCATTCGAGAGGAACACTCCATCCGGCTTGAGCGCCAGAACATCTTCGGCGGACGTGCCCGCCGGCACCACGGTCACGCGCGCGCCCACGTGCACTAATCGCCGCAAAATGTTCCGCTTGATTCCGTAGTCGTAAGCCACCACGTGGCAGAACTGTTCAGCCGTTTTGGCAATCCCATCGGAAGCGCTGCAGGGCGCCACCGGCTGCGCCCACGAGTATTGGGATGCAGTGGATACACGCGTCGCCAGATCCAACCCGGCCATGGAGGGGGCTTGCAGCGCGCGTTCAATCAGTTCCTTGCGATCCTGACTGCCCACCGATAAAACGCCGCGCATCACGCCGCGCGTTCGCAGGTGGCGCACCAGCGCACGAGTGTCGATTTCGGCGGCCACTGGGATGCCGTTGTCCGCAAGAAACCGTTCCGCGTTCTCTTCCGAGCGCCAGTTGCTCGCCACGCTGGAAAACTCTCGAACCACCAGTCCTTCTATGAAGGGCCGCGCTCCTTCCTGATCGTAGGCGTTCGCGCCGTAGTTCCCGATTTGCGGGTTGGTCAGAACCACAATCTGGCCGGCGTATGACGGATCGGTGAAAATCTCCTGATAACCGGTGATAGCGGTATTGAAGACAACTTCGCCCAGGCTATCTTTTGGCGCACCAAAACTCTTGCCCTCGAAGACCGTACCGTCCTCCAGGGCGAGGATTGCAACATTCAATTCGGATTGTCCTCCAGTATTCTCGGGAAGGGGTGTCTCTCATATTGAAGCATGCCAGGGGCGCGAGGTTCAATAGCGGCTCTGAAAACGCCGGCGCTCGCGCGGCCGGGGAATGTGTGAGTCAAGCGGTCCGGCAGCGTATAATTGTGGATTCGCAGTCCTTCTGATCGGAATAACTTGTGTGGAACGGCGACTATATTTTTCTGATTCGTAACCTGGTGGCCAAGGACTTCAAGGTCCGCTACCGGAACATGTCCCTGGGCGTGCTCTGGTCGCTGTTGAACCCCTTGATCATGATGGGGCTCTTAACGTTCATTTTCACCAAGATCTTCGCTCAACCGCACGACCGCAATTTCCCCCTGTCGGTCTTGTGCGGTCTGGTTCCCTTGAATTTCTTCACGCTGGCCTGGGTCACTGGCGCGTCCTCAGTGCTGGATAACGCCCCGCTCATCAAGCGAGTTCCTGTGCCGCGCTATGTGTTCCCCATCGCCAGCGTTCTGTCAAATTGCCTGCATCTGCTGATCCAGATTGTGCTCTTGCTAGGAATAATCCTGGTGTTCGGACGCGGCGTGAACATCTACTGGCTGTGGCTGCCGTTGATCTGGGGCCTGGAGATTCTGTTCGTGATGGGCCTGGCGCTGGCTTTTTCGGCGTTGAATGTTTATGTCCGCGACACGCGCTACGTAATCGAGTCCACCAACACGGTGCTTTTCTGGCTGGTGCCGGTGTTTTATTCCTTTGCGCTTATCCCGGCTCGTTTTCGCGGGATCTATCAAATCAATCCAGTGGCCGCGTTAGTCCTGATGATGCGAAATGTGCTGCTGGAAGGCCACGCGCCGCTCGGTTCCACGCTGATTCGCCTCGCCATCGTGTCGGTTGTCATGTTTGCCACTGGGCTATTCATCTTCCGGAAGCTGAAGGATGGCTTCTACGCGCGCCTGTAGGCTGCTATGCCGATTGAATTCCAGAACGTTTCCAAGTGGTTTCCTCACAGCACC
>DATHNM010000371.1:0-2954 GCA_035486095.1 Bryobacteraceae bacterium
GGTTTCAATCCCTACGATCCACGGCGCGATCCACGCGAAGGAACCAGTGACGGACGGCCCGCGCTGCAGACCGGCGGGTCGAGCTCAGGCGTAGGCACAGCGGCCAATTTCTGGGCGGGGAATATCGGCAGCGAGACATCCGGTTCGATATTGAGCCCTTCCAATCAGAATATGCTCGCGGGCATTAAGCCGACGGTCGGCCGCATCAGCCGTTACGGCGTGATTCCGATCACCGCTGACCAGGACACCGCCGGCCCGATGGCCAAGTTCGTCGCCGATGTCGCCATCATGTTTGGCGCACTCGAAAGCGCTCAGCCTGATCCGAATGATCCGGCCACTCAAAAGTGCACGCCTCCCCCGGGTCGAGATTACACGAGATTCTTGAATGCCGACGGTCTGAAGGGCGCGCGCATCGGGATTCCCCGCGCGTTTTATTACGACAAAATCACTCCGCCTGGACCGCAGCCGGAAGGGCGCGGAGGTCGAGGAGGTGGAGGAGGCCGGGGCGGGCCGGGAGGCGGCGGCGGTGGTCTGAATCCGGAGCAGGTCAGCGTGATGACCGAAGCCATCGCGATTCTAAAGCAGCAGGGCGCGATCATTGTTGATCCGGCCGATATCCCCAGCGTCATTACGAAAGACCCGGACAAGAACCTTCTGTCGTGGGGGCAATGCGGCGGGAATACCGGCGCGAAGGGCAAGGACGCTAATTGCTCCGTAGTGCTGAAGTACGGCATGAAGCGCGACTTCAATAAATTTCTGGCTACGCTCGGGCCCACCGCGCCCGTGAAGTCGCTCACCGAATTGCGGGAATGGAACATCACGCATACCCAAGCGGGGGCAATTCGATACGGCCAGTCGAACCTGGACGTTTCCGACGAAATGGACGTCGACGCGGATCGCGCGCGATACGATGCCGATCGCGCCAAGGACATCGAGCTTGCGGGCACTCATGGCATCGATGAGGCGATGAAGGCGAATAGTCTGGATGCGATTTTGTTTCCTGGTGCGAACGGCGCCGCCATCGCCGCCAAGCCCGGCTATCCGACTGTGATCGTGCCATTCGGAATGGTGCCGAACGCGCCGACGCCTCCATTCCCGGTGGGGTTCGAGGCCAAACCGCAGCCGTTCGGTGTCAGTTTCACCGGCATGGCATGCAGCGAGCCTAAACTGATCGAACTCGCGTATGCATTTGAGCGGGCCACGAAACGGCGCGCACTACCGCCATCGACGCCGTAAGGAGGAAATCGATGAGACGCTTTCATGTTGTAATCGCGCTGGGACTGGCGACCATAGGCCTGGCCGGCGTCTGGTCCGTTCGCGCGCGGGCGCAAGGCAAGCCGGATTCCAATCAACATCCGACGATCACCATCGAACAAGTCAATCAGTGGGAGACCGACCTCTCCAACTGGGGACGTTGGGGAAAGGATGACGAGCGGGGGGCGCTCAATCTTGTCACGCCACAGAAGGAAGTGCAGGCGGCTCGCCTGGTGAAGGATGGCGTCACCGTTTCCCTCGCCCACTTCGCCAGCCTGGAGAAGGCTGCGGACAATTTCAACTTCGGGGAGACGAAGCACGAAATGTACGGCCTGGATCCGAAGACCGGTGTGCCACGCTTCGCCTTGGATATCATCACGTTCGGCATTCACGACGGGACGAATTCTCACTTGGACGCCCTGTGTCACTATCGTGTGATGCGCAATGGCGAGTGGGAAGTGTTCAACGGTCATCCCCAGGAGCTGGACGCGAAGGGATGCAAGGCCGACGGCATGGATCGCATGGGGCCCGGTATCTTCACGCGCGGCGTCCTGGTGGATATCCCGCTGATGAAGGGCGTCGAGTATTTGGAGCCGGGCACGGCGATTTACGTTTCCGATCTAGAGGCTTGGGAAAAGTACGCGCACGTCAAGATCGGCAGCGGCGATGCGCTGTTCATTCGCACCGGGCGGTGGGCACGCCGAGCGAAGATGGGAGCGTGGAATGTAGGCCGCGAGGCGGCCGGGCTGCACGCGTCGACGATGCCGTGGATCAAGCAGCGGGATATTTCGCTGCTCGGTGGCGATGGTGTGAACGATGTCCAGCCGTCGGGTGTGGTGGGAACCGGTGAAGCTGCAGGACGCCCGGTTCATACCTTGACGATTGCCGTGATGGGCGTGCCGTTGGTGGACAACGGTTATTTCGAAGATGTCGCTAAGGAAGCGGCCAGCCGCAAGCGGTGGGAGTTTCTTACCACCGTCCAGTTCACGCGCATTCCCAGCGGGACGGCCACATCGTTCAATGCGCTGGCCACTTTTTGAGATAATCTAGGCCGAGTCTGGAGAAGACCAGTCTTGGAGGAACATGCGAATCGCCGCCGTCCTGTTCATGATCTCAACGCCCCTTCTTGCGCAGTGGTTGAACTATCCTACGGCCGGCGTACCGAAGAATTCCAAAGGCCAGCCGGACTTAGCCGCCCCCACGCCGAAGACCGCCGACGGCAAGCCTGATTTCTCCGGCATGTGGGAGCCGTTGAAGAATAAGCCGTGCCCGCCGGAAGGCTGCGCGGACTTTCAGACGCCGCAGGAGTTCACCAACATTGGCTGGTCGCTAAAAGGCGGTTTGCCTTATCAGAAGTGGGCGGCGGATCTCAGGAAGGCCCGGATGGCGGACAACGGTAAGGACGATCCAGGCTCACACTGCCTGCCGACTGGCATCGTGAAGCTGCACACCGCCGCCTTGCTCAAGAAGGTCATCCAAACGCCTGGCCTGCTCGTGATCCTGAACGAGCGCAACATGAACTTCCGGCAAATCTTCACCGATGGGCGGCCGCTTCCTACCGATCCGGACCCGACCTGGAATGGATACTCGACCGGCAAGTGGATAGGCGACACGTTGGTGGTGGAATCGAACGGTTTCCGCGACGGGATGTGGCTGGACCGCAGCGGCAATCCGATGACCGACGCCACGAAGATCACCGA
>DATHNM010000372.1:0-28133 GCA_035486095.1 Bryobacteraceae bacterium
GGGGAGCGCATACTGCGGCGCTCGCGCGGCTACGCGCCCCATCCGGTGACGCTTCCATTTCCCGTCGGCCAGATTCTGGCGTGCGGCGCGGAGCTGAAAACCACTTTCTGCCTTACCAAGGACCATTACGCTTTTCTGAGCCAGCATATCGGCGATCTCGAAAACTACGAAACGCTGGTTTTTTACCGCGAAACGCTGGATCGCATGCGGCAGTTGTTTCGCATCGCGCCCAGCGCGGTGGCCTACGATCTGCACCCGCAATATATGAGCACCAAGCTGGCGCTGGAGATGACCGGGATGGAGCAAGTCGGCGTCCAGCATCATCATGCGCACATCGCCAGCTGCATGGCCGAGAACGGCCTCGCGAGCAAGGTAATCGGAGTGGCCTTCGACGGAACAGGATTCGGCACGGACGGCAAAATCTGGGGCGGAGAATTTCTGGTCGCGGATTTCGCCGGGTTCGAGCGCCGGGCCCACTTTCGCTACATTGCTCTGGCTGGCGGCGATCGGGCTGTTCGCGAACCGTGGCGGCTGGGCTTGAGCTACCTGCTGGATACCTTCGGCGCGCAACTGGATTCAGTGGATGTACCGCTGTTGCGCCGCATCGCGCCCAAGAAAATCGCTACGGTTGGGTCTATGATCGAGCGCCGCGTCAATACGGTTGAAACCTCAGCATGCGGGCGGCTGTTCGACGCCGTGGCTTCCATTGTTGGCCTGCGCGACGAGGTTAACTTTGAAGCGCAGGCCGCTATTGAGCTGGAAGCCTGTGCGCAGCAGGGCGTGGAGGCGATCTATCCGTTCGAAATCTCCAACGACGATGTCTGGCAAATCGACGTGAGGCCGATGATCGAGCAGATGGTCCGCGATGTCCTGGCCGCCAAGCCAACGGGCTGGATCTCCGCCGTGTTTCACAACACCATCGCGGCCATCGTGGTTGAGGTATGCGTGCGAGTGCGCAAGGCCGAAGGTATCCAGCGCGCGTGCCTGAGCGGCGGCACTTTCCAAAATGTTTATCTGGTGGAGCGCGCACTCGCGGGCCTGCGCGCCAACGGGTTCGAGGTTTTTCTGCACTCGAAAGTACCGCCTAACGATGGGGGCATCGCGCTGGGGCAGGCCGTGATCGCAAATGCCGCTCTCAATAGCTAGCCTAAGTCTAACGCTCGCTATCATGAAGTTTTCGGATGTCCACGCTTATTATCGACAACTACGATTCGTTCACCTACAATCTGGTGCACGCCGTCGCCCAGATCACGCAATGCGCCCCGATTGTGGTGCGAAACGACGAGAAGAGCTGGGAAGAAATTTGCCGGCTGGATTTCGATAGCGTCATCATTTCCCCGGGCCCCGGGCGTCCGGATAATCCGCGCGATTTCGGCGTTTCGGCGCAAGTCATCGCCGAAGCCAAAGTCCCTCTGCTCGGCGTGTGTTTGGGCCACCAGGGGATAGCGGATCACTTTGGAGCGCCGGTCATTTCCGCGGCTGAGCCGGTGCACGGGCGCAGCGCCCAGATCATACATAACGGTGACAAACTGTTTGCGGGCGTTCCTGAACGGTTTAATGCTATTCGTTATCACTCCTTAGTTGTGGGCCAGCCGCTGCCGCGCGAGTTGCAGAAGATCGCTTGGACCGCGGACGGCGTGGTGATGGCGCTGCGCCACGTCACGCGGCCGATGTGGGGCGTGCAGTTTCATCCCGAATCGATTTGTACCGAGTATGGGACGGCGATTCTGCGAAATTTTCTCCCGCTCGCGCACGCGCGTGGTGCAGCGGGGGCGGCACGCGCGGTGGGCGGACGGACGATGCGCGTGCAGGCTCGCGAAATCCCCCTGCCGGCAGCGCCAGAAACCTTGTTTCGCGGATTGTTTTCGAACCAGCGGTATGCCTTCTGGCTGGACAGTTCCATGACGTCCGAAAACAGCCGCTTCTCGTTCATGGGCGCCGGGAGCGAAGTGATCCGCGACAACGTCTTCACCCAACTGGATAGAGCCTTGCGCGATATCGAGGTGCAAGCTCCTGCTCTGCCATTTCAATTTACCGGTGGCTACGTTGGGTATCTGGGCTACGAACTGAAGGCCGATTGCGGCGCATCGAACCAGCATCGTTCGCCGCTGCCCGATGCGTGTCTGCTGCGGGTGGATCGTTTTCTGGCTATCGATCACGCTCACAACACGTTGTGGATGGTGTCCTGTGGCGAGCCGGATGAGGAAATCGAAAAGCGCATCGCGGAGTTGAAAGATTGCCCAGCGGAATCTTCGGCGCCCGCGCCCGTTGAATTCCGGCTGACAACGGAACGCGATCAATATCTTCGCCTCATTGCAGATTGCCAGGCCCGCATCGCCGCGGGCGAAAGCTACGAGATCTGCCTCACGAATCAGCTTCGCGTAAAAACCGACATCTCTCCGCTGGCTTATTACCAGGCCTTGCGCAAGCTGAATCCGGCGCCATATTCGGCCTACCTGCATCTCGACGATATCGATGTGGCATGCTCCTCGCCCGAGCGCTTCCTGCGGATCGACACCAGCGGCCGCGTGGAATCGCGCCCTATCAAGGGGACCATCCGCAGGGGGGAGACGCCGGAGGAGGACGCTGCACTGCGCGCCGCACTGGCCTGCAGCGAAAAGAATCGCGCCGAAAATCTCATGATTGTCGATCTTGTTCGCAACGATCTGGGTCGTGTTTGCGTGCCCGGCAGCGTGCATGTGCCGCACATGATGCAGGTGGAGACTTATGCCACCGTGCATCAACTGGTGAGCACCATCGCGGGACAACTCGCACCCGGCGTCACTGCCATCGATTGTATTCGCGCGGCTTTTCCCGGCGGCTCCATGACCGGCGCTCCGAAACTGCGTACGCTTGAGATCTTGGACCAGTTGGAACCTGAAGCCCGCGGCATTTACTCGGGCAGTATTGGCTATATCGGCTTTAACGGCGCCGCGGACTTGAATATCGTGATTCGTACCGCGGTTTTTCACCAGGGCGTGGCCAGCATCGGCGTGGGCGGCGCCATCGTTTATCAATCCAACCCCGAGGATGAATGGGACGAAATGCTGCTTAAGGCACAAGCGCCGCTGCGCGCATTTTCGAGCAAGTTATCATGATGCTATGTCCACCGTTTCACCGGTTCATGAGGAAACCAGTGCGCTTAGCCGGGCGCAAGCGCTAGAGAACGAGTACCTGCTCCAGAATTATGCCCGCTACCCGCTGCTGCTGGATCATGGCAAGGGTTGTTATGTGTTCGACGCATCGGGCAAGCGCTATCTGGACTTCATCACCGGCATCGGGGTGAACGCCTTGGGCCATTCGCATCCGCGCGTGGTGAAGGTGATCCGCGAACAAGCCGGACGCATGCTGCACTGTTCCAATCTTTATTTCCACGCCTATCAAGGCCCCCTGGCCGAGCGGTTGGCAAAGGCCAGCGGCCTCCAGCGCACGTTCTTCTGCAATTCCGGCACTGAAGCCATGGAAGGCGCGCTCAAAATGGCGCGGGCCCATGGGCACAAAATCAACCCGGACAAATTCGAGATCGTCGCGCTCCACAATTCCTTTCACGGACGCACGCTGGGGGCTCTTTCCGTTACGGGCCAGGAGAAATATCGCCGCGATTTTGAGCCGCTGCTTCCGGGCGCGCATTTCGTCCCGCCCAATGACGTGGTGGCGCTGGAACAAATTGTTAGCGAACGCACGGCCGGCATCGTCATCGAATGGATTCAGGGAGAAGGCGGTATTTTCCCGATGTCCATGGAATACGTGCGCAAAGCGCGGGAACTAGCCGACCGTTACGACGCGCTGCTGATCTTCGACGAAATCCAGTGCGGCGTGGGCCGCGTGGGCAAACACTTCGCCTATCAGCTTTCCGACCCCATTGTCCTGCCCGACATCATGACGGCGGCTAAGCCGCTGGCCTGCGGTATCCCGCTCGGGGTGGTGGTGGCTAACGATCGCGCGGCGCAATCCATTGGCTCTGGCATGCACGGCTCCACCTTCGGCGGCGGACCTCTGGCGTGCCGGGTGGCGATCGAATTCATGGATATCCTGGATGAGCTTCTGCCGCATATCGACACCGTAGGGCGTTATTTCCGAGCGAAGTTGGAAGAATTACAAAAGCAGTTTTCTTTCATCCGCGAGGTGCGCGGCCAGGGCCTGATGATCGGCGTGGAGCTCACTTTCCCCGGCAAGCAAATTGTTCTGGACGCCATGGACCAAGGTCTTCTGATGAATTGCACGCACGAAACCGTACTGCGCTTCCTGCCGCCTTATATTGCGACGGAGAAGGAGATCGATCGCGCTGTAGGGATACTCAAGCGCGTGCTCAAACTTGCCGCCAAGCGCGGCGACGCTAAAAATTGACCAGCGACCGCATCGAGCAGTGGAACCAGCGCTACCGCGCAGGTGAGCAGGTCTTCGACGCGCCAACGCCGCTGGTGGCGCGCTTTACGGCCGATCTGGCGCCTGGACTGGCGCTGGATCTGGCGTGCGGCACGGGTCGCAACGCCCTCTATCTGGCCGGGCACGGATGGCGCGTCACAGCCGTGGATGGCTCACCGGTCGCCATCGATCTGTTGCTGGCCCGCGCGGGCCACCTGGCCCTGGACGCGCGTGTCGTGGATCTGGAGACCGAACCATTCGAAGTGGAGCCGGAATCCTACAATCTGATTTTGTCCTGCTATTATCTTCAGCGCAGCCTGATTCCCGTGATGCAGTCCGCGCTCCGGGCCGGCGGCCTGCTGATCATGATTGTGCGTCTAGGCGGCGAAGATCAGCCGCAAGGCACGCCTACGCGAGCTTACCGTGGTGAATTGCGGGCGTTCTTCGATGACTGGCGCATCCTGCATTATCGGGAAGGCGAAGCGGGAAATCCTGACCATCCGCACACTGTTGGCGAATTGGTGGCTCAAAAACCGGCATAGCTTTTTGATTTTAGTCGGCGCTGGGAGCGCGGTCGGGGTGGGGCGCTCGATGGCACGGGGCCCCGGGGTTGGATCCGAGTCGCCTCCCAGCAGGTCAGCCCTTGCAGTTGTCCCTCCACTGCGCGAGGCATCGTATCTCTCTGATTCTGCAAGATTACGTCCGCTGCGGATAGTTCCAAAGCCTAACTAGAAAGATAGCCGGTTGCTAACTGGATAGCTGACGCCAGTCGCAAAAGTTGGCTAGTAGTAACGGAACTGATGTTGCGACGCATCCTGAACGGAACGTGCGCATGCCGAATCTAATGGTCGGGCTGGGGGGACATCGAATTCGCTGCGAGTCCGCGTCTGCGAGCACTCTGGTTTTCGATGTTGTTCTCCCCTGGTCCAGCTTCAGGGGTCCAGCTAAGTGTCCAGCACCTTAATTTGGAGTTGCGCCGCCGAGCGCTGCCACAATCAACGGTGTGGTGGTGGGCTGATCGGCTCCCGCCTGATTTTCCACCGTGACCGCGACGGCCGCTGTAGACGCCAGGTCCAATGCGCCGGGCCGGATGTGCATGGCGCTGCCATCGTCCTGTGACTGGAACAAGCCCGCGGGAATCGGCTTGGCGCCTTTGGGGATGAGCCACATTTCGTATATCTTGTCGGCGGACGTGCGCGGCAGATTGGACGCGATGAGCAGCACGCCGCGAGTGGCATTGACGAAGACTTTGCCCTGTGGCGGGCGCGGCTGGGCGCCGCCAAAAGATACTTCCGTGGTGCGGGGGCCCGACAAAATAGCAAATGCTTCCGTCAAGCGGGTTAGCTGCAGGGTTTCGCTGCGCATTTCTTCACGCAGGCTGGCAGCCTCCTGGGCGTACCCGCGGCTGCTGTTTGCGAAGTAGACTGCCACCGCGAGCAATGCAGCCAGGGCGAGCCCCGCACCCCACACGAGCAGCCAACTGGTGCGGCGGTCTTCCGACCCCACTGACGCCAGTATGCGCCGCCGCAATGTGGACGAGGGCTGCGCCGGAGGTGCGCTGGCGCCGATCAGCGCGGCAGTTTCCAACGATTGCTTTACGCCCGCCATGCAAACCTCACATCCTCGATTGAGGTGAGCGCGAATCTCACTGCGCTCCGGTTCCTCGGCGATATCCAAGGCGTAGAAATCATAATGGTCGCGGAGTTCTTCGCAGTTCATGACGCCGCCACCCCGAGTTCATCGCGCAAACACTGCAACGCCGTGCGCACCCACGTCTTGATGGTGCCAAGGGGCTGTCCCATTTTCACCGCCATCTCCGATTGCGACAGGCCCTCGAAATAAGCCAGCTCCATCACAGCTCGATGATTGGGCGCGAGCTTGTCCATGGCAACTTTGACGCGGCGCGCTTGATCGGAGAAGAGTAGCTCGGCCTCCATCCCCCGATATAGCGGCGCATGATCGGTCTCATCCAATTCCAGCGCATTCCGCTCGCGTCCCGCCGACGAGCGCAAATAATCGATGGCCCGATTGCGGGCAATGGCCATCAACCACGGGCCCACGGAGCCTTTTTCGGAGTCAATGGAGTGTACCCGGTTCCACACGCGGAGAAAGGTCTCCTGAACCAAATCTTCCGCGATGGCTTTATCCCGCACCACACGCAGCACCAGCGAATACGCCATTTTCCCGTAGCGATCGTACAACTCGGCCAGTGCCTGCGGGTCGCGACGCTGCAAACGAGCGATCAGCGCCCGCTCTTCCGGACCAGCGTAGACCGCCATCAACAGCGGTAGCAGCATGCCTACTTCTGCCTCCCCACGGCTGCGGCGCGGCTCTGTTCAGAGCCTGTATATCGCTTGTTCAGCATCCAACCCCGATCATTGAGATGATAACCCGATCAAGAAAAAGGCGCGCTAAAGGGATCGGCGCGCCTGAGGGAAAACACCCAAGGAGGTCCAGTTCTACTTTTCTACAATGTCCTTCTTCATGGGACCCAGCACGCCCAGCAGCGCCTGTTTGTCGCCTTCCATGACCATGAATTTGTCGAGCGACGCCACCAGGTCCTGCACCAGGGCGTCGAAATCTGCGCTGCCGATACCCATGCCGGCGTGGGCGGTCTTCATGTCCTTGCCGGTGTATTTGCAGGGGCCGCCCGCGGCTTCGCAAATCTGATCCACAAGGTTCTTCTTAAATTTGGCCAGCCGTTTCGGATCGGAGGCAGTGCCTTTGAAGAAGCTATTGATGCGGCTGTCGGCGGCGACGCGGCCAACGAAATCGTTCACCACTGCGACAATAGCCTTCTTGCCGCCCAGGCTCTTATAAAGTGTGTCGTCGGCGCGCGACATTGGCGCGAAGGCCAGCAACCCTGCAAGAAAGGCCGGCAACGTGTATTTCCGCATTTTCATCCCCTTGGTGGGCGCCTGTAGGAATTGTTTAGCGCTTCCAATGATTACTACGGAATTGGCGGGGAGATTGGATTGAGAGCGGGGGATTGAATGAGAAGTGAACACCCTGCCCCAGGTGTCTGAGGCAGGGTTTAATAACAGAAAATGCTTAGTACCGGCGGAGCAAGTAGCTAGGCCGTGACGGCCATTGCCACGCCATTAATGGTCTTCAAGATGCGCGAGACAATCTGATAAGGATCGGCTTCCGAGTTCGGGCGGCGGTCTTCCAGATAGCCTTTGTACTCATTCTTGATGAAGTTTACCGGCATCCGGATGGAGGCGCCGCGGTCGGAAAGACCGAAGCTGAACTTATCGATGGCTTGCGTTTCGTGCAGACCGGTCAAACGCAGATGGTTATCCGGGCCATATACCGCGATATGTTGAGCGACATTATCGGAAAAGGCTTGCATGAGGGCTTCGAAATATTCCTTGCCGCCCACTTCGCGGATGTATTTCGTCGAGAAGTTGGTGTGCATGCCCGATCCGTTCCAATCGCCCTTGATGGGCTTGCAGTGCAGTTCCATATCTACTTCGTATTTTTCGCAGAGACGCATCATCAAATAACGAGCGGTCCACAGATCGTCGGCGGCTTTCTTGGAGCCCTTGGCGAAGATCTGAAATTCCCACTGGCCTTTGGCGACTTCCGCATTGATGCCTTCGTGATTGATTCCCGCGGCCAGGCAGAGCTCCAGATGTTCTTCCACAATCTGCCGGGCCATGTTGCCCATGCTCTTATAGCCGACGCCGCAATAATACGGACCCTGGGGAGTACTGGGATGGCCATGCTCGGGAAAACCGAGAGGCCGCCCGTCTTTGAACAGGAAGTACTCCTGCTCAAAACCGATCCACAAATCGGGATCGTCTTCAATGGTCGCGCGCCCATTAGTGGAATGCGGCGTGCCATCGGGATGCATGACTTCACTTAGAACGATATAAGCGTTCTTGCGGCTGGCATCGGGATACAGGGCCGCGGGTTTGAGGATGCAATCGGAGCTTTTGCCCTCGGCCTGCATGGTGGAGCTGCCGTCAAAACCCCACTTGGGCATATCTGCAAGGGTGGGCGGCTTCTCAAATTCCTTGAGTAGAGTCTTCCCGCGCAGAGCCGGGACGGGCTGTTTACCGTCAAGCCAGATATATTCGAGTTTGTATTTTGTCATAAGATTTGAAGACCTTTTGGGCAAGAGCCCCGGTCATGGCACCCTTTTGTTTGAATTTTGTGTCCTGTCGCGCTTGGAAAGGACCTCTAGCGAACTACCATCAATGCACGTTTACGCTTGGTTCGAAGAACCAACTTTGTTCCAATACGAAGCCGATCCTTCATTTTGGATGAGCAGACCCGGCTTCGCAAGACCTGCGCCCATCAATTGTCTTTATGGATCGCCTTCAAGAAAGTGATCGGATTAGGAAAGGCAGGCCGGACGAGGTGGGACGTTAGTATAATCTGTGCTTATTCACCATGCGCTTACTCCCGATAGTCTTAGGCCTTCTGCTGGGGTTGAATTTGGCGCGAGCGCAGGGCGGCGCCACGCTGCTGGTGAACGGCAAGATCCTCACGGTGGACGGCCAATCGTCGGTTCGTGAGGCGCTGATAGTTCGCGATGGACGAATCGCGGCCACCGGCAGATCCACGGACCTTAGAAAGCTGGCAGGGCCACAGGCGCGCGTGATAGACCTGCAAGGCCGCACCGTGATTCCGGGCCTGATTGATTCGCATTTGCACGCCATTCGCGCGGCGCTCAGCTTCAGCACCGAAGTGAATTGGATTGGGACGCGATCGATAGCGGAGGCCCTGGACCGCATTCGTCAGGCTTCGCATAACATGGCGCCGGGGGCCTGGCTCATCGTGGCAGGCGGCTGGAACGTCCAGCAGTTTCGCGAAAACCGGCGGCCCACGCAAGCCGAGTTGGCCGCGGCCGCGCCGGACAACCCGGTGTACGTTCAGTTAGGTTACGGCTGGGCCATGCTGACGCCGAAGGCGCTCGAAAAGCTGCATATCGCGAGCGATACCGATCTGACCTCCGGCGGAAAATTGGAGCGCGATTCGGACGGTAAGCTGACGGGAGGAATCAGCGGCGCCCAGAATGCCATCATCGCGTTGTTCGACCGGCTTCCGGTGCCCACGCCCGAGCAGGAAGTGGAGGGCACCAGGAAGTTCTTCCGCGAATTGAATCGGCTGGGCGTGACGGGCGTGGTGGATCCGGGAGGCAATAACATGACTGCGGAATCCTATCAGGCAGTCTTCCAGGTCTGGCGGCAGCACGAGCTTACCGTGCGCGTAGCCTATAGCCTGTGCGGAATTACGCCGGGAAAGGAATTCGAAGAGTTGAAAGATCTGGCACAGATGTTGCCCATGGGTTTTGGAGATGGGATGCTGCGATTCAACGGTATCGGCGAACGAATCACCTGGGCCATGAATAACAACAACCAGCCCACGGCAGCGGAGCGCGAGAAATATTATGAAATCGTCCGCTGGGCAGCGGCGCGTGGGATGGCGGTCACCATGCATTGGCCGCGCAACGATTCCGTCGGGGTGCTGCTGGACATTTTCGAACGCGTGAACAAAGACGTGCCAATCGGCAACCTGCGCTGGTCCATCGCGCACTTGAACGATGCATCGCCCGAGAATTTACGGCGTATGAAAGAGCTGGGCGTCGGCTGGACAGTTCAAGATGCCATGTATTTCCAGGGCGAGCAGTTTCTGAAACAGGAGGGCGAGCAGGCAGCGCGGCGCGCGCCACCGGTGGAAACGGCCAAGGAAATCGGCGTCGCGGTAGGAGCCGGCACCGACGCTCATCGGGTGGCCTCCTACAATCCTTTCACCGCGCTGCAATGGTTTCTGGATGGCAAGACGGTGAGCGGAGTGGCGATACGCGGCCCCGAAGAAACGCCTACGCGTGCCGAAGCGCTGCGGCTTTATACCATGGGTAGCGCCTGGTTCTCGCACGATGAAGAGCGGCGCGGTTCGCTCGAAGCGGGGAAACTGGCCGATCTTGCGGTGTTGTCAAAAGACTATCTGACCGCGCCGGTGGAACAGGTGGGTGGCATTGAGTCATTATTGACGATGGTGGGCGGAAAAATCGTTTTCGCCGCCGGACCCTATGCTCAGTTCGCCGAACCTTAAATCGCAGAATCTTAAATCGCAGAACCTTAAATGGAAGACAAACGCTAAACGCCCGCGCGCGCTTACCATCGTTCTTTTTGCGGCGCTGGGTCTGTGCTTCGGCCAATCCGCCAATCCGGCCCATCCGCTCAACTCACCTGCGCAACAGGACAAGCCTTACGTCCTGCTGATTTCGCTGGATGGCTTCCGCTACGACTATGCCGAGCGCGATCACGCGGCGAACTTGCTGGCGCTGGGAAAAAGTGGAGTGACCGCGAAAGCGCTAATCCCGTCGTTCCCTACCACCACCTTTCCGAATCACTACACCATCGTCACCGGCTTATTTCCCGCGCATCACGGCATCGTCGACAATTCGTTTTGGGATCCAGCGCGCACCGCCGAATTTAGATCCAGCGAATCCGCTTCCACCACGGACGGCAGCTGGTGGGGCGGGACACCGCTATGGGTGCTGGCAGAGCAGCAAGGGATGCGAGCGGCATCGTTTTTCTGGCCGGGCAGCGATGCGGAAATACAACACACGCGCCCAACTTATTACTACAAGTACGACGGCAAGATTCCGAATGACCGGCGCGTTGAGCAGGTGGTGGAATGGCTGAAACTTCCCAAGCCGGAGCGGCCGCACTTCATCACGCTTTATTTTTCCGATGTCGATCACGAAGGGCACGTGTTTGGGCCGGATGCGCCGCAGACGCATGCCGCCATAAGAACGATAGACGCGGAACTCGGCAAGCTTTTCGGCGAAGTGCGCGCTCTGGGCGTGCCGCTCGATATCTTTGTGGTCTCGGACCATGGCATGGCGGCGGTGACGGGCGATATCGATGTCTCGAAACTGGCCAATCTGGATGGCGTTGAGACGGCGGCCAACAGTACGGATTTCAAGTTCTATTCGAGCGACTCGAAGCGAATGGATCAACTGTACTCTGAACTGCATGGTAAGGATTCGCGCACCGCGGTCTATCGCCGAAGCGAGATTCCAGAGCGCTTGCACTACTCAGGCGGCTTGTTGGGTGACCGGCGAATTGGCGATGTGGTGATGCTGGCCACCGCGCCGGTGGTCTTGCATCTGGCTCCGAGGCTGGGACAGACTTTGCAAAAAGGAATGCATGGCTACGATGTGGCGAAAGTGCCCGAAATGCGCGGCATCTTTTTCGCCGCCGGCCCCGATCTGAAAGCCGGACTCACGGTGGAGGAATTTCAGAATATACACATCTATCCGTTGATCGCGCATATCCTGGGACTGCATGCGCCCGCCGGAATCGATGGCCAGTTCTCCGTTCTCGCGCCGATCCTCAACACGGATGCCAAATCCAGCGCGGTGTCATCGAAATAGCACAGGCGAAATAGCTGAGGCGAAATAGCTCAGGCGAAATCGAGCGCGCGGAACATGGCCAGCCGCTGCTCGCGAATCGGATCGTCCACCACCTTACTCTGATTGTTGATGACCATGGTTGGCCGCTCAGTTGCATTGAACGCAGGCCAGTGAGGCAGCTTGGATGTATTCGGATCGCCCGTGCGCGCAAACGCGATCCAGGTGTCGCTGAGTTTGTCCGCTAGCGCCATGGCATCCGCGCCCCCGCCGGTGAGATTGCGCGAGATCTGCACGTTATCAAACGCAAACGGGATTTCCATGGTGTGCGGCGATTTCAAACGCCCGCCCTCCACCGGCGTTTCCCAGGTGAAGTAATACAGATGAACCGGGCCTTTGCCCAAAGCGGCGCGGCGTTCGGCGATCTTCATAACAGGTGCGCTGTAGCGATAGTCGCTCGCAATCAGAAAGAAGAGCTCGGATGGCGTAGCCTGCGGATTCAGCCTGCGATAGGTATCGATCAGCGGCTCACCGTTATCCCCAGCCAGATCCTGGATGCGTGCGCGCATCCCCGCTTCGTCCAGGGAGAACGATGCAGTATCGCTCAACAGCGTCATTTCGGTGCGCGTTGAGCCCAGCATCAAGGGCACATCGGCTGAAATGGGCGACGCCGCTGGATGGAACGGATGCTTCGGCACGGCCTTCCCATCCACGGTGGGTGAGAAGCCCTGGGTCATCTGATCCTGGCCGCCCATGTCTTTGAGCACCGCGAAATAAGCGCTCATGATGCGCTCTACCGGCATCTTCTGCAGATCGCGCACCTGTCCCCTTCCGACATTCAGTTTGGCAAGCAACATACCGGACACGCCCGTCGCCTGTCCGATCTCAACCAATTTGATGGTGGGCCCGCTCTCGATCACGGCGCGGTGAAACAATCCTTTTGCGGACGGCATCGCGAGCAGCGTGCCCACTTTGCGGCCGCCGCCCGATTGACCGAAGATCATCACGGTGTTCGGATCGCCGCCAAATTGCTCAATGTTATTCCGCACCCAGCGGAGAGCATGCACAATGTCGAGCATGCCGGCGTCACCGGAGGATGCAAAATCGGCGCCGCCGAATTCATAGAGATACGTAAAGCCGAGAACATTCAATCGATGGTTGATGGTGACCACCACCACGTCGCCGCGCCGCGCGAGATTGGCGCCATCGGTGCCCGGCGAAGATCCGGAACCGCTGACAAAACCCCCGCCATGACACCAGAACAATACCGGGCGCTTGCGTCCATCTTTTAGCGCCGGAGTCCAGACGTTCAGCACCAGGCAGTCTTCGCTCTCCGGGGGAAGGTTCGCGCTCGCAGTGGATAACGGGGAGATGGCGCGCGCAACGCCTGGATTACTTTGCGGAGTGCTGGGCCCGTAGTGCAGGGCGTCGCGCACACCAGCCCACGGCGCCGGATCCATGGGCGGCATGAAGCGATTCTGCCCCGCCGTCGTGGCTCCGTACGGCACGCCTTTGAAAATCTTGATACCCTGCACTTCTTCACCACGGATTTTGCCGAACGCAGTCTCAGCCACCACGGCATTCTGAGCGCTTTGACCGCGAGCCAGCACCGCAGCCGCGGGAGCAATGGCAAGCAGCGAAGTCTGCTTTAGAAAAGTGCGACGATTCGTCATGGAACGGCCTCCTGGGTATTCAGTTTACGATTGTGGCTTCGCCACTGTCTTTCTCACCTGGCGTTGGCGTGGCTCCTCCGAAGATTTGCCCTCCAGTATACGCCTGTCTTTGACCCCGGCAGGCCCGCGAGAACTGGCCTTAGTTGCCGGCGGATTTGTGATATAAAGCTGGAGTTAGCCGGGAGGCCGCATGGATTTGAGACGAATTATTGTTACTTTCTTGCTCGTGTCCAACTGCGCTTTGATCCAAGCCGCGAGGGCTGATACCTATCCAGTTATCTTGCACGGCAAGGTCACCATGGAGGATGGCTCGGCGCCGCCCATCGTGGTCTCGATTGAGCGTATCTGCAGCGACGTTGCCGGGTCGATGCCGGGCGTGCTTACCAACAAAAAGGGCGAGTTCATCTGGCGCATGAATATCGATCCGCTGGAGACACGCAACTGTGTGATCCGCGCTTCACACGCTGGTTACACCTCAAGCGAGGTGGAAGTTTCCGGTGTGGATACTACTCACACTACCCTCGATCTTCCGGCGATTGTGATTCATGCCTCGGCTGGCGATCCTTACATACTCTCGTTTTCAGACAATGCCATCACCGGACGCGCGAAGGCGGAATGGAAAGCTGCGATCAAGGCGGTGGACGAACAAAATATCCCGGAGATCGCGGTTCACCTGGAAGCAGTGGTCGCGGAGGCTCCCAAAGCCGGCCAGGCGTGGCATAGCCTGGGCGTGATTGACGAAAGACTCCACAAACCGGTGGAGGCGCGCGCCGCGTACGAGCATGCCATAGAAGCCGATCCTAAGTTGCTACCTCCCTACGTGACGCTGGCGCGGCTGTGTATCAAGACCAAGGATTGGAACTGCACGGCGAAGACGGCCGGGGAACTAATAAAGGCCGATCCCAAGCATTTGTATCCGGAAATCTATCTTTACCTGGCCGTGGCTCGCTATCAGCTGAAAGATCTGAATGGTGCGCAGGAAAGTGTGCAGGAAGCCATGCGGCTGGACCCGGCAAATAAGCGGCCGAGAGCCGAATATGTGCTGGGGCGAATTCTGGAAGCCAAAGGCGATATGGCCGGCGCGAAAGAACATATGGCGAAGTATCTGATGCTGGATCCCGCTCCCTCAGATGGGGATCTGGTCCGCGGACACTTGGACAATCTGGGAAAGCCGCAGGCCGCAGACGTCGATCCGGAGTTAGAGCCGCTGTAAGTCCGGGCTACCGGAATTAAACCTACACGTCGCGGAATCGATACCCGACGTGTGAATCCGTTAGCAGATACTTGGGATGCGCCGCATCGTCTTCCAGTTTCTTGCGCAATTGACGGATGAAAGTGCGCAGGTACTCCAGCTCATTGCCGTATTCGGGGCCCCACACCGCGCTCAGCAGGCGGGAGTGCAGCATGGGAAGGCCGGCGTGTTTCATCAGATAGAGCAACAGATCGAATTCCTTGGGCGTGAGATGCACTGCCTGGCCATTTTTTTGCACCAGCCGGCGGGGCGGGTCGAGCGTGATCTCGCCAATTGTGATGGCCACATTCGCCTGGCTGGCGGGAGCGTGCGAGCGCCGAACGGCGGCGCGAACCCGGGCCACCAGTTCGCGAATCGGAAACGGCTTGGTGACATAGTCGTCGGCGCCGGCATCCAGCGCCTCCACCTTGTCGTCTTCGTTGTCGCGCACGGTGAGCATCAGCACAGCCAGACGAGGGAACTGACGCCGGATTTCCCGGCAGGCTTCCAGACCGCCCATGCCTGGCATGTTGACGTCTAACAGGACGGCATCGAAGTTGGACGCGCGCAGCAGCGGTAACGCTTGTTCGCCCGTTACGGCTTCCGTGATGTCGAAACCAAGCGTTCCGAACGTGGTGCGAATCGCCCGGCGAATGGACGGTTCATCATCCACGATGAGAACTTTACCCTGGGATGCGTTCACGGTATTCATGGGACCCCCTTGTTATGCATGGAAGAGAAAGAAAAAATGTAGTGCCTTTTCCGTTTTCGCTATTCACCCAGGCGCGCCCCTGGTGTGCCTGCGCTGCCTCCCTGGTAATGGACAAGCCCAGGCCCGTTCCGGGCGCCCGGTGATTCGATCCGGGACTACGGTAGAAGCGCTCGAAAATTCGCTCACGGTCTTCCGGCCGGACTTCCGAGCCTTCGTTGTGAACCGAGATCAGGATCTCGCCCTCACGATCGTCCACGGCGATCGCAATGGGAGATCCGGGCGTGGAATATTTGGCCGCATTGTCGATGAACTGCATGATGGCGGCCCCCAGTAGTTCGCGGTCTCCGTATGTGGTGCAGCGCGGATTGGTTATCGAAATCTGTGTCGGATGGCCGCCCAGTTGATCCGAGTGTTCGGCCAGAATGTCGTCAATCAACTGCGGGATCAGGATCGCTTCCTTGCTAAGTTTGGTTTCCGCGGCTTCCAGCTTGGCCGTCTGCAGCAGCCGCGTAGTCAGGATATTCAGTTTGTCGGACTCCTCATCGATCAGGGTTACCAGATCCTCCTGCGGGGCATCCAGGTGGCCGGCTTCCAATAATCCCGAACTCGCGGTTCGAATGGCGGTCAGCGGAGTCTTGAAGGCATGCGCCAGGGCGTCTAAAACCGCGGTCCGTAATTGTTCGCTCTGGCGCGCTGCCTCGGCGTGGCTTTGCTTCTCAAAGGACCGTGCGCGTTCCAAAGCGATGGCGGTTAGCGAAGCGATTGAATCTGCCAGCAGCGGGTTTAGGTTATTTCCGCGCAGAACAATGGCGCCGATGGAGCGTGTTCCCGGCCGCAGCATGCGCAGCCACGTCATCTGGTCCGCCTGGTCCTCGTTGCGATCCTGCAAATACGCGCTGCGAACGGTGGCTTCCAATTCCGCGCTCCCCGATCCGGCCGCATCCACGCGTGCCCGCACGGCGTCAAATAATGCCACCGAATCCATCTGGACCACGTCGTAGATTTGAGCGACAATTTGCGGCCCGGGCAGTTGCTGAGGATTCATCAGAAGAGTGCGGCGGCTGAGTTCGTAGAGCTTCTCCATGCCGCGCCGCTCTGAAACCGCCGTGCGCGCCTGTTTTTCCATTTGAATGGACAGCCGGCTTACCAGCAGGGCGGTGGTTTCGAAGGTAATCAGCGCCAGCCAATTCTGAGGGTCGGAAACATAAAAAGTGAAGATGGGCGGAACGAAAAAATAGTTCAAGCAGATGAGGGCCATCACGGAAGTAACCGTGGCTTCCCAGAAACCGGCGATCATCGCGATCAGAACGACAATCAGCAGATGCAGAAACCCGGTGGTGGCGAAGTTGACGTTTAGACGGACGCCGAGATACGCTGTCCCGAGCACTGTCGCCGATCCGGTAAGCGCGTACCTTGCGAACCGCCATGCGTTCGACCCAGGCTGAGAATGAGTCTCCGTCATGATCGGCCTGGCATAAAGATACACCGAGATACATCAAGAAAGCATTAACAAGTCATAAAGATAGAAGGAAGATCGCGCCTTGCGTGGCTGTTGTCAGTTTTTGGGATGGGCATTCGCCTGGATTTCGCCTCTTAAGTCCATCCAGATCTGGAAATACCGCCACTCCGCGGGTGCATTTTCTTCCTCATAGTGATCGGGACGCAAGACCAGGCTGCCGGTGGAAAGCAGAATTTTCTTCACTTCAGGATTCTGCTCCAGCTTGGCACGCATGGCCTGGACGATGATCCGGTAATGCTCGCCCTTTTCCAGGGACCGGTATTGCATTCGTTTGCCACGAAAGGTCACCCAGTCGATACCCATCTTCTGCATGTTCCGCTCGCCCAGGTCGCCGGCGTTCTTGGCATCGAACGCAGTCATCTGAGCGACTGCTGCCCGCGTGTGGGCCCAGGTGATGCCAGGAAACCTGGCGCGCGAATCATCGGGACCTTCGGGGTACAGCATCATCTGCCAGAATCCTTCCACGCTGGCGTAGCGCTTGCCATAAAGAGTGAACGGAGTGGCCGCAAAATTGGATAGGATGCCGAGTTCGTTGCGCTTGGAAAGAATCACCTCGCCCGGCTTGGCCGCTTGCGGCAGTATTTCCCAATCAGGCTTGTTCGCTTCGGGCAGCGGGCTCCACCAATGCGCGGGATATGGCTGCGACGCAGCGAATTGCGGCACCGCGATGAGTAGCAGGGTCAGAGCAGCGGCATGCAGGCTCGATTTCGGCATCGCTAAGAAAAGTTAGCACGAAAAAAGGTGTGCTAAACTCGGCCACGCATCCAATGAGCATCCTGGTGCCGCTAGAGCGCTATTTCGAATTCAAGAAGCTGAACACTACCTGGAAGATCGAGATTCTCGCGGGAATCACCACGTTCATCACGATGGCCTACATCGTGTTCGTTAACCCATCCATTCTTAAGGACGCAGGCATGCCGGTTCCGGCTGTGTTCGCGGCCACCTGCCTGGCGGCGGCATTCGGCACCATTTTAATGGGCGCGTTCGCCCGCTACCCTATTGCCCTGGCGCCCGGCATGGGGCTGAATGCATATTTCACTTACACGGTGGTTCAGGGGATGGGCGTGCCGTGGCAAACGGCGCTGGGCGCGGTATTTCTTTCGGGAGTGGCATTCCTGATTCTCACCGTAACCGGAGTGCGTCAGTGGATTATCGCGGCCATTCCGCTGGAACTATACGCCGCGGTCAGCGCGGGCATCGGGCTCTTTATCGCATTCATCGGCCTGCGAAATGCGGGCATCGTGAAGGCAGATCCGGCAACCATTGTTTCAATGGGAAACCTGCGCGATCCAAACGTCGCGCTGGCCGTGTTCGGCATTCTGGCGATAGCGACGCTGCAAGCGTGGAAGGTGCGGGCCGCGATTCTGCTGGGCATTCTTGCCACCACCGCCATCGGCGCAGCCACCGGGTTGGTTCACTGGCAGCCGCAATCCTATCGCTGGAGCGACATCTCCGGGACCCTGCTGCATCTCGATGTTCGCGGGGCCGTGGGACTGGGGCTGCTCGAGATCGTCTTCGTGTTTCTGTTCGTGGACTTGTTCGACAACATCGGCACACTGATGGCGGTGAGCAAGAAAGCAGGATTGCTGGAAGCCGGTAATCGTATCCCGCGCCTGAACCGCATTCTGTTTACGGATGCCACCGCGACCATAGGTGGATCGCTGCTGGGAACCACCACCGTGGTTAGCTATGTTGAAAGCGCGTCTGGAGTTGCCGCAGGCGGCAGATCCGGTGTCACGTCGATTGTTACGGGAGTGCTGTTCATCGCCACGCTTTTCGTCGCGCCGCTGATTGGAGCGGTGCCTTCCGCGGCAACGGCGCCCGCGCTGGTGGTGGTGGGCGGCTTGATGATCTCAGCCATTGCGGAGATACCTTGGGATGACGCTTGCACCGCCTTCCCGGCGTTCCTGACTCTGATCACCATTCCTCTCACGTTCAGCATCGCGAACGGGTTGGCTTGCGGAATCATATCTTACGTGCTGATTCACGTCGCGCGCGGACGGGCCCGGCAAGTGCCCTGGGCGGCGTATGTGCTGGCCGCGCTGTTGATCATTCGGTTCGTCTATATCGGAAGCAAAACCTAGCTATTGCGCTGACAGGTGCGCGAGAGCTTCGGCCAAGACCAGCGTCCCTTGCGCGATCGCTTCGGGCGAAGCGTATTCATCCGGACGATGGCTCACGCCGCCGCGGCACGGGATAAACAGCATGCCAGTGGGTGCGATCCGCGACATGAAAAGTGAATCGTGATAGGCGCGGCTGATCATGTGTTCGAAGGCTAGGCCATGTGCCGCGCAGGCTTGCTCTAACGTCTCAACAATGCGTCGATCGCATTGCGCAGGAGGGTCGGCGTTCACCTGCTCCATCTCGGCCTCGACGCCGCGCCGCTGGGCGACTTCCTCAAGCGCCTGCCGGATTTTCAGCACCATCACGTCGCGCCGCGACTCATCGGTATCGCGCACATCGATCTCCATTCGTACGCGGCTTGGCACGCTGTTGACGGCGCCCGGAAAAACCTCACATACACCGACCGTTCCCACCGTATCGATTGATCCGCTCGCGCGCGCGCTCGATTCCACCGCCAAGGCGATCTCTGCCGCCGCAAGAAACGCGTCGTGCCGATGCGGCATCAGCACAGCTCCCGCGTGGCCGCCTTCGCCTTGAATCGTGACCGCGAAGCCGGCGGGCGCGGCGATGGCCGTAACAATACCCAGCGGAATCTTCCACTGTTCCAAAAGCGGTCCTTGTTCGATGTGCAGCTCAATGAATGCCGAGTAATAACTCTCAAGAAGGCGTACCTGTGCCAACGATCCCTCGAAGCCTGCCGCCCGGCGGGCAGCGTCGAGCGTGATTCCGGCGCGATCCGTCCGCGCGCTCGCCCACTTCGGATCCAAAAGTCCAGCAAGCAATCGGCTCCCCAGACATCCGATCCCAAATCGCGTCGGCTCCTCCGATGTGAATACGATGAGTTCGATGGATCTTCGCGGCTGGTGTCCGGCGCGCATCAGGGCGCGGATGGCTTCCAGTCCTCCGAGCACCCCGACCGTTCCATCAAAGCGGCCGGCATTGGGAATAGCGTCGATGTGCGAGCCTGTGCCCACGGGTGCGAGCATGGGATCCGCGCCAACCCAACGCGCAAATGTGTTTCCCACCGCGTCCACTCGCGTCGCCAGCCCAGCTTGACTGCATAGATTCTTGACGAATTCGCGGCCGCTCGCATCCGCTTCGGTGAAGACCACGCGAGTCACCACGGGAGGCGGTTCCTGGGAAATCGCGCCCAGCGCGTCCAGCTCTCCGGCCAGGCGCTCGCGATCAATCTCGAGCTTCATCGATTCCAGTCTTTATAGATCAGATATTTTGCCGGCGTTTTTCCGAGTGCTCCGAACCACTGCGGACAAAACGGCGCCATCCACATGAAATCGCCCGCCACCGCCGGATACCAACGCTCGCCGAGCCGATAGATGCCGCCGCCCGCCAGCATCAAGAGGCCGTGCTCCATGACGTGGATTTCCACCTGGGGAAGAGTCGCGCCGGGAAGATAGGTCATGGTGTTGACTGCGAAATCGAAGGACGGATTGTCCGGCATTAGGGCGCGGACTTCCAGGGCGTTGTCTCCATTCAAAAAAGCCGCGGCAACGTTGGTCTCGCGGCCAGTGAAGAACGCGGGCGCGGAAATGCCGGGTAACGGCCGGTAGAGCTTTTCGATAACTGCGGCTCGTGCCACGCTTTTCGCGGAAACATTGGAGGCGTGCTCTGGCGGGAAATATGCATAATCGCCGGCAGCTAAAATCGCGCCGTCGATCTTCACTTCTCCTTCGAGCACATAGAGGAACCGTTGTGCAAAAGCCGGCGCCATCGATCCGCCTGCCTCGAATTCCGCGGTGTATTGTGTAAAGCGCGCGCCCATCGCGGGAGCCGCGTGAACGATGGCCGTGGCCTTGTGCATTCCCGGCAAGGGCGCGCGGACAAACGTGTCCGGCGTCTGGAGAAGGTGGTTCGCTTGGTGAGCGCTGCGAGTTTTTCCTAAATGGTGCATAAGTTCGGCGTGACGAATCTGCCGCTGGTTGATGCCGCAATTTCGCCGGATGCAAATATGGTCTCACCGCGGCGTAGGGTGCGTACCACGCATCCGCGAAAGGTGGAACCGGTGTAAGGGCTTAGCGCGTGACGCTGCAGCAGTTGTTTGGATTCCAATCGGGTAGATCGAAAAACATCCACCAGAGCCAGGTCCGCATCCATGCCTACCGCTAGACTGCCTTTTCCCGGAATCCGAAACCTGCGGGCCGGCTCACCCGCAACCAGTGACGCGATCCGTGCGAGCGTAAGTTGACGGCCATGATATCCGCGGTCGAGCAGCACGGCCAGAGTGGACTGCACGCCGGCGATGCCGCCCCAGGCGCGCCAGAAATCACCGGCCTTCATATCCGGCGGCGCGGGCGAATGGTCAGAGGCAACGATGTCGACCGCACCGGCAAGCAATTGCGCCCAGAGAGCATCTTGCTCCACGGCATCGCGCAGCGGGGGCGCGCATTTTGCGACTGCGCCCAGCCGTTCCACATCTTCTTCAGTGAAGAACAGGTAGTGCGGACACGTTTCGATGGATACATCCGTTCCCTTGGCGCGCGCCTCGGCGGCCAGGGCCACGCCCCGGCCGGAACTGACGTGAACAATATGCAGTTTCGCGCCGGCTTCCCGCGCCAGCAGTGTGGCTCGCTGGATGGCCTCCAACTCGGCGATCACCGGCCGCGATGCCAGAAAGGCCCGGACGCTCCCCACATCCGGCAGTGCAGCTTGCTGCGTGAGTTCCTGGCTCTCCGCGTGAACTGCGACCGGCAGATTGAGCCGCGCCGCTTCACGCAGTCCATCGAAAAGCGTAAGATCGTCGACGCGAGGAAATTCGGGCAATCCAGAATCACACAGGAACGCCTTGAAGCCCACCACGCCTCGCTCGGCCAAGGTCGCCATCTGGGGAACATTGCCGGGAATCAAGCCGCCCCACAGAGCGAAATCGGTGATGGATGACTTCGCCAGAGCCGCGCGCTTGAGATCGAACGCAGCGGCACTCACCGTGCACGGCGTCGAGTTAAGCGGCATATCGAAGAACAGCGTTCCGCCGCCGGCTGCCAGTGCGCGGCTGCCAGTTGCTGCGCCTTCCCACTCGGTGCGGCCGGGCTCGTTGAAGTGAAGATGCACGTCGATTAAGCCGGGAAAAATATGCAAGCCTCGCGAGTCAATCTCTTCGGCGGCGCCTGGAAGCTCCGGTCCCATCGCCACGATCTTGCCATCTTCAATCGCAATATCTTCCGCGTCACCGCGCACCACCAGATCAGGCATGCCGCCGCTCCAGCTCTTCCAGGAAGCGCATGCCAACGTCCAATGCGGCGGCCACGTCTCCGGCGATCACGTTTTCAGCGGGATGGTGGCTGATACCGCCTGGGCTGCGCAGAAACAGCATGGCTGCCGGCATGCGGCGAGCAACAATCATCGCGTCATGACCGGCGCCGCTGGCCATGCGATGAACCGGGCGGCCAGCGGCTGCCACCGCATGCTCCAGAATTTCGGTGAGCGCAGCATCCATCCTCAAGGCCGGCTGATCCAGACGTTGCTCCGACGATACTTTCAGACAGCGGCCGGCCGCGATCTGATCGGCCGATCGCAACAGACGCGCGACCAATTCATGACGGACGGTGTCGTCTACGTGCCGGACATCCAAACTCGCCGTCACTGACGCCGCGATGACATTGCTTGCATTCGGAGAGACCACTAAGCGTCCCACGGTAGCTACGGCGCCTGGAACCGCGCGCGCTTCACGCTCTACCGTGCCGGTCCATTCTGCCGCGCCAGCCAGCGCATCCTGGCGAAGATTCATCGGCGTGGTGCCGGCATGATTCGCCTTTCCCTCAAACAGCACGTCGCGGCGGCTTTGACCTGCGATCGCTTCTACCACGCCCAGCGGCAAGTTGAGATCTTCCAGCACTGGCCCTTGTTCGATGTGAAATTCCAGATACCCCAGCGAATGGTCACCCACCTGCGCCTCGCCGATTCGGTTTGGATCCAAGCCAAACGCCGCGATCGCACCAGCCATCTTCGCAAGCAACTGATCGTCGATATCGCCAATAAACGCGCGGCTTCCGATAAAAGGGATGCCGAATCGAACGCCTTCTTCTTCCGAGAACCCAATCACCTCAATCGCAAACGGCAGGCGGCGTCCATCCAGGTTCTCGATCAAGGCTACCGCCAGGACCACGCCCAGGATTCCGTCGAAGGCTCCCGCGCGAGGAACCGTGTCGAGATGCGATCCAATGAACAATCGCGGCGCATCAGGTTGCGCCGATGGATAGAGCCCGCGCAGATTGCCCGCATGATCGATCTCGACACTCATACCCGCCCGTTCCATCCAGGCGCGTAGATGCGCGTGCACCTGACGCATTGGCGGGGACAAAAACGTGCGCGTCGTAAAGCCCGGCTCTTCGCTCAATTCAGCCAGTAAACGGCAGCGGGCGATTACATCGCTCATCACGATCCCCGGTATGTGCTGTAGCCGTACGGACTCAGAAGCAGCGGCACATGATAGTTGCCGGCCGGATCCGAAACGCCAAAGCGGATAACCACGTCGCCCAGAAACGGCGGATCGGTAAGCTTTTCTCCCATGCTTCGAAAATAATCGCCCGCGTGAAATGTCAATTCGTAGACGCCGGTCTCCAGACTATCGCCAGAGAGCAGGGCTTCATCGGTGCGGCCGTCCGCATTCGTGGCAGCCGTCTGGATGTGGCGGCGTCCGCCGTTCGCACAAATGTACAGATCGATCACGACGCCTGGCGCAGGCTTGCCGCGTGAAGTGTCGAGCACATGCGTGGAGAGCCGGGCCATGTTATCTCTTCAAGCGTAAGCCAAGACAGCCGAAGGGAGGCCGCGCTTCCGTGTAGACGCCCAGCTCATCGCCGCGCTCGGCAATGGTGTCCCACGTTCGGTTGTTGGCTTCCAGATGCACCTCTGCAATGGCAGGAATGTCCGCCAGCATTTTGGTCCCGATCTGATAGATCACCTGCTGGATGCTTCCCGATTCGAATCCGTGAAAGACCTGGTGCACGATGCGCCGCACGCTCGCCGTGACCGCTCCGAAACTGAAGCCCGCGGGAGACTCCGTGTAAATCCACTCCAAGTCCAGCCACATGTGCAAGGGCCGGTTGGCGATATCGGGCAGGGTGGTGTATTGGTCCCGCACGAAACCGTGAAACGCGCTGCCACCCAGCCGCAAAAGTCTGAAGCCCTGGATACCGGAAACAATTTCCACAATTCCCTCTCCGTTCAACTCCAGGCGCGCAGTGGCGCGATCCGGCCCCGCCGGCGTGAACGCAATTTCGCTCTGCGCCAGCGCAGCATAAGGTATCTCGATCGCCGACACTTGCACGCCTTCCACCTGCGGGTAAAGATTCAGGAATTTCGCGCCCAGAAAGCGGCAGCAATCTTCCAGGTCGGAACCTTCGAAATTGAGTATTTCACGCTGCACGAAATTCTTCATCGAATCCGTGGCCACAAGGCCAGTATTGTCGCCCGTGGTATAGGTCTGCCAAAACGCATCGCCGTATACCAGGATGGTGATGGTGGCGCCGAAGAAGGGGCTGTCGCCCGAAGGCTTGCCATCGCGGTTCAGACGGTAGACGGTGATGTCCCCTTTGCCGTAGTAATTTCGTTTCCAGCCACTCGCAAAATGTCCAATCACGATGTGCTCAGGCCCTCCAATCGAAACTTTGCGATCCGATATACCTGCCGCAGCGCCTCATGGAACTCATCCTCTGGTGAAGATTCCATTCTCGCCTGAAGCGCGCGCAGGATATCCTGCTTGCTGCTTCCCTTCACCGCCAGCAGGAAAGGAAATCCGAAACGGCCGCGGTAGGCGGCATTCAGGCGATGGAGTTGCTCGAACTCGGCGGGCGTCAAGCTGTCCAAACCCGCGCCTGCTTGCTCTTCGCTCGAAGCCGTGCTCAGGCGCGCCCGCGTGCCCAGATCCGGATGCGCCTGCAAGAGCGCCAGCCTCTCGGCAAACGTGGCGCGCTCCACTTGTTCCGTCATTGCCGCGTGCAGCGCATCCCAACTGGCGAACGGCGAAGCCAGGAAGGCGCGTTCGGCCACCCACGGCGATTGCTCGAAGATCCAGCCTAGAGCGTTGACGAAACCTGGCGTATCCAGCCTGTTCAACTCGGCCAGGGTCATGCTTCCTCTCTGGCGGCCGAACGATAGACAATGGACCCCTCCACGCGCACCTCGCGCACGCTCTCCGCACCGGCCAGGGTAAAGATCGCAGCCAGCACGCTCTCCGGGCTTTGCTCGCGTTCCAGCACTGCGGCTAGCGGGCTGCCGGCTGGCGGGCGAAGATAAACCAAGTCGGCCGATTTCCCAGAGCGAAAGTCGCCCGTCTGGTTGCTCAACCCAAGCGCGCCCGCTCCGGCCAGGGTGGCCAAGTAAAGCAAATGCCCCGCATCCAACAGCATCCCATCGGGCGCGATGCGCTGCAGCAAATATGCCTGCAACGCTTCTTTCAACATCCCGAATCCGGTGCCGCCGCCAACATCGGTTCCCAGCGCGCAGGGAATGCCCGCGCGCATATGGCGATGCATTGCAAACAGCCCGCTGCCCAGCGCGGCGTTGCTGGAAGGGCAATGCGCCACTGCCGCGCCGCTGGACGCCAGACGATCCAATTCCGAATCGGTGGGATGAACATTATGCGCCATCACCGCGTTCGGGCGGATGAGTCCGAATCGTTCGTAAACAGCCAAATAGTCGGAGGCCCAAGGAAACAGGCGCGCCACCTCTTCAATCTCCTGAGGATTTTCGTTGAGATGCGTTTGCAGCAAGAGTCCCTGATGCTCGCGCAGCAGCGTCTGGCAAACCTCCAGCATGGCCTCGGAAGTAGAAAGCGCGAAGCGCGGAGTGACGGCGTACAGCAGGCGCCCGTGTTGATGGAAGCGCTCAATCAGCAAGCCACTCTCGCGATAGGCACGCTCCGGAGTTTGATGCAGTTCCGGACGAAGGCGCCGGTCAGAGAGCACCTGTCCCGCCGCGATGCGCAGTCCCGCGGCTTCGGCAGCTTCAAAAAGTGCTGCCGTCGCGGGAGCAAAATGCGCGCCGAACACCAATGCAGTGGTTGTTCCATGAGACGCCAGCGATTGCACGAATGTACGAGCCACGCCGCAGGCATATGCATGCTCGGCCATGCGAGCCTCTTCGGGCAGAGCGCAGTGCTCCAGCCATTCCAGTAGGGATCGGCCCAGGCCTCCCAGCACGCGCAGTTGAGGGAAGTGAGTGTGCGCGTCGATGAAGCCGGGCAGAAGAAAACCACCGCGCAGATCCACTGTAGCGGCCGTCGGATGCGCGTCACGAAGACTCGCGTAATCGCCGCAGCCGGCCACGCGTCCGGCGCGAATCAGCAATCCGCCATCGGCGTAGCTTTCAAGCGCGTTCGATTCTCGAAAAGGATTGCGCGGCGTGTGAAACAGGGGCGCGCGCAGCAATTCGCCCCCTGGCGCGGGGATCACTGCGTGGCACCGACCGGACTTACGTACGATTCCCGCTCGGCACGCGCTCGTTGCACCGCGAAGAACACACGCTCCGGCGTGGCCGGGCTTTCGAGCAGCACTGGTCCGCCGGCGCCAAATGCCGCGATGGCATCGCGGATAGCCTCACGTACGGAGATGGCCAGCATTAGCGGAGGTTCACCCACGGCTTTGCTTCCATAGATGGTGCCCGGCTCGCTGGCCCGTTCCAGAAAGTTCACTTCGAAAATATCCGGAACCTCGGTCCAGGAAGGCAGCTTATAGGTGGACGCACCTGCGGTGGCTAAGCGACCCTGCGCATCCCACACCAGTTCTTCCAGCGTCAACCACCCGACGCCTTGGATAAATCCGCCCTCAATTTGTCCGCGGTCCACCAGCGGCGAGAGAGAATCGCCGATGTCTTCGAGAATGTCGGTCCTTAAGAGGCGACAGTCGCCGGTGAAACCGTCCACTTCCACTTCGGAGACGGCTGCGGCGTAGGCGAAGTAGTGGAATGGCTCTCCGCGGCCGGTTTTCGGATCGTAGTGGATGCCGGGCGTGCTGTAATAGCCTTGCGCGAACAGCGGGACTCGCTGCCGGTACGCCGCCTCGCAAACTTTCGCGAAGGAAATTGCGCGCTGCTGGTCGCCAACGGGGTACACCAGGCCGCCGGAAAAATGGACAGCGTCGGGGCCGCAGCCGATCATTCCAGCGGCAACCTGAGCCAGGCGGCCGCGAAGCTGGGAGCAGGCATCCGCCACGGCTGCGCCATTCAGATCCGCGCCGGCCGATGCCGCGGTGGCCGAGGTATTGGGAACCTTGTCGGTGCGGGTGGACATGACGCGGACATGATCCAGATCGAGACCCAGGCTCTCTGCCGTAATCTGCTGAATTTTGGTGTGCAGGCCTTGTCCCATTTCGGCGCCGCCGTGATTCACCTGCACGCTGCCATCCCGGTAGATCAACACCAGCGCTCCGGCCTGATTGAAGAACGTGGCGGTGAAGGAAATTCCAAACTTCACGGGCGTAATGGCCAGCCCGCGCTTGCGGTGCGGATGGCGCGCATTGGCGCTATCGATTTCTCCGCGCCGCTGGGCGAATCCGCTGGATTCCATGAGGCGGCGCCAGATGATTGCAATGCGCCCGGCGTCCTTCACCGGCTGTCCATAATGCGTGCTGTCGCCATCGCGATAGAAATTGCGCTCGCGGACAACCTCCGGCGGCAGGCACAAACGGCGCGCGGCCTGATCCAGAATCTCTTCGATAACCAGCATGCCTTGCGGTCCGCCGAAACCGCGAAAGGCGGTCTGGGATGTCTTGTGTGTGCGGCAGATCAAGCCGGTTATTTCTACCGCCGGCAGCAGATATGCGTTGTCGCAATGGAACATGGCACGCGAAAGCACCGGTTCAGATAAATCCAGGCTCCATCCGCCATCGGAATAAAGCGCGATGCGCACGCCTTCCAGCCGGCCGTCCTGAGTGAACCCGGCGGTGTAGTGCGCGAGGAACGGATGGCGTTTGCCGGTGAGCGCGAAATCGAGCGCGCGCGTAAGCCTGACACGCACGGGCCGGCGCGTCTTCCACGCACCCAGCGCCGCGATGGCCGCCCAGGGATTAGCTTGCACTTCCTTGCCGCCGAACGCGCCGCCCATGCGCAAACATTCCACCGTCACTTTGTTGCGCCCTATTCCCAAGACCCGTGCGATCACCTCTTGTGTTTCCGTGGGGTGCTGG
>DATHNM010000373.1:0-5026 GCA_035486095.1 Bryobacteraceae bacterium
CTGATCGCGATGCCGTCGGCTTCCTTGTCGAAAGTGCTGCAGTGGCCGCGCGTGGAAAGCGCCGTCACGCGCGAAAAACACAAATAGCCAAACGGGTTCTGCCCGCTATCGATGCCGCCGGTGATCACCATGTCGCTGTCGCCAGAGGACAGCTCTCGTACCGCAACGTGGATGGCCGCCAGCGACGATGCGCAGGCCGCGTCGACATTGAAATTGACACCCGAAAAATCGAAGCGATTCGCTACCCGTCCCGCAGCCACGTTGGGCAGAATCCCGGGGAACGAATCCTCGGTCCATTCCGGAAGCCGCTCCATTACCTCCGGCGGAACGGTGGCAAACTGCGACAAGCTGGAGCGCACCGCGTAGTTGACGCCCATCTCGCCCAGGCCGCCGCTGAAACCGAGCATTACCGAGGTGCGCTCACGCGCGAACTTTCGGCGATGATAGCCTGCGTCGCGCAAAGCCTCATCCACCGTAACCAGCATGAGCAATTGCAAAGGATCGATGGACGCCAGCGAATTGGGTGGGATCCCATAGCGCATGGGATCGAACGGGACATCGGCGACGAAGCCGCCCTTGCGCGAATAGATGGAATCGCGCGCCTTGGTGTCCTGGCTATAGTAAGCGTCGACATCGAAGCGGTCTTCAGGCACTTCCGTGATGGCATCCGCTCCCGCTAAAATATTCGACCAAAAGGTCTCGATATCCGGAGCGCCGGGCAGCAGGCAACTCATGCCGACAATCGCCACATCGCAGGGGCGCGGAACATTCCGGCGGGATTTATCCCGGGCATCTTCGGCGGCGGGCAGGTCGTTCAACACCCGCACACTTCCGGCGGAAACCGTCTCATGTACCTCGCGGACGGTGGACACTCCGCTGCGCAGCGCGGCCACCTGGCCGATCATGTACATGCCCTGTTCCAACTGTTCCTGGCGCGCCACCTCCACCAGCGAATCGCCCTGGCGAACCAGGCCTTTGCTGGCCACGCGCAATCTTCCCAGGTTCAGATCCTCAAGCGCGCTCTTTACCTCTTCGATGGATTTTCCCGCGGCCAGCAACTCGCGCCGGCTGGAGCGGAATGCCTCAAAAAATGGCGTTTCGGCGCAGCGCGTGGAATGGCCGGGGCCGGAGTGCAGCAGAACCGTCTGCTTGCATTCCACCGCCTGCTTCTGAAACTCTTCGACAATGGCGCCCGATCTCACCGCTTCGGCGGTAAACAAATATGCAGTGCCCATCAGCACGCCGATGCGCGCACCCTTGGCTGCCAGCGGAGCCGCCAGCGCCGCCACCATGGCAGCTGAACGCGCATCATGGATTCCGCCCGCAAAAACAATGTGCAGTTCCTCTGCCTTCACGCCGCGCTCGGTAAGCGCCAGCAATTCCTGCAGCATGGAATCCCACAGAACGAAGCTGGTCTTGGGACCAACGTGGCCGCCGCACTCGCGCCCTTCGAAAATAAACATGCGGGACCCGTCTTCCACAAAGCCGCGCAGCAAATTGGGCGTGGGAACGTGCAGATAGCTGCGAATGCCCAGCTGTTCCAGGCTGTGCGCCTGATCGGGCCTGCCGCCCGCGATAACGGCGAACGGAGGCCGGTATTCGCGAACCACCGCCAGCTGCTCCTCGCGCAGCTCTGCCGGAACAAAGCCGAGAATGCCAACACCCCAGGGCAATTTGCCCAGTAGCTTGGATGTTTCGTCCAGAAGCGTTCGCACCTGTGGGCCGCGCATCAGCGCCAGCGCCAAAAATGGCAGACCGCCGTCCTTGGCCACCGCATGTGCGAACTGAGCCTTGTCGCTCACGCGCGTCATGGGTCCTTGCAGGATGGGATACTCGGTGCCGTGCGAAACGGCGAGCGCCGAACCGGGTGCCAGCGGCTGCGTTTCGGCGGCCAGCCGGGCATGTTCGCGCACCGCTTCGTGCAGGGCATCCACGATGCCCGACACATTGTCAAATCGCTCCGCAAAAGATCGCGCGAATGCCGCGTCCTGGCCAAGCGGCCACACGTTGCTATCGTGCGATCCAAAGCCCGCGGCGGCTTGAATCGCTTTGCGCCATTGTTTGCGAGACTTCGGTCCATTCAACCGTTGCTCCAGCGCTTCCAGCTCCCGAATGGCCTTGCTGCCGGGCTGTTTATATACCCGAAACAGGGAACCGACTTCCTGGCCCAGACACACCGTTTCGCCGCCATCGGGCCTCGCTAAAGCGGCTCGCACCGGCGCGGGAATGCTCGATTCCGGCGTCAGCAGAACCTGCGAATCCAACACCACGCCCTCCGCTCCACCGGCGAAACACGCGGCCGCGGAATGCAGACCGATGCCGCCCATGGCCCACACCGGAAGATCGTGCTCGGCGAGCAGGCGCTGCACCAGAACGAACGTGCTCTCTTCCCCGACATATCCGCCTGCTTCGTGTCCCTTCGCAATCAAAGCCGAGAAACCGGCTTCACGGGCACCGGCGGCCTGGGCGCTCGAGGTTACTTCCAGCAAATAGCGCCTTGCTGCTGCGGCGGGCCTTAAACCGGCGTACTTCAGCGGCTCATCGCTCGCGAAAACGACGAATGCGATCCCATCGGGAAGCGATCGCAAAAAGTCCGCGGTCCATTTCTCGCCGGCCGCTATCCGGACACCCAACTCGCCCTTGGCACGGCGGGCCAGCGACAAAGCATGCGCCACAACCTCGGTTGCGGCTTCGGCACTGCCCAGGTGTTCCAGGTTCAGGATACCGGTGGCGCCGGCGCGCGCGGCAGCCACGGCGGGACCGGAATCAGTCCATCCGGACACATTCGAAACAGCGATAGTGAATGATTTTGCGGCAGTCATTGCAAGGGCCTCCTTAGCATCAACGTCAGGCGGACGTTGTGCTCATCGGCTCTCCTTGCGCGGCTGCAGTTTTCGAAGGAACGTATTCCTGGTCGTAATATTGCTGGACCCATTCGCGGTTGAGATCTTCGCCGGAACGAAGAGATATTTGTTTGTGACAGGCCGGGCACTGCATGCGGAAGCCAGTCTCGGCTTTGAGCGGCCCACCACACGCATCGCAGGCCACGGGTGTGGATTGCATTAAGCGCTCAATTAGCGCCACCCAGCTGCGCACCGTCAGAAAGTAGGATGTCAGCGCCTTGGTGGTTACTTCCCCATCGAAAAGATGACTGCTCTCGGGCGGCATCCGGCGGCGCAGCAGTTCCTTGCCGGCCTCCGTCAGTACGCCCTCCTGCACCAGGATGTCGGGTCCAAATACTTCCGCCGCTGTATCGAGAATGCTCTTTTCGGGAAGCCAAACATCGAACGCCGATTCCGTTTCCATGGTGATCTCGATCAGATCCAGAGACTCGGCGTCCAAGTCGTCCATCAGATGGGCATCCATCGTAACTCTGGCACGCTCGATACGCAGGCTGGCGGCTACGATCTCCGCGAATTTATCGTAAATCTGGGCTTCGGTCAGTTTAGAATCCATCACCGTTCCTTCAGCTGAGTCCTGATCCACTTACGCACCGCTCCACGCCCGGATTGCCAGCGCGGTGTTTTGTCCGCCGAATGCGAAGGCATTGGCGATAGCGCCGCGAATCTTCGAGGGGCGGCTTTGGTTTGCAACATAGTCGAGGTCACACTCTGCATCCGGATTTCGCAGGTTCATTGTTGGAGGCGCTACACCTTCGTTGATGGCTTTGACGGCGCAGATCACGTTCGACACACCAGCCGCGGAAATGGTGTGGCCGATCTGGCCTTTGTTGGATGAGATGAGCAGCCGGCGCGCGTGATCCCCAAATACCTTTTTGATGGCCAGCGTCTCGGTGGCATCGTTCTTCAGCGTGGAGGTGCCATGCGCCGCGATGTAATCCACTTCCTCGGGAGCCATGCCGCCTTCAGCCAAGGCTGAGGCCATGGCGCGCGCCTCGGGCGAACCGTCGGAGGAAGGATCGGTCAGGCTGCCGGCATTGGATGTAGACCCGTAACCAACCACCTCGCCATAGATGCGTGCGCCGCGGCGTAACGCGCTCTCCAGGCTCTCCAGCACAATGGCGCCTGCGCCTTCGCCCATGACGAAACCATCTCGCAGCCGATCGAAGGGACGCGATGCTTCCGCCGGATCGGCTGAGCGGCTCAGCGCGCCGAGCAGCGAAAACGCAATAATTCCGAGCGGCGAAACCAGCGCCGCGCTGCCTCCGGCAATCATGGCGGATGCCCGGCCCCGTCGAACCAGACGATAGGCCTCGCCAATGGCATGGGAACTTGCCGCGCATGCGGTGTCGACAGCGAAGGACGGTCCTCGCAAATGCAGCAGACGCGCCGGAACGCTGGCCATCATGTCACCGGCCCGGCGCGCGAAAACTTCCGGACGCGCCTGGCCCAGGCCCAGTCCGTCGAATGCCAGTTTGCGCGTGGCCGTGTCCCAGCGCGAGAAGTATTCTCGAATTAGACGATGATCGATGTAGTTCACGCTGCTTCCGGCGGCAATTCCAATGTCGTCCGGCGCAATGGGAACTGAATCCAGGCGCGCGTCCCCAAAGGCCTCGCGAACCACGGGAAGAAATAGCCGCGCGCTGCGGCGGCACCAGTTGGAGGGAACCGAAGCAAGCCCCGTGTCTCGCGGCACGTCGTGTACTTCGGCTGCCAGTTTAGCGGTGTAGGACGACGTGTCCCAGTAACTGATGGGGCGTATGCCCGATTCTCCGGCCACCAGCTTGCGCCAGCAAGTCTCCAGGTTGGCACCAAGAGAGGTGGTCCAGCCGAGCCCGGTGATCATAACTCTTTGAGGCATAGTTATCCCGAGTTCTCAGGTCACCCTCATGCCAGGATTTGCGTTGCCGGCGGCCGCGGTTACCAACCTCGGTTGCCGATTCTGAGCCGCGACGAAAAAGAGCGCTGTTTTCCGGTTTCCCGGCCACTCCCTCTGCCGCATGGTTTCCACACGCCGTTCCACCGGGGGCAAGGCCGCCAGCGTTCCTCCGAAGGGCGTCGTCAACTTCGTTTCCTCCCGAATTTCTATTTCAGCGATGCTTCCAACAGGACGATCGCGGTCCCCC
>DATHNM010000374.1:0-8138 GCA_035486095.1 Bryobacteraceae bacterium
ATCAAATTCACCCTTGCATTGGCTATCGTGATATCCCTGCTGCCTTTGCTCATCGAGAAGACGCCTAATACGCTCACCGGATATCTCTTTATTTTCGAGCGCCCGGTCCTTTCCAGCCTCATCGTCTTCGTACTGCTGATCTGTGTATTTCTGGTCTATTACCCCGTACCTCTGGGGCGGAATGTGATAGTTTACCTGGCTGGATATGCGGTTTATTTTCCGATGATCGCCGCCATGGCTTTCCTGCAAAACCTGGGTTATTTCTGGAACCGGCAAAAGAGCAATGTCGATATGGGCGTTACCTTAGCCTGTCTGGTGTTTTGGTTGCTTGCGCTTAGCCGCCAAGGAGAGTCCAAGCGCGTGGTGGTGGGCCATCAATGGAAGCCGGATGACGAACAAAGGTTGCTGGCGCAACTGGAAGCTATCAACGCCAGCCTGTTGCGGTCGGGGAGAAAATAGACCGGCAAAAGTAAATTGTGTTTGCATTTGCGCGGAATAATACGATATGATTTACCAAGACTAGCGAGGAATATGCATTTGCCGTGGGTCCTTCCGATCGCAATCATCCTCGCGTTGCTACCCGTCTGTTGCGCCTTTCTGTTCTGGAGACTCTCGTCCCATTTTGACGCCCGGAATTGCACCGCCGAGTGGCTGGACGATTTCGCGCTCGAAAGCTACGCCCCCATGGAGCGGCTGTTGGGGAAGGCCGATGCCCGCTTTCTGGCGTCGCAGCCGGGATATCATCCGGAAATCGCGCGGCGCCTGATAGCCGAGCGGCGTAAAATCTTCGTGGCTTATCTCGGACATCTGGTGCGGGATTTCAATCAACTGGTCGGGATCGGCAAACTGATGGTGGTCTATTCCACGCGGGACCAACAGGAATTCGCCAACCGGTTGTGGCGCCAGCAGGTGCGGTTCTACGCCGGGGTTTGCCGCGTGCGCGTCCACGTCGCGCTGCATCCTTTCGGGTGGAAAGGCGAGGAAGACGCCCGCCGTCTGGTGGCGGCGCTCGCTGCCATGCGCGATCAGGTAACGCTGATATCGTCCCCCAGCCAGGCCCAGTTCGGCTGATCGTCTCTCTACAAAGCCGCTTGGCTGCAAACGCTCTTCAAAAGCTGTTTGGCTTCTTTAAGTAACGGAAAGTGCTTTTCGGCTTCCTTGAATTCGCGGGTATGTACACAGCGGCGCGCACCCCGGTGCTCCACCGGAAACCGCAGGTGGAGCATCTCGTGGAACATGATATATTCCACCGCCAGTTTGGGAACGCTGGGCCGGTCCAGCAGACGGCTCAAAATGATCGCGTTGTGCGACGGATCGTAATGACCCAGCATCACGCGTGAGGGCCGGCGGCTCCAGCCCAGCAGCGGTTGCGCCATCAGTCCATGGAAGTGGATTTGATTTAACTCTTCGAAGATGGCTTGCAGATCGTAGGCATCGCCGCGCGGGCCTGAGACGAATTTGCGCCCCCGCGTCTGTTTCACCAATTGCAGGCTGCGGCGCATTTCCTTGCGATTCAGATAGCGGCGGTAGCGCTCGGCGTGCGTGCGGGGCTGCGGCCGGCGCAAAAGCTTGGACATCAAGATGTGCGCCAGCGATTCCAGGATCGCTGCGGGCGCCCCTTCCAGAACATCGGTGATGCGGAATTCAAGGCCCGCGTGATCCCAACGCACGGAGCTGTTGGCGTTGGCGAACTTGCAGAATTTCAGGCGAACGGATGGAATTGACGTGCGGGGCTTCAGCTCGGCGAAGACACGCGCGAATATTTCCTCGGGTGTCTCAAAGAATATCGCGCTCTGCAGCACTGATCCCAGAATACCTTTCAATCCGCGTTAGCGCTGAATGCGTGCCGAGCCGCCCTTTGCGAAGGCGCGCACCTGTTCGAGCGTAGCCATGGTGGTGTCGCCCGGAAACGTGGTCACCAGCGCGCCATGCGCCCACCCCAGCTTGAGAGCAGCTTCGGGCGCTTCGCCGGTCAGCAGTCCGTAGATGAGCCCCGCCGAGAATCCATCGCCACCGCCCACGCGATCATAGACATCCAATTCGCATTTCGGGGCGGAATAGGTTTGGCCGTTCATCCACGCGCTGGCGCTCCAGGTGTGCCGGTTGGCCGAATGTACTTCGCGCAGACTGGTGGCCACGATTTTTACTTGCGGATAACCTTTCACCGCTTCGGCGGCCGATGCCACGCCCAACCCTTTCTGCAAATCTTCTTCATTGCCTAGCAGCACGTCGACATTTTGAACAATGCGGCGCAGTACGTCCGGCCCCCGGTGCTGGCCGCCCCAAACCTTCCACAGCTTCTCGCGATAGTTGAGGTCGAACGAAATTATCGCGCCGGCCGCCTTGGCGGCTCGCATGGCTTCCACGATCAGATCGCCCGTGGTGGCGGAGAGAGCGGCGAAAATGCCTCCGCTGTGGAACCAGCGCACCCCACGAGCGAAAATCTCTTTCCAAGCGAAGTCGCCAGGTTTCAGCAGCGCACCGGCTTCGTTGGCGCGATTGTAGAAGACCACTGGCGGGCGCACGCCGTATCCACGGTCGCTGTACACCGTGGCCATATTCGGACCAGTGACCCCGTTGTGTTCGAAACGCTTATAGAAGGGCTGAACGCCCATGGCGCGCACCCGTTCGGCGATCAAATCGCCAATGGGATAGTCCACCAACGCGCTGGCGATGCCGGCCGGGATGCCGAAACAGTTAGCCAGATTGGCCGCGACGTTAAACTCGCCGCCGCTGACGTGAATTCTGCATTCGGTGGCCTTGTGGAACGGAATTATGCCTGGATCCAGACGATAAACCAGCGCGCCCAAGGACAACAGGCCCAGCGCGCCATCGCGGGGAATGTCTAGAACACTCAAACAGCCACAGTACCAAATCGGCCGCTGTTCCTAGCGATTCGATTCGTCGAGCAGCAAGATTTCGACGCGCCGGTTTTCTGCCCGGCCGGCTGGCGTGTCGTTTGAATCCTTCGGGTCGTTCGAGCCGAAGCTCTGCACGGACAGACGCGATTCGGCGATGCCGTAGCGGGTACTCAGCACCTCCAGCAGGTTTAGGCTGCGAGCGGCCGACAATTCCCAATTGCTTTGAAAACGCTTGTTGTGGATGGGAATGGAATCGGCATGTCCCACCAGTGCCACTTTGTTGGGAACGCTGCCCAACACTTCGGCGATTTGCGAAACGATGGGAAACGCGTCGGCAACGATATGATCCTCGCCCGGTGGAAACAAGATAGCCTGCGGCAAGCTGATAACCAGGCCGCGCGCTTCAAGCCGCGAATCCAGGCCTTGGGAGCGCAACTTCTCATCGGCTCGCACCAACGCCTGATGGGATTCCACCGCCGTCGTTTGCGGAGCCACTTGTGCCACAGGTTGTGGCTTCGGCCGCGACTGAGGCGGGCGCGGTGTCTCGGCCGGATGCAGGCCCTGCGCTGCAATCGCGACGAACAGGATTAGCAGAATGGTGACGAAATCGGTATAGCTGATCAGCCAGCTTTCCCGCTGCCCGCCCTGTGAGGCCTCCAGATACTTGGGCTTGCGCTTGGACTCAAGCTTCATGCGCCGCTTGGGTTCCCGCGTCGCGAATCTGCACATCTTTATGACGCATGTACGCACTCAAGCGCATGCGGATCAGCGCAGGGTGTACATTGTCGGCTAACGAGAGCACGCCTTCGATGATGAGCTCCTGAATTTCAAAATTTTCCGCCACACGCGCGCGAATACGATGCGCGGCCGGCAGCAAGAGCAGATTCGCCAGCGCCAGGCCATAAATAGTGGAGACGAAAGCCGTGCCAATGCCAAATCCCACGGACTGCAGATTCGCAAAATGACGCAGGACCTCAATCAGGCCTACCACCGTCCCGATGATTCCGATGGTCGGCGCAAAGCCACCGGCCACTTCCAGAGTTTTGGCGTCGGTTTCACCTTGCCTCTCGCGCATGCGCAGCTCGTTCTCCAGCACCACCTGCAATTCAGCGCGGCTGCCTATATCCAGAGCCAGCTGCAGCGCCTGTCCGAAAAACGGATGCGCGGCCTGCGGCACCAGGGGCTCAAGCGCCAGTAGTGTGCCGCGGCGCGCCACTCGCGCATAGAAGATGATTTCTTCAATCAGGGCCTCGCGGTTTACTTCCTCGGAAGAAATAAGATCAATGACGCGGCGGAACGAGTGGGCCAGCGAAGCTTTCGGAGTGGTGACCAGCATCACGCCCAAGGTGCCGCCAATTACGATCATTGCTCCGGCCGGCTGGAAGAAGTAGGTGACCGAAATGCCCGCGGCGGCGATCCCGGCAATGATCGCTCCCAGGGCGACAACCAGGCCCAGGACGAAAAGCAGATCGATGCGGCGATGCGGCCGCGCATGATCCTGGGCGGTGTACGCGCGGACTTCTTCAGTGAGAGCCGCTTGGGTGGTGGCCAATACAATCCTCCGGGAACCTCAAGAGCACCTGGATCTCCAATTGGAAGTGATTGACAGCACGTCTAGTGAATTTTGACAGGTGGCAGAATTTCGACGGCGCGGGAGGCGCTGTTTCTTTCAATCTCGGCCGATTTAGGCCTGTAAAGCCGGGAGAATGCGGCCTCGGCACTCGCCCAAACCGATGCGACGAAAACCTGACGCTGCACACCACCCTTTGAGGATCACTTCGTCGCCGTCTTCCAGGAACGAACGCGTTTCGCCGGAGGGAAGCTGGAGCGGATCCGCGCCGCGCCGGGTGATCTCCAAAAGGCAGCCCTGATTCTGTTTCTCCGGGCCGGAGACAGTGCCGCTGCCGATAAGGTCGCCCGGGCGCAGCGGACAGCCGTTGCTGGAATGGTGGGCGATCATCTGGTTAAGCGTCCAATATAGGGATGCGAAATCACTTTGGCTGACGCGCACCGGCTCCGCCATTTTCGCGGAGCGTAGCCACACTTCGAGCGTGATGCGAAACGCGCTGTTTTCCTGCGTGTGTAGATGCGGGAGGGGCTGCGGGTCGCCGATGGGCCGGGGAAAAGCTGGCGCGCGAAAAGGCTCCAGCGCGTCCAGCGTGACGATCCAGGGCGAGATCGACGTGGCGAAATTTTTCGCCAGGAAGGGGCCTAGCGGCTGGTATTCCCAGCTTTGGATGTCGCGCGCCGACCAATCGTTTAACAGGCACACACCGAACAAGTGGTCTTCGGCGGCAGCCACTGGAATCGGGGAGCCCATTGCATTGCCGGGCCCCAGGAACGCTCCCAGTTCCAATTCGTAGTCGAGCATTCGGGTTGGCGCATATACGGGAGGCGCATCGGAATCCGGCAGGATCTGGCCGCGCGGGCGGCGTATTTCCGTGCCGCTCAAAACGATGGACGAAGCCCGGCCATGATATGCGATCGGCACCCATTTGTAATTCGGGGTGAGTGGCTTGCCGGGTCGAAACAGGCTGCCGACGTTGGTGGCGTGATCGATGGATGCGAAGAAATCGGTGTAATCGGGAACCTCGCAGGGCAGCAGCAACTCCACGCTGGATATTGGCAGGATCGCGCGCTCGGCGGCGGACGAATAGTTCGTCAATAATTCGCTGCATCGCTGGCGCAAGCCGGTGCGCCCGGCGCGAGACATTGCCATCACGCCAGAGAGAGACCTGATATCGAGAACCTCGCTCGCGTCCAGCAGCATATCGCCGATCGCCACCCCAACCCGGATTCGTTCGTCACCAGGTTTTCGAAAACTGGCGTAGGGGAGATTTTGAATCGGAAAACCGGTGCCGGGATGATTGGCGGATTCAATCCAGCTGGTCAGATTCGGGTTGTGAGTCGCGTCCATCAAAGCCGTTTCCGACTGTACATTGCAGTATAGCGAGGGGGCGGGATTGGGATTGCCAAGCTGAGCTCGGCTTTTTATAACAATGAAGAAGAGGCGATGTATGTCGATTGTGATTCCCAAGTTCGATCGCTCCGTGGTGGTGCGCGGCGCGGCGGCGGAAGTGGTGGGCGCTCCCACGGCGAGGGTGAAACTTCTTGCGGACAGCAGCGCCACCGGCGGCGCGCTTTCCACCGTGCAGGTCACGCTTGCCAAGGGCGCCGATGGCGCGCGGCCACACCGGCATGACCGGTCCGCCGAAATGTTCTATGTGTTGGATGGCGCGGTACAGGTGCTTTCAGGCACACAGATCGTACGAGCCGAGCCCGGCGATGTAATCGTCGTCCCGCCGGGGCTGGCGCACGCGTTTTCCGCCGAACGTGGATCCGGCGCTGAAATCCTGATCGTGATCGCGCCCGGGGTGGAACGCTTCGAATATTTCCGGCATCTCACCCGCATTGCACAGGGCAAGGAGCGTCCCGAGAGCCTGCGCGACGTACAGGATCTTTACGATACTTACTTTTTGAATAGTCCCGAATGGGACGCGGCGAATCCCCGCAGTGTACCTTAGAGCGCCCCGCAGGCTATTGTGCCACGAGAACTTTCGCCGGGTCGGTTTTGATGGGAATCGCCAGATCGAAAAATCCCACCATCATTTCGTCCCAGCTTTGATCGCCCCACCGGACTGACTTTTTTGGATCGGGATTGGCGCGGTTATTGGCGGAATTATCGAAAGTGGCGTCGGCTTTCAGCACCGTGCCTTTCGGCAGGATGCGCGGCTTGCTCAAGGCATATACCAGCTGCCAGTTGAAATCGTAATGCGGCACGCGCAGGAATTCTTCCCGTTCGCCAGTGGGATAAACGGCGCTCAACACCATCGATTTCCCGCGCAGATGCATATGCGGGTAAACGTTCAGCAATTCGCACTCGACGCCCAGGGCGGCGGAACCGGCAACCGGATAATCCTCGGCACCGGGTGGAATGACGAAGCCCGCATTCGAAGCCTGCACACGAATCACGCGCTTCAACGGCGCGCTTTTTGCAAACACCATGCCGATGCGCGTCACGTCGCTGGTTGGTTTTCCGTTGGTGGTGTAATGCAGCTGGAAAACCAGGTCTGAACCGGCGGGAATCAGCATGGCGTAACCAGCGGGCACTTGTTTAGCGGGTCTGCCGGGCGCGTATCCCGCGATCACCTGCTCACGCACGCTGGCGCCCGCGCTGCTGGAACCTCCCGTGCCCACACGCTCTCCGCGTTCCTCGGGAATGAACAGCTTGCCCATGGGATATTCGCGCAGCCAGTTGGAACCCGGCTCGCGGATATAAACGTTGGCATGATGCACCACCGCGCGATTCCCCGGCCGCACTTCCACTTGCGTTATCCAGCGGTCCTCTTTGAAACCGGTGGGCACCATGACATAGGTGTACTCCAATGTTCCGGTGGCCGGAATCTGGAAAGGCGTGGGAACCGGGAAGATGGCATCCGGCTGGTCTATGCTCCAACCATCGGGGAACGCCGGGGCAGGCGGCGCATCTTTCGGATTGCCCGCCGGTGCGCCATGATCGGCCCAGGCCACCAGCTTGTCGATTTCCGGCTGGGATAAGCGCGGGTCGTTATGAAATTTGCCGGGCGGCGTGTCGGCATACCAGGGCGGCATCTTTCCCAGCAGGACCGCTTGCTTGATGGCCTTGGCCCAGGGACGCGTCTGATCGTAAGCGCCGAACGCCATCGGCCCCACTTCGCCGGGCCGATGACAGCCCTGGCAGCGCTCCTGTAGAACCGGCAGAACGTCGCGATAGAACGTGACGTTCGACGAATTCGCCGCCAACATGGCCGCGGTGGGAAGCAGCAGCAAGACCAGGCGCTTCATAAGTGGTTCCGCTTATTTCGCCGGGTGCAGAATCAGCTTCTGCACGCGCCAGTTCAAAATTTCCGCGGTGTAAAGTTCATTTTCCGATGGGCATGCGATCTCATGCACCCAGCCGAATTGCTTCGCTTGATGGCCCATGCTGCCGAAAACGCCCACCACCTTGCCGTCCAGCGTGAGCTTGTAAATGCGGCCTGGATAGGCGTCCGCGCTGTAGAGATACTGCGTGGGCCCAGGGCTGATGCAGATGGCCCAGGGCGCTCCGTTTTGCATGGTTCCTGGAACGGGAGCCGCGCCCACTGTAGCGGCGACAGGAGCCGCCGGGGGCGGATTGCCCATCCACATGTGGACCACCGGCGGAAGCGGAACATCGATGGTGATCTCGCGCAGCAGGGTTCCATCGGGGTCAAAAACCTGGATGCGGCGGTTTCCGCGATCGGCCACGTAGATGTTGCC
>DATHNM010000375.1:0-5854 GCA_035486095.1 Bryobacteraceae bacterium
TTGGCATTTCGCAGTCGGGCGAATCCACCGATACCAATGCCGTGCTGGCCGACGCCCGTGAGCGCGGCGCAACCACGGTGGGCATCACCAACGAATCCGGCAGCGCGATGGCCAAGCTGGTGGAGTATCCGCTTCTGATCCAGGCGGGCGGCGAAAAAAGTGTGGCGGCGACGAAGACTTACACGTGCCAGTTGTTAATGGTCTATCTGCTGGCTTATGCGCTGGCTGGCGACGTGCAGCTGGACGATCTGCGGCGCGTGCCGGAATGGGTGGACGCGGCGCTCAGCCTGGAGGAACACATTGAGGACCTGGCCGAGCGTTATTTCTTCATGACGCGCGCGGTAACGGTGGGCCGAGGGCTGAATTACGCAAACGCGCTGGAGTTCGGCCTGAAGCTGATGGAGACCTGCTACGTGGTGACGGAACGATTTTCCGCCGCCGACCTGATGCACGGCCCCATCGCGCTGGTGGAGCGCGCGTTTCCCGTTTTCGTCTTCGCGCCCAGCGGCGTCACGTGGCCGTCCATTTCCGCAGTGCTCGATCGGCTGCGGGAGCTGAAAGCTGAAACGCTGATCTTTACCGACGACAGCAATGCGGGAGCACGATCGAAAGCGGCACGGCTGATCCAGCTTCCCGCCCGCTTCAAGAATCAAATCGAAGACCTGTACACGCCGATTCCCTATGTTGTTCCCGCGCAGCTTTTCGCCGCGCACCTGGCGTCCATCAAGGGCTTGAACGCGGACAGCCCGCGAGCGCTCAGCAAAATCACGAGGACCATGTAGTGCAGCTGACCTGGCTGGATTGGGTCTACATTGCACTCTATTTCGCCCTGAACGGGGCCATCGGTCTGTACTATCGTTCGCGCGCCGGAAAGAACGTCGACGAATTTTTCTTGTCGGGAAGAAACGTTCCCTGGTGGCTGGCCGGGACGTCGATGGTGGCGACCACGTTCGCCGCCGATACGCCGCTGGCTGTCACCGGCATGGTGGCGCGCGGGGGGATCGCCGGCAACTGGCTGTGGTGGAGCTGGGTGGCCAGCGGCATGATGACGGTCTTTTTTTATGCGCGCCTGTGGCGCCGCTGCGGCGTGATGACCGACATTGAATTTACCGAAATCCGCTATTCCGGCAGGCCTGCCGCATTTCTGCGCGGTTTTCGCGCGCTGTACCTCGGCATTCCAGTCAATTGCATCATTCTTGGCTGGGTGAATCTGGCGATGGTGAAGATCCTGAGCCTGGCGCTGGGCGTTACCCGGGTGGAAGCGCTGATCATCGTGCTGGGATTGATCGTGGTCACGTCGTTCATCTCCACGCTCTCCGGATTGTGGGGCGTGCTGGTTACAGACCTGGTGCAGTTTGCCATCAAGATGACTATGGTTACCGTGCTGGCTGTCTTCGCCGTGCAGGCCGTGGGCGGGATGGACGCGCTAAAAACGAAACTGGCCGTGCTGGATCAGACACGCGGCGCGCACGCTGGGGCGCTACTGAATTTCATCCCCGATCTAAATTCGCCCTGGATGCCGATGATTACGTTTTTCGTCTACATTTCGCTGAACTGGTGGGCCACCTGGTATCCGGGGGCCGAGCCCGGCGGCGGAGGATACATCGCCCAGCGCATGTTCAGCGCCAAGGACGAAAAACATTCCCTGCTGGCCACGTTGTGGTTCAACATTGCGCATTTTGCGATCCGGCCGTGGCCGTGGATCCTGGTGGCGCTGGCCTCGCTGGTGCTTTTTCCCGGACTCGAAGATCCCGAAAGCGGATATGTGCGCGTGATGATCGCCTATTTGCCGGCTTCGCTGCGCGGGGTGATGCTGGCAGCTTTTGCCGCTGCCTATATGTCGACCATCGCAACGCAGCTCAACTGGGGCGCGAGCTACGTGGTCAACGATTTTTACCGCCGCTTCATCCGGCCGAAAGCTGCAGACCGGCATTATGTCGTCGTTTCCCAATGGACCACGGTTCTGCTGACTATCGTTTCCATCGTGGTCACGTTTTTCCTCACTTCCATCGCCGGCGCCTGGAAGATGCTGCTGGTCACCGGCGCTGGCACGGGATTGGTATTGCTGCTGCGCTGGTATTGGTGGCGAATCAATGCGTGGAGTGAAATTTCCGCGATGATCACGGCGTTCGTCACTTCGCTGGCGCTCCAAATCGGCGGCGGCCTGGATAGCGACAAGCCGGTGGATTTCGCCTGGATCATGATCATCACGGTGAGCATCACCACGGCTGTATGGCTGGCTGTGACGTTCGCTACGCAGCCCGAATCCAAGGAAACGCTGGTGAAATTCTACCGGCGGGCACGGCCGGGAATTGCCGGCTGGAAACCGATTGCGCTGATGGCGCCCGAGGTGAAGGCGGATGGCGCGGGAGCGCACAATTTTCTGGATTGGATCTGCGGCTGCGTTCTGATCTACGGCGTGTTATTCGGCACCGGCAAGCTGCTGCTGGGCGAAACCGCAATGGGCGCGGGGCTTCTGGCCCTGGGATTGGCGGGCGGCGCGGTGATCTATTTCGATTTATCCCGGCGCGGTTGGAATAAGGTGACCGGATGAAGGTTCTCCTCGCCGCGCTGCTCGCCCCGCTTTTGTTCTCCGCGCCCATGCCATTGCCGTGGAAATCGGTAGCCGCACCGGGCAGATTGATCGTCGATTCCAGCTTCGCCATCGAAGCGCATGGCTTCACCGATCCGCGTATTGCTTCGGCGATTCGCCGCTTCACGGCGCGGCTCTCGCGGCAAACCGGAATCCCGATCACCGGCGGCAAGACCGCTTTGGTGATGCAAGCTGCGCCGAATGGCGCCCCCGAATCCTATCAATTGGATATCTCGCCCGAAGAAGCAGTGCTGGCGGCGTCTTCGGTGGAGGGGGCGTTACATGGCCTGGAGACTTTCGCCCAGTTGATTGAACCAGGGGTGACAGGCTTTGAAGCTGCGTCCGTTCACATTGAGGATCATCCGCGATTTGCATGGCGTGGCCTGATGATCGATTGTTCGCGGCATTGGATGCCGCTCGAAGTGATCTTGCGCAACCTGGACGCCATGGCCGCGGTGAAACTCAACGTGCTGCATTGGCATCTTTCCGACGATCAGGGCTTTCGCGTCGAAAGCAAGCGCTTCCCCAAGCTGCAACAGCTCGGTTCGGATGGGCATTTCTATACGCAGGACGAAGTGCGGCACGTCCTGGCGTACGCGCGCGATCGTGGCATTCGAGTGGTGCCCGAGTTCGACATTCCCGGCCACACAACAAGCTGGTTCGTTGGATATCCCGAACTGGCCAGCGCGCCGGGGCCCTATACGATCGAACGGAGCTGGGGGATCTTTCAACCCACCATGGATCCTTCGCGCGAGGAGGTCTACCGGTTCCTGGACCAATTCCTGGGCGAGATGACGGCTCTGTTTCCCGATCAGTACTTCCACATCGGCGGCGACGAAGTGGACCCCACGCAATGGAAACAGTCCGCTTTCATCCAAGCGTTTGCGCGCGCGCGTCACTTCGCAACTCCGGACGACTTACAGGCATATTTCATTCGCCGTGTGCAGGCGATTCTGAAGAAGCATGGAAAGACCATGGTGGGGTGGGATGAGGTTTTACATCCCGATTTGGAATCCGATGCGGTGATCCAATCCTGGCGCGGTCAGGCTGCTTTGGCCGACACCGCTAAGAAGGGTTATCGCGGCCTGCTTTCGTTCGGATATTATCTTGACCACCTGAATCCGGCAAGTTTCCATTACGCCATCGATCCCCAGGTCGACAACGGGCCAAAGATCGAAAATGAGAATGCCGCGTTGATTCTGGGTGGGGAAGCCTGCATGTGGTCCGAATACGTGAGCCCGGAAACCATCGATTCACGCATCTGGCCGCGCGCCGCCGCGATTGCCGAGCGGCTGTGGTCGCCAAGGGATGTCACCGATGTCAGATCGATGTACAACCGGCTGGACGCGGTGAGCCGCGTGTTGGAGGCGGTTGGTATCACGTGGAACGAACAGGCCATGCTCAACCGGATGGGCGGCGGCCCGGGGCTAAATATTCTAGCCAACGCATCCGAATCGCTGGGGATCGAAGGCCGGCGCGATGAGCGCAAATATACCAGCCTGGTCCCGCTGAACCGGTTCGTTGACGCCGTCCCTCCCGAAAGTTCCGCCGTCCACCATCTGGAGCAGATGGCTCAGAAAGCTGTGGCGAACCCGGAGGCGGCCAAGGCTGAGATGGCAGGGCTGCGCGTTGCTTTTACGGAGTGGTCGGTGAACGATTCGCAAATCACCGGCAACTTCCTGACTTCCGAACTGGTCCCGCTTTCGAAGAATCTATCGAATCTGGGATCCATCGGTCTCCGTGCTTTGGAATATCTCTCCAGCGGAAAATCCACTGCTACGGATTGGGCGGCGCAAGAACTCCGGGCTCTGGACGCCCTGGATGAACCGATAGCGGAAGTGCGGTTGGCGGCCACCAGGCCCGTCCGGATTTTATTGGGCGCGCTGGCGGCAAACGCGTCGCATCCCAGCGGAGGGCGGCAAACAAATGATTGAAATCAGGCACGTTCGGTCGTGTAATGAACCTGCCCGTAACGGCTTTGCAACCGTTGAGAACTGGACATCCTCCGGAAACAGGCTCAGCATTGTCGTCAACTCGCCGGTTGCGTCGAATCGGTTGCCGCGAGGATTGTCAGAATGAACAGAAGGGGAGTCTCGATGAAACCACACATTGCCATCACATTCGGAGTCGCAACGGCTCTGCTGCTTTTGATCACCTTTGTGACGCCCCCCACGGCGCACGGCCAACAAGTAATGGCGGCGATAACCGGAAAAGTAATGGACCCCACGGGTGCGGCGGTTCCGGAAGCGCGCGTGACGGCTACCGACACCGAACGTGGCTCGGCGTTGACCACCACCACCAACTCCGATGGCGTTTACGACCTGCCACAGGTGCCTATCGGAACTTACAACATCAAGGTGGAGCGCACCGGATTTCAGGCAGCCCAGGAAGCCAACATCACCCTGGTTCTGAATCAGGTGGCGCGGCTGGACTTTCAGTTAAAGGTGGGCGATGTGGCCACGTCACTGGAGGTGACCGGGAACGCGCCGCTGCTGCAAACCGATTCCACCCAGGTGGGCACCGTGATGGATGCGCACGCCATAGCGACACTGCCGCTCGAGACACGCAACTATAACCAGCTGGCGCTGCTTACGCCGGGCGCCGTGACCACCAGCCCCGGGGCCTTCAACACAGGACTTTCGACGTTCAATTCCGGCCGCCCCTATATCAATGGCAATCGAGAACAGGCCAATTATTATCTGCTGGACGGCATCGACAACAACGAGTTTGTCGACAATAACGTGGCGTTTTCGCCTAACGTGGACGCTATCCAGGAGTTTGCCGTGATCGCGAACAATCCGGGCGCCGAATTCGGGCATTTCCTGGGCGGCGTGATCAGCGTCAGCACCAAGTCCGGCACCAACCAGTTTCACGGGAACGCGTTCGAATTCATTCGCAACGATTTCTTCAACGCCAACGAATGGTCGCGTAACTTCAGTCCCGATCCAGCGGTGAACAGCGCGCCGCCCAAGATGCGCTGGAACCAGTTCGGCGCCACGCTGGGCGGTCCCATCATTAAGAACAAGCTGTTCTTCTTCGCCGACTACCAGGGATCGCGGTTCGACACGCCGGCCACTCCGGCAACCGTTTCTACGTTCACCCCGCAGGAAAGTAGCGGAAATCTTTCCGACATTCCGGGCATCGCGCTGCACTATCCCGGAACCACCGTTCCTTTGCCGGCGAATCTTTCGCAGGCCGCTATCTGTACTGGCAACCAGGTTTTCGGGTCTTCTCCGTGTATCAAAGGCATTAGCCCCACGG
>DATHNM010000376.1:0-7643 GCA_035486095.1 Bryobacteraceae bacterium
GGCCAGGGCCCGGTCACGATAATAGAGATAAAACCAATCGTAAGCCGGCCGGAAGACCAGGCCCGCCGCCGCCTGCACCGCTTCGTGTCCCGCGCCGCTGATCTGAAAGAAGATGCGGTTCTGCCGCTTTAGCAGGATTTCGCGATCATCCAGCCGCCGCGCCATATACATCGCGCGATACGCCTGAACAAGCTGTTCGTGGCTGAGCGAAATATCCGTTGGAGTTTGTACGCGGGTGGGCGTTGCCATCGCTTTTATAGATGCTTTCCCCGCTTCTAGTTTATCAGCGGGACGCTCCCGGGGGGACTCTTCCCGGCCCGTAGCCCGCCGCGGCTGGAACCACAAACCGCGCCCTTTCGTCCATAATGGAGATTATGAAGTTGTTTGTACCTCTCCTGGTGCTTGGGTCCAGCTGTGTGTGCGCCCTCAGTTTAGCGGCCGCCGACACGGCAATCGTGGAAGAGATCGTCGCCAAGTGCAATGGCGATATCATCACCCGGGGCGATTTGGATCGCTCCCGCCGCGAACTAATTGAGAGCCTGCGCGCTAGCGGCGCGGTGGGCGACGATTTGGAGAAGCAATTAGGGGAGCGGGAGAAGAACATACTGCGAGATCGCATAGACCAGTTGATTCTGGCCCAAAAGGCCAAAGACCTCAATATTAACGTCGACAGCGAAGTCAGCAAGCAGATGAGCGCCATTCAATCCGATTCCAAAATCGCCGATCCCGAGAAGTTCCAGGCGTACATCAAGCAACAAAGCGGCTTGTCGTTCGAAGATTTTAAACAAGAGATGAAGAACCGGTTCCTGACGCAACGGGTGATCCGCGATGAGGTCAGCGAACATATGTCGGTGAAGCACGAGGATCTGGAAAAGTATTACAACGAGCACAAAGCGGAGTTCGTGCGGGAAGAACAAATCACCTTGCAGGAGATCCTGATCTCTACCGAAGGCAAAGACGCCGCTGGTGTGGCCGCCGCCGAAAAGAAAGCCAAAGACCTGGTGGCGCGGGCGCGCAAGGGCGAACGGTTCGCCGAAATGGCGCGCGACAATTCCGATTCGGTCAGCCACAACAGCATGGGCGAGCTGCCGCCGTACAAGAAAGGCATCCTCAGCCAGAACCTCGAAGACTTGGTGTGGAACCAGCCGAAAGGCTACATTACAGACCCCATCTCCACCCCGAACGGATTTCTGATTCTGCGCGTGGAAGATCACCAGAAGGCCGGGCAAGCCGAGTTGTCCGAAGTAGAGAACCGGATCAACGAAATTCTTCTCGCGCCGAAGTTGGACACAGCCGTACGCGAATACCTCACCAAGCTGCGCAAGGACGCGTTCCTCGAAATCAAGGCCGATTACATCGATACCGGCGCCGCAGGCAGCAAGGACACCGCGTGGGTGGATCCCGCGCAGCTCAAGCCGGAGACAGTGAAGAAGGAAGAAGTTGTCAGCACAACCCGCCACAAGAGGCTGCTGTGGACCATCCCAGTTCCCGGGACCACAACCACGGCTATCAGTTCATCGCAGTAGGGGCGGACGGTTTCCATGAAATCGCCCTACCTTAGCGATCTAAAGCCGAACCAGGTTTTTACCACTACTTTTCTCGTTCACGGCAAAGACGTTCGCCAGAAGAAGTCCGGCGAGCCTTACCTTTCGCTTTTGCTGGGCGACCGCACTGGCGAGGTGGACGCCAAAATGTGGGATAACGTCGTGGAAGTGGTGGACACTTTCGAACGCGACGACTTCGTCAAGGTGAAGGGTCTACTGCAGATCTTCCAAAACCGCCTGCAGATGACCGTTCATAAGATGGCGCGCGTGCTGGATGCGGACATCGACTTTGCAGATTTTTTCCCCGCCTCTAAGCGGGATCCTCTGGAAATGTTCGCGGAACTGCGGGCGCTGGTGGCGGCCATGCATAATCCCCACCTGCGCGGGCTGCTGGAAGCGTTTTTGAATGATGAACCGCTGGCGCGCATGTACCGCACGGCCCCGGCCGCCAAGCACGTACACCACGCATTTCTAGGCGGATTGCTGGAACATGTGCTGTCTGTGTGCCGCTTGTGCCACCTTACTTCGCTGCATTACGGCAATGTTGACCCGGACCTGCTGCTCACCGGCGCCATTCTTCACGACGTGGGCAAGGTTGCTGAATTAACATACGATCGCAGCTTTGGCTATAGTTCCGAAGGCCAACTGCTGGGCCACATTATTATCGGCCTTCGTCTTTTGCACGACAAGCTACAGCAGTTCCCCGATTTTCCACCCAAGCTGCGCGTTCTGGTGGAGCATTTGATCGTCAGCCACCACGGCGAACTGGAGTACGGCTCCCCGAAAGTCCCGCTGTTTCCGGAGGCAATGCTGCTCCATCATCTGGACAATCTCGATTCCAAGATGGAGTGCATGCGCGCGCTGGCCGAAAAGGACCGCCACATCGACGGATGCTGGACCGGCTACAGCCCTTCGCTGGAGCGCTCCATTCTCAAGAAGGCGAAATATCTGGAGGACGCACCGGTGCGGGAGGCTTCCCCCACGCCAGCCCTTTCCATCGAAGCCACGCCGCCTGAACCGCAACCGTCCTCCGCGCGCCAGCCACCACCGTTCAGTCCGAACAGTTCCCCCTTCGGGGAAAAACTGCAGCAAGCCTGGCGCAAAGATTCTTGACCCAACCCGACCCCAACACGCCGGTTCGAGAAGCTGGCAAAAGCAAGCCGCTCCTGTCCATTCTGGCCGGCGTGTTTATCGCTGTCTTCTTCCTCTCCCTCACCTGGCGCGGGCTCCTGATCTACTACACCGGCGACGATCTGATGAATCTCTACGGCTATTGGAGCAAGCCATTGAGCGCGCTGGTGAAGGGGAATCTTTTCTTCTGGACGCCTTACTATCGCCCTTTCGGCGGCGTCATCTATCGAACTTCCTTTGCGATTTTCGGCTTTAATCCCTATCCCGTCTATGTGGTGTTCTTCGCGGCGATGCTGCTGAATCTGTGGCTCGCCTATATGGTGTTCAAGAGGATCGGCGGGTCCGCTGAAATCGGCGCGATCGCTACGCTGATCTATTGTTTTCACGGCAAGTTCGATTATCTCTACTACAACGCCGGGTCGATGTATGACGTTTTCTGCTTCCTGTTCTATTTTCTTGCCCTGCTGATTTATCTGAGGGCCCGGGTCCAAGGCCGATTGTTGGGAGTCTGGGGAATGCTCACCTTCCTGGCCTGCCTGGTGTGCTCGTTGAACTCGAAGGAGATGGGCGCCACCCTGCCGGTGATTGTTTTTCTCTACGAGCTGCTGTTCCATCCTCCCGATTTCCGCGTTCGCGCACTCCCGCGCTGGTGTTTCCGCGAAGGAAGAATGGCGTTGTTGGGAGCACTGTGCGTATTGCTCTACATACCCGCCAAGCTGGGCTCCGAAGGCATCGCCCAGGATGTGGCATACGTCCCGGTTTACACCTGGGCGCGGTGGCTTCAAGACACCGGCACATTTCTGGCTTATTTGGTTTATCGCAACAATCCATCCGTGTTGCTCGGTGTCACGTCTTTCAGTCCCTTTGAGGTGGCGGCGTGCTACGCAATTCTGATCGCCATCGCGTTATGGATGCGATCCCGCGTGTTCTGGTTCGGGCTGCTCTTCTTTGTTATTACTGCGCTGCCGGTGTCGTTCATCCCGCCGCGCCTGGGCTTTGTGCTTTATCTGCCGCTGGCAGGGCTGGCACTGGCCGGCTCGGTTTGTCTGGTGCGCTTCAAAGAAAATCTCTACCGCCTCATCTCCCAAGCGCTGGACGGGACAGGGCCGTCACCTCTCGCCGCGTCAGTTGCACTGTTCCTTGCTACCGCGGCTCTATTTGCGGCGATTGATTTCCGGAACTGGCCGCCCGCACCAGACCCGCGGCGTTCGCCTTACAAGAACACCGTCGCTGAATTCTCAAAGCTGTATCCCACTCTGCCGCACGGCTCCAGGCTGTTATTTGTTCACAGCGCGCTCGATGAGAACTGGGACCTGGTGTTTCTGATGCGGCTGCTCTATCGCGACACGGACCTTTTCGTTACAGACTTAAATGGTCCAAAGGAACAACGCATCGCTCTGGATCGCCTGCCTCATTACGACCACATCTTCGATTTCGTGGAGGGCCACTATATAGAGCTCGACAACACCGACGCTCGCCTGAGCGTGCAACTTCACACGCTGAAGGTGGCCAATCCGGATTATGCCTTTGGTGAAAACATGACGGTCGGAAAGCCTGGCGCGTCGCAGTATGTTGTGAAGGGCGTCCTGTTGGGCGATCCGAAATCGGATGCTTTTTGGACGCTGGATGAACCCGAGCTGAAGTTTCTGCTTTCGTCCGTTCAGGATCACGTGTTCCGCGAGCGCTTTTTTCTTCCGCAGGAGACCCTCAAGCAGACCGGCCCCCTGCTGGTAGATTTTTATGTGAACGGGCATTTGCTCGATCAGACACGGTTCACCAAGGACGGAGACGTTCTTTACCAGCACGAGGTGCCGGTGGACTGGCTAAAAGCCGGCGACTTGAACATCGTGCGGATGCGGGTCCACAATCCGTACATTGCTCCGCGCGACGGCGCCCGGCTGGGCGTTCTGCTAAGATCGGCGGCCTTTAGCCGCATAGCCATCAACGTGGGGCTGTAGCGCCCGGGAAGGTTAGCTCAAGTTCCGCCGCGCACGTTGAAACACCGCGCGAAACATCGCTTCGGTAAGTTTACCCGTGGATGTGTTTTGCTGGCTCGGATGGTAGGAACTGATTAGCAGCGGCAGATCGCTCCCCATTTGATGCTCGGCATCGTGAGCAAATACGAACCCGGATCGCCGGCCAATCTTTCCGCTGTTGCGCAGGATTCCCAGGTATACGTCGAAAGCCAGGCGGCCCAGCGCCACCACCACTTGAACGGTTTTGAGCAGCTCCAGTTCGCGCTCCAGATAGGGGCGGCAAGTGCGAATCTCTTCGACGGTCGGCTTGTTGTCCGGTGGAGCGCAGCGCACCGCGGCGCCGATGTAGGCGTCAAACAGCTTCAAACCATCGTCGCGCGAGGTGCTGGTGGGCTGTGAAGCAAAGCCGGTGGCGAACAAAACCTTATAGAGGAAATCGCCCGAACTGTCGCCGGTGAACATGCGGCCCGTGCGATTAGCCCCGTGGGCGCCTGGCGCCAACCCAATCAGGAGCAGCCGCGCCTGAGGATCGCCGAAGCCCGGTACTGGCTTGGCCCAATAATTCCAATCGCGATAGGCGCGCCGCTTCACGCGTCCCACTTCGGCGCGATAGGCTACCAGGCGTGGGCATAGTTCGCACGAGACAATCTCGCGCTGCAGGATTTCCAGAGCACTCAAATTAAGAGGATACAATGCGGCGGCAGACTTATCGGGAAACGGCGGTGCGCATGTTTTCGAGCGAAGCTTCCAGCGACGTCAGGTCGGCGGTGGGATTGGTTTGAATGGTGCTGGCAAAAAGTGGAACCAGTTCCGGATCGCGCCATCCTCGCCGTACTTCTTCTTCCATCACTGCGAACGCCTCCGCTGGGGAAAGCGCGGCCTTGTAGGGACGCTCACTCGTCAAGGCGTCATAGATATCGGAGACCTGCATAATCCGCGCCAGCAGCGGAATGCTCTCGCCCGCCAATCCGTCCGGGTAACCCGATCCGTCCCAGCGCTCATGATGGCTGCGAATAATCGGCAGCACCGGCGTCAGGCTTCGCATGGGGCGGCAGATCTCTTCGCCACGGACGGGATGGCTCCGCATCACGTCCCATTCCTCGCTGGTGAGCTCGCCTCGCTTGAAGAGGATCGCGTCTGGAATGCCGATTTTGCCGATGTCGTGGAGATAGCCGCCGCGATAAAGCGCCGTCAGATCCTGGCTCGGCAGGCCCAGCGCCTCGCCCAGCATCACCGAAGCCACAGCCAGCCGCTGGCAATGCTTCCCGGTGTAGGGGTCGCGATGCTCCACGGTTTGGGCCAGCGCCAGCAGAATGGTCTCGGCCTCTTCCAGCGAATCGATCAACGATTTGTTGCGCAACATCGCGCGCACCCGTGTCCGTACCACGGCCGGATGCAAGGGTTTGATCAGAAACTCGTCGGCGCCTGAAGAGATTCCCACAATCTCGTTTTCCACGCCCTGCAGATTGGTGATCATCAGGACCGGGATCAATTGCGTTGAGCGGCGCGCTTTCATCCAGCGGCATAGTTCCGGGCCGCTCATTTCGGGCAGCATCAGATCCAGAATCACCAGGTCGATCTTTTCGGACTGCAGTAGCGCTGTGGCTTCGGACGCCCGATGCGCCTCCAGGATTGTGTAGGGGGTGGTTTTAAAGATCGCTTTCAGCAACCGGTGATTGATTTCTTCACTATCGACCATCAGAATCGTGGCGGGGATGTGGGCATTGTCGTCCGCTTCAAAGAACGGAATAGGCGCGATTGCGGACGGCGCATTAGCCGGACCCGAACTGGCGAGACTATTGTTGGGTGGCATGCGGGGGCGCCGGGGACGGCCCGGAAACAGTTGGCTCCAAATGGAGTTATCGTCGGGACAACCCCAAAAGTTTAAGCCGGATGCCGGCGATGTCTGGGTCTAAATCATTGAAAACATAGGGCAGGTGTAGGCCTATTTCTTGGGAAGTTTCGACTGAATGTCGTTCACATAGTTCTGAGTTTCTGGAATTTGTGGCACCCCGCCGTCCTTATCCACGCGCCCCTCGCCCGCGTTATAGGCCGCCAGCGCCAGACTCACGTCGTCCTTATACTTGGTTAGCAATTGCTTCAACAGCTTGGTGCCTGCCTCAACGTTTTGGCGAGGATCAAACGGGTCCTTCACGCCGAACTGTGCCGAAGTGGCCGGCATAAGTTGCATCAGCCCCTGCGCGCCCTTCCAGGAGACCGCGCACGGCCTGGCGCCAGATTCCTCGGCGATTACCCCGCGGATCAACTCCGTCTTCACACCCTCCTGCTGCGCGCTTTGCTCCACCAGTTTGTCCAATTCGGCGGCGGGCATGGGATCACACGGCGGCTGGCTAAAAGGCACCGGTGTTTCCACCCACGGAACAGTAAAGAAGGATGGGGCAGGCGTAGGCGCTTTGCCCATCACTCCCGCTACTTGCGCCATGAGGGCCATGCGCTGCTTGGCGATAGACTCCGCCATGGCGGATTTCACCTCTGTTGGATCGGGTTTCTGGCCGCTGGGGGGAGCTGGCGGCACAGGCGCTGCTGTAGATTGTTGATCTGGCTGCTTTTGTGAGTCCGCAGGCTTGGGAGTGGCGGAACTCGCCGGCACCGGCACTTGGGCTGAGGCCAGAGCCGCGACCAACGCACCCAGGAACAGAGCGTACCTCATCTTTATATCTATCGGCGGAATTGGCCGATTCTCAATACCACCAGCGGTGTAGCCGACATTCTGGGCGCTATAGTAGAGCTTCTGCATGAAAATACTCGCTGAGGCGCCCTGCCGAGTTGACCTGGCGGGCGGCACCCTCGATATCTGGCCGTTGTATCTCTTTCATCCAGGCGCGGTCACCGTCAACTTCGCGATCAACCGGTTCACGCGCTGTGCCGTGGAAATTCTGGATTCCACTGAAATCCGGGTGCGTTCCAGCGATCTGAAGACTTCCGAGAACTATCGATCATTCGACCATCTGGATGAAGCGGTGGGCCCGCG
>DATHNM010000377.1:0-10048 GCA_035486095.1 Bryobacteraceae bacterium
CGCCTGTACACATTAACCGGAAAAACGGCTGGTGAAGGATTCGGCACCAGCGCTTCAGTGGCCGGTGACGTGGACGGAGATGGCATTCCTGATCTGATAGTCGGGTCTTGGCAATATAGCGCAGAAGCAATTTCCGGAGGCCGGGCTTATCTTTACTCGGGCAAAAACGGAAAATTATTGAAAACCTACACCTGCCGCATTCCCGGCGACACATTCGGTTTCGACGCGGTCGGCATAGGCAGCGCGAATGGCCAAGGCCCGGTCGATTTCCTGATCACATCGGCATGGAGCGGCGTGCACGGATTTCATTCCGGACGCGTGTTCCTCATCGGCAGCGGTCTCGCGAAGCGCGGAGCTCGGAAGGAGTGACAGCAAAATCGCGGCGAAAGGCGCTGGTGAAATGGCTGTGGTGCGAAAACCCGAGATCCAGGGCGATCCGGGTTAGGCCGCTGGAGGTCTCGCAGACGCTTTCCAGACCATGGCGGATGCGCAACTGCATCACGTACTGGTGCAGAGCGAATCCGGTGATCTCGCGAAACGTGCGGCAGAGATGATAAACCGAAACACCAGCGTGGCTGGCAATATCGGACAGGTCCAGGCGCTGGTCGAAGCGTGACGCCAGTAAACACTCCACTGCGTGAACCAACTCCCGTCGTCTGGCATTCGGAGGCTCAGGGGAGGCTCCCCCGGCCACGCGATCGAGCAGCAGCAACACGGTTTCCGTAACCGCGATGGCATCGTTCAGGGCGCCACTCGAAACCGCATCAAACAAGCGGCGCTGCAGCAAATAGGTTCGGGCGTCACAACGGCCGCGCTGCCGCCTGAACGGAACATCCTCTACTTTGGGGTCTATACGGCGGACCGCATCGCAGGCCAGATCGCGCCGCACTCCGAACCAATCGCAACGGTCGCCGCGTTCGCTGATTTCATGGCGAAGATAGCGCTGCGAGCGGTTGTAGAAGGTCACGATGTTCGGGTTGGCAACGAAGGGAGCGGCATGTTCGTGCTCGATTTGCACGGCGGTGCGGGGAAAAACAAAACAGTCGTTCCTGGCCGGGCCGGTGTCGGAAAATCCGGGGTGGTTTCTGTCGCAACGAAAAGCGCCAATGCGAATGAGGGAAGACTGGTAGACGATGGTATTGGTGAACGAGGGTTCCTGCATCGTTTTGGCCTGACGCCCATCCTAGCGTAGATGTATTCCGAGCGTAGGCATGCGGCTTCTGCGGCCCCTATATAATCCGCAATTGTGGTACAAACATTGAAACCACAATGAATCCAACTCCAACCGGTAATATTCTCTACTGTTCGCAGTGTGGACAACCGAAATTGGAACAAGAGCTCGCCCATTTTGGCAATATTCTGGTGTGCGGCTCATGCAAACCGGCATACGCACAGGGTCTGAGCGAGGGGATCGCCACGCGAGGCGCCTTTCACTACGGCGGGTTCTGGATTCGATTCGTCGCCTACCTGATTGACGGTTTGATTGTCGGGTTCGCTTCCGTGGCGCTACAAGCTATCCTGCTGCCCGGCCTGCGCTCAAGCGCCGGAATTACACGCGGATCGGCCGCCCTGGCTCTTATCGGAATCGCATATTTGGTTGGAGTTGCAATGGCCGCAACCTATGAGGGGCTGTTCGTATATAAATTGGGGGCCACGCCCGGCAAGATGGTTTTGGGACTGCGGGTGGTGCGGCCCGATGGCGGGCCAGTTTCGTTAGGCAGAGCGGTGGGCCGCTACTTCGCGAAGATGCTCAGCGCGATCATCATGTTGATCGGCTTTATCATGGCCGGGTTCGACCGGGAGAAGCGCGCCCTGCACGATATGCTGGTGGATACGCGCGTAATTAAGAAACGATCCTGACTATGTTTGTCGTCCCCTGCAACTCGTGCGCCATGCCATTGCCGGAATGGGAACTGACCTCGGGCAAAGCCGCTACCTGCCCGGACTGCAACACTCAACACGAAATCAGGATATTCCCGGCCGCTTTGCGAGCTGCGCCCTCCACGCAATCTGCGTCCGCTGAGGAAGGAGAAGCCACCTGCTTCGACCATCCAGCCAACCGGGCCGTGGCCACGTGCGCGCAATGTGGCCGCTTTGCATGCCAATTGTGTGTCGTGGAATTGACCGGTAACAGTTATTGCCCATCCTGCATGGCGGCGGGATTGGCGAAAGTATCCGGACGCGGTCTTGCGTCTTCGCGCGTGGCTTATGACTCCATCGCGCTTACGGCCGCCGTGGCGCCGCTTTTGATTTTTCCCATCACGATCTTGACGGGACCAGTGGCGGTTTTCATCGCATTTCGCTATTGGAAACGCCCACTGGCTCTGATGCATGCCAACCGCTGGCGATTCGTGACAGCTATTTTGATTGGCTTGCTGGAAGTTGGCGGCTTGAGCTGGCTGATCGTATACGCTTTGCTGAAGCGGGCGGCGGCGGCAGCCTAAATCCATGCCGAGCGCGACGCAAGCCTATCGCAAGCTTTCCTCGTGGCATAGCGTATTCAACGGCGCGGCGTTGTTTGTAGACGAGCATTGTCTCATCTCGGTGCGATCTTCCGGCTATGAAGAGCACGTGAAGAGACTCTACTTGAAGGACATAAAGGCCATCGTGGTGAGTAAGTCCCACCGCTTCGGCGTTTCACGATGGGTGATCCTAGCCGCTTTTCTTCTATGGGTTGGTATCGGTTTCGGCTCCGCTTTTTCTCCGTTTCTGGCAGGGCTTCATTGGGAAATCGCGGCTCTATTGGTGCTAGCGTGGCTTCTCATTTCGATGAAAGCCAGTTGCCGCTGCCGGATCTACACCGCTGTCAGCCAGGAAGAACTGCTTTCCGTGCGCCGACCATGGTCTGCGCGCAAACTGCTGGCCGAGCTAACTCCGCTGATCGAGGCAGCCCAAGGTACTCTTCCGGACGGGTGGCAGGAGTCTGTTGCCAGGGATCACCCCATACAACTGATTCCGGCTTTCCCAAAATCGAATGAGGAAAGCATTCCAGCACAAGACGCCAATTCGCACGCCGGCCGGATTGCCGCCTCAGGCGTTCTGGTAGCGTCTTTACTCCTGGACGTTGTGCTCACCAGTTGGGAACTACAGAGAACTCAGCCGCTGCCAAATTGGATCGGCTCGGCATTGGCGCTGGTTGAGGCCGCCGCCGCTGTCTGGGTGCTGATCCAGAATCGAGGTGTCGATGTCAGCCTGCAGCGCCTGGGCGGCGCCGCTCTCGTTTTCCTGGGTCTTGCCTTCTACGGACAGGTGGGCATCGCGGCTGTAGCGCAGACACAGGCAAAACATCCGTTACAGCCAGCGGAGCTCCGCGCCACTCCGGTGCATCGTACTTATTTAGAGATCTACATCGGCGGATGTTTGGTTTTTGGCATTCTGGGGGCGTTTCTCACGCTGTCAGGTCCCACTCCGCAACGCCAGCGCGTAGCGGGGGATTAAACATGCCGGACAACATCGCTCAACAGCACTGTTGGAACCACTCTTCGCGCGGCGCCGTCTGCCGATGTCCTCTCTGCCATCGTCCCTTTTGCCGCGAGTGTGTTTCCGAACATGATTCGCGGCTGCTGTGCGCCGGCTGTATCAGAACCTCTGTGTCAACTTCGGCTCAAGGGCGTAGGCACACAGGCCCGCTCTTCCTGGCTGCGATGGCATTGGCAAGCACGCTGGTGGCTTGGGCGATATTCTTTTCGCTGGGACAAATCATCATGGATTCCGTCACGCTGGCCGATCGTTCCGCATGGCACGAACAGTAACCGGCACCGCGGCCTCGGAAATTGTCGAAGAAGCCATCCACTTGCTTCGCGGCGCGGGGCTACGCGCCTGGTCGCAGATCTGGACCGGCGCCGTTCCCTTTGCGCTAGGGGTGCTGCTGTTCTGGCGCGACATGACGCATTACAGCCGCAATACCGAATTATGCGCCTGGGAAGCTCTTTTGCTGGTCCTGCTGCTGCTCTGGATGAATATGTGGCGCGGAATATTCGCTGCCACCATGCATGCGCAACTTACGGGCTCACCGCCCGCGCAGAAGGCCGGCCTCCTCCGCCAGGCGAGTATTCACCTTTTGCTTGGGAACTGTAAGCTGCTATTGATGCCCCTGGCAACCATGGTGCTGCTTCCCCTGCCCGGCGCGGTGGCCTTTTTCCGCATCGCAACCACGGTGGCGGCCGTGGATCGCGGCGATTTCTCGAAAACCATGGCCAAAACGCGGAAGCTTTCGGCGGCCGTCACGCAACCGGTCCTGCTGCTTCTGCTGCTGGCATTCAGCGGAGCGTTGTTGCTGATCAACGTCGTCGTGCTGCTGGCTTTGCTGCCGCAGCTGGCTCGCATCCTGACCGGTTACGAAACATCTTTTACGCGCGCAGGTTTCCGCCTGCTGGCCAACCCTTCGTTCTACGTCGCAAGCGGCCTGATCACCTGGCTGGCATTCGAGCCGCTGGCACAGACCGTGTACACGGTGGCAGCGTTTCATGCCGAATCGCAAGAAACCGGCGAGGATGTTCGCGCACGTTTTCGAGCCCTGCTTCGATCCGGCAGCATTGCCGCACTGCTGCTGGTGCTCTGTGCGCCGCTCATCAAAGCAGAGCCGGTTCTAGACCCGGCGCGGCTCAAGGGTTCCATCCAGCGGACTTTGGCCTCGCCGCAGTACGGTTGGAATATTCATCGGGCGCCGGCGCAGCAGAGGGAGGCGTGGTTCGTCCGCTTCACTGACGCTCTGGGCGCGAGTCTGGCGGGCGTGAAGGCTGCGATTGGGCGAGGCATCGATCGCCTGTTCGATTGGCTCCGCAAGCTGTTCGAGACGCCCGCTTCGCAGGGCCAAGGGCCTCCCGCGAGCGGCGCTATTCGAAAAGAGTTATATCTTGCCCTGGTCTTAGCCTTGCTGGCTGCGGCTTTCATACTATGGCGCGGCCGGGTTGCGATGGCACGCAGGCAAATTGCCGTTCCGGCTGGACCGCGGATGATCAGTCTGGCGGCCGATAATGTTACGGCCGATCAATTGCCGGAGCAAGGCTGGTACCAACTGGCCGAGGAATGTTTCTCGCAGGAGCAATTCCGCCTGGGCCTGCGCGCCCTCTATCTAGCGAATCTGGCTGGGCTGGCTCAAGAGGGATGGATCGCCATCCATCCCGGCAAAACAGATCATGAGTACGAAACTGAACTGCATCGCCGGGCGCGGGCATTTGCACAGGCATGCCAGCTTTTTTCGCGAAACATCGCGCTGTTCGAGCAAGTCTGGTATGGAGACTATCCGGTCTCCTGGGAGGACTGCCGGACCTTTCGCGATCGCATAACCTTGATGAAAAGCGAAATGGCCCGGGTGGGTGTTTCCACATGACCAGATCCGGCGCGCTATTGCTTCTGGCCGCGCTTACCGCTGCCCTGGCCTGGAGCTTGCTAGGCGTGTTCAACGCTGGGTTTGAAGCCGGCGGAATCTATCCGGCTTTTTCCAGCTTGCGCAAAGACCCGGCCGGCACCAGCGTTTTATTTGAGAGCGTCAAACGCCTGGCGCCGGCCACCCAGCGCAGCTATCTGCCGCTTGAAAGCGTGCGATGGTCTCACCAGACGGTGTTACTGCTGGGCGCAAGTCCTGAGCAGTTGCTGGCAGGGAGCGTGCTGGACCAGCACCTGGTTGAGACCCTGGCGCGGCAGGGGAATCGAGTCGTCCTGGCGCTGCGGCCTGGCCTGTGGGCCAGCGATCAAGCGGTAGAGACAATCGAAAAGGCCTGGGGCGTGAAGATCCTGAACGAGGGCGAAAAGGACGCCCGCGAGATGCACTTCCGCGCAAATTCGAAATGGACGGCGCTGGAAGGAAATCCGGAACATGCCGATGTGATCGAGCGTCCGTTTGCTTCCGGGTCTTTGGTGCTGGTGGCGTCGAGCGAGGTGTTCGCCAATGGCGCGCTGGCCGATTCGCCCGAAGCCGCATTGCTGGCGTCGATTCTTGGTCCGAACAACGGCATTGTTTTCGACGAAGCTCATCTCGGGATAGTGGAATCCGGCAGCGTGATGGGGCTGCTGCGGGCGTTTCATCTGCAAGGGCTTCTGCTCGGCCTGCTGCTTCCGGTGGCGCTGTTCGTATGGAAATGCGCGAGCAGCTTTCCCCCAGCCCCGCCTTCCGGACCAGCGCGACAGATGGAAGGGCGCCGCTCATTTTCCGGTTTAGTTGCCTTGCTGCGCCGGAATGTGGCCCCGGCTGATTTGGCTGCCGTATGCTGGCAAGCATGGTTGAAAGGCGCTCCGCGCGCGCTTGCCGCCCAGCGCCGCAGCCTGGTTGAACAAGAACTGATTGACAGCGGCGCCCGCCCATTGCAAGCGTTACCAAAAATCCAAGAAATATTGAACCGCAAGAGGACCGATTGAATCTTGAACAATTCCAGGAAGCCATCGCGCAAATTACTTCCGAGATCCATAAAGTTGTAATTGGACAGGACGACGCCGTGCGCAGCGCCCTGATGGTGGTGCTGTGCAACCAGCACGGGTTGATCGAGGGTGTGCCTGGATTAGCCAAAACGCTGCTCACGCGGGCACTGGCCCAAGCCATGGCGTGCGAGTTCAAGCGCATTCAGTTCACCCCGGACCTGATGCCGGCCGACATCACGGGCACCAGTGTCTTCAATCTGCGCGAGAACGAGTTCGCACTTATGCGCGGCCCGGTGTTCACCGAGTTTCTTCTGGCCGACGAGATCAACCGCGCTTCGGCGAAAACTCAGGCGGCGTTGCTGGAAGCGATGCAGGAACGAACCGTTACCATCGATCGCGAGACGCATCGCCTGTCACCCGATTTCACGGTGTTCGCTACGCAGAACCCCATTGAGTCTGAAGGCACCTACCCGCTGCCGGAGGCGCAGAAGGACCGGTTCATGCTGAAGATCAACATCACCTGGCCGGAGCGCGACCATGAGCTCGATCTGGCGCGCCGCAGCTTGGGCGGCGATTCTCCCGAGGCAGCGCTCAAGCGGGGCGATGTGCAGCCTTGCCTGACACACGGCCGGTTGAATGAACTGCGCAGGGCGTTGCAGCAGGTGCGCGTGAGCGACGAACTGCTGGAGTACATCGTGGAAGTGGTGCGCCGCACTCGCTCGTCCGACGACATTCAAGTGGGCGCCGGTCCGCGCGCCATGCAGTCGTTGTTATGGGCCAGCCGCGCGTGGGCCGGGATGGCGGGACGCGATTTCATCACGCCGGACGATGTCCGCGCTGTGGCGGTGCAAGCGCTCGAGCATCGCCTGCTGTTGCTTCCAGAATCAGAACTGGAGGGAGTGCGAACCGCGGAAGTGCTGGATCGCATCCTGCACGAAGTGCCAGTCCCACGATGATTGACGCGCGATGATTGTCCCCAGCTCACGTCTGATTGTGCTTGCCGCGCTGATCGTGCCGCCGGCCGTGGCGCTGGCTTCCTTCAGGGCGGGCATGGCGGCGCCCGCCGCGCTGCTGATCGCAGGTTGCATCGTCGCGGCGGCCATCGATGGATGGTTCGGATCCAGGCGGCCGAAGGCGCTGTCCGTTGAAACTCCGCCCTCGGTGCGGCTCACGCAGCGGCGTGTTGCGTCCATCCCAATATTGCTGCAGAACCATTCGTCGCAGCCTTTGGCCGCGCGCGTCGCCGTGGCGATGCCCAATGGAGTTGAATCCAATCAAGGGGTATTGCCGGCTGAGATACCCCCGGGACGTTCCTCGCTCGAATGGTCCCTCGTGGGTGTGGTCCGTGGCGAACACCTGCTGCAGCAGGCATATATCGAAAGTGGATCGCCGCTCGGGCTCTGGAATATTCGATCTGCCCGCGCCATCGCCTGCCAGTTGCGTGTCTATCCCGACCTTCGAGATCGCGCTTCAGCCGCATTGTTCCAAAGAACCGCACTGGCCGGAGCGCGCTTGCATCGCCAGGTGGGAAAGGGCCGCGAGTTCGATCGGCTGCGGCAGTTCATGCCCGGCGACAGCTACGAAGACGTGTACTGGAAAGCGACGGCCAAGCGTGGCGCCCCCGTGGTGAAACTGTACCACCTGGAACATTCGCAGCAGGTTTATGTTGCTCTGGACTGTTCCCGGCTGAGCGCGCTCGAAGGCAGGCTGGACGGCTACGTGGAAGCGGCGCTCCATCTGGCGCTGTGCGCCGAACGGCAGGGCGATCGCTTCGGCCTGATATTGTTTAGCGACCGCGTGCACAGCGTGGTGGAGGCGCGCCGCGGACCCGAGCATTTCCGGCTGTGCCGCGACGCCATCTATAACGCCCAATCCAGACGTGTGAATCCGGATTTCGCGGAGGTATGCGACAGCCTGCAAAGGAAGCTACGGCGCCGTTCGCTTATTGTATTTCTCACCTGTCTGGACGATACACTGCTGGCCGAGAGTTTCGAGCGCGACGTGGCCATCATGTCCCGGCGCCACCTGTTGCTGGTACACCTGATGCGCAGTTCCGAATCGAAGCCAATGTTTGCCGGCGGCCCGCCCGGGAATCTGGACGATGTTTATTCTGCGCTCGGCAGCCAACTGCAATGGAATCGCATCCGGCGGCTGCAGCTATCGCTCGAAAATCGTGGCGTGCGCCTTACCTTGCTGGACCCCGGACAAGCCAGGCAGCAGGTTGCCGCAGCCTACCTGGACGTGAAGCGGAGGCAGTTGTTGTGATCCTGAACCTGCCGCGTTTCGTCGCGGCCGAACGCGAATGCTGGTCCGAACTGGAGACGATGCTGCATCGTTTGGATGCCGAACCGAACTGGCGCATGTCGGTATCGGAAGTGCAGCGGCTGCAATACCTCTACGAGCGCTCTGCGGCGGCGCTGGTACGCCTGGATGAATTTTCCGAACCTCAGCTTCGCGCCTCGCTACAGGCGCTGGTAGCACGGGCGTACAGCGCGATTCACGAAACCCGTCCCTCTCATGCTTCGTTCCGCTGGAAGACATGGCTAACTGAGCCGGCGCGTGCATTTCGCCGTCATGGCGCCGCTTTCGGACTCTCGATTGGTATCACCATTCTGGGTTGCGCGTTCGGCTGGATGGCCATTCGCGCCGACAGCCAAAACAAGGCGGTGCTGATGCCATTTCCCGGACTGATGGAATCGCCCGGCGACCGCGTGGCCGCCGAAGAGAGTGCGAAAACGGATCGGCTGCAGGGACAGAAGGCCAGCTTTTCCGCCACCCTGATGACTCACAATATTCGCGTGTCCATTTTCACGCTGGGTTGCGGAATGACGTGGGGCGTGGGAACGGTGCTGTTACTTTTCTATAACGGAGTCGTCCTGGGAGCCGTGGCAACGGATTATATTGGCGCGGGCCAAACTCAATTCCTGCTGGGCTGGCTGCTGCCGCACGGCACCTTCGAGATTCCCGCGATTATGATCGCCGGTCAGGCCGGTTTCTTGCTCGCGTCGGCCCTTATCGGCTGGGGCCGTCCGGTAGCACTTGCGGATCGGCTGCGAGGCGTGCGTCACGATGTAATTGCCCTGGCTGCGGGTTTAGCGGTGATGCTGGTGTGGGCCGGCACCGTCGAAGCGTTCATTTCCCAGAGTCACCAGCCTGTGCTTCCCTATGCCGCGAAGATTACCTTTGGCCTGGTGGAGGCCTGCGCGCTGGCCGCGTACTTGCTGCTGGCCGGGCGAAAAACAACATGACGCCCGAATCCACTTTGCGTGTAGAAACACCGGAAGGCGTGGTCTTCGCATTCGGCCTGGCGTCGCCGCTCACCCGCGCACTGGCCTATGCCATCGATCTGGCTGCCATCGCGGCAATTACTACGGTGCTCGCCAAAAGCGTTCAGATTGTCGCCATCGTGGGCAACGACTGGGCGGCTGCCGTTTCAGTCTTGATCACGTTCCTGATTTCCATGGCGTACGGTATTTTGCTGGAGTGGCGCTGGCGCGGCCAGACGCTGGGGAAACGCGTGCTGCGGCTGCGCGTCATCGATTCCGGCGGCCTGCGCCTGGAATTCACCCAGGTTGTAATTCGCAATCTGCTTCGCGCGGTGGACCTGTTGCCGGCCTTGTATCTGTTAGGCGGCAGCGTGGCGCTGGCAACCAGAAAATGCCAGCGTGTGGGCGATCTGGCTGCGGGAACC
>DATHNM010000378.1:0-8292 GCA_035486095.1 Bryobacteraceae bacterium
GAATATACCAGGCGCAGCGCCGGCCACAACTAAAGACGAACCCGCGACGGCCGCGCCATCCACCAGAATGCTCATTGCCGTGTTGGAATTCGCGCTTAGACTTGCTGGGACCAGGGCGTTGATCTGCGTAGCGCTGGTATAAAAGATCGTGGCGGGCTGGCCGGCAAACAGCAGTTGCGTGTTCATGGCATCGAATCCGCCGCCAAAAATTGTGATGATTTCGGCCGGCGCAATGGGCCCGGCGGCAAGGCTGGCCGCGTTCACTACGGCAATAGTGGCGGTCTCAGTGGCAATGGCCGACGGCGTCAAAGTCCGGATGCGATTGTTGCCTGAATCGGCAATCAAAATGCTTCCATTCGCACCGATGACCAAGCCGCCAGGCGCGTTCAATTGTGCGGCCAGAGCCGGATTGCCATCGCCCGAAAATCCTGCCGCTCCATTACCCGCGATCGCGGTAAGCACTCCCGACGTGCTCCACTGGCGAATGACATTGGCGCCCGTATCCGCTATGAGCAGAGTGCCGTCCGATGCGAACGCCATCCCGCCGGGCGAAGTAAGACCGGTTACCAGCACACTGGCTGTTCCATCTGACGCGACCTTCCAGATTTGCTTCGCATCGGCGACCAGCACCTTACCGGATGCATCCACGGCCACGGCCAGCGGCGCGGCGATCTTCGCAAACGTGCCGCTGGTTCCATCGGCCGTCACCTGCACGATGCGATTGTTGCCGGAGTCGGCGATGTAGACCGATCCCTGGGAATCTACGGCGACAGACATGGGGCTGTTCAGCCCGCTGGCGATGGACGTCATTGTGCCGGCTGGCGTAAGCTGGCGAACTGCGTTATTGCCCGTATCGGCTATATAAAGATTGTTCGAGCCATCAATCGCTACGCCACGCGGAGAGTTGAGCTCGGCCGGATCGCCCGTGCCCGCGATGGTGCTGATCACGCCGCCGGGCGTTATCATGCGAATGCGATTGTTGGCCGTATCGGCGATGTACCAATTGCCGTTCGAATCCACCGCAATATCCGAGGGCAAGTTCAACTGCGCCGCTGAAGCAGGGCCGCCATCCCCACTGAAATTGGGGGACGCCCCGTTGCCTGCGATGGTGATCACGGCGCCGCCGTTCGGGATCTCCATGACGTACCCGCCCGAAGTGAAGTAGACATTGCCGGCCGGATCGATGGTCACGTCTCGCGCCAATGTTGTGCCGGAAATCTGTTGGGAAACAGTGCCGAAGTAGCTGCCGGCCGCCACGTAGAGCATGCCTGTAGAATCGAGAGCCACGCCGGTGGGTGCGGGAGTGTTGAATACCGTGATGATGACGCCGTTGTACACCTTTCGAACTCGGTTGTTGCCGCTGTCGGCCAAATAGAGCGCTCCGGTAGGGTCGAGCGCCAGACCCGCGGGTGCGTTCAATTGCGCGAGCACCGCGGACGTATCGACGCCCGAAAATCCCGCCGTGCCCGCGCCTGCCACCAGCGTGAGTGTGCCGCCTACAGTGACGCGGTAGATCTGATTGGCGCCGAAATCGGAAATGTAAAGCGATCCCGCGGCATCCAGCGCGACATTGCGCGGCTGGACCAGTTGCGCCATGGTGGCAGGGCCGCCTTGTCCGGTGCTGCCGGCGGGTAGCGCGCCCCCGCCGGCCACGGTTTGAATGCCGCCGTCGGCTGACACTTGCCGTATGCGTGCGTTTCCCAGGTCGGCGATATAGAGATTACCAGCCTGATCGAACGCCAGGCCATATGGCTGATTGAGCAGTGCGGCAGCGGCTGGGCCGCCATCGCCCGCAAAGCCGGCCACACCCGTGCCAGCCACGGTTTGGATGGAACCATCCAAGGCAATCTTACGCACCCGGTTGGTGGCGGCGTCGCTGAAATAGACGTTGCCTGTGCGATCCACCGCGATGCCTTCGGGCTGGCTTAATGCAGCCGCCAGGGCCGGGCCGCCATCGCCCGAATTGTCACCTCCGGCCACGGTTTGAATGATGTACGAAGCCGGCGTTGTCCCGGCGGCGGCAATGCAGGCCGCGCCTAACAGGGAGAGTAGAACAAGTCGATGAGAACCAACCACAGATACTCCTGCCAGGAGTAGTGTGTCCTCCCGATGGAAAACTCTCAGGGCACTTCCGATGGATGTATCGTGAACAGGCTCGAGAAGAAGCTAAGCCGCACGTTCTGCCGCGTGATTGGTTCGATGCTCCTCTTAGTTGGCGGCGCGGGGGCTCAACCGGCCTTGCGTCTGAAGGGATTCAAACCAGGCTCCGGCACACCTCCTCCAGTAGTTACCAAGACGCTCACACCAGGGCGGTCACACTTTCTGGTCCAGTTCGCGTCCGAACCGGGCGGAGCCCAATTGAAAGCGCTGGCAGATCTGGGCGCGAACGTGCTTTCTTACATTCCCGAAGCCGGCCTTTCCATCGCGATCCGAGACGGCACCAGTCTAAACGGGCTGGGCATTCAGTGGATGGGCCGGCTACAGCCCGGCGAGAAGCTTAGTCCCCAACTGGACGGAAAACTGCTGGCCGGCCAGGCTCGGCCGGTGCTGGTGGAATTTTATTCGGATGTTCCTGCAGGTGAGGCGCGCGCGATTGCCTTGCAGGCAGGCGTATCGGTTCACGACAATCCGGACCTGCTGCCGCATCATCTGTTGATCGAAGGCACGGTCGATCAGATACGGCAGCTGGCGGATTGGGATCAGGTGTCGTACATTTTTCCGGCATCCGCCGATTTGATTGGCGGGCTGCCGGTGCATGGCTGTGCGGGCGCGCTGACCTCGTCCGGGCCGGTGGGACAGGCCGTTCCATTGGTGGGCGATGGTTGGGATGGGCCGGGACTGGGGAGCGCCAGCGTGAACTATGCTTTTGTCGCTGTGACCCAACAGCAGCCGGCGGATTCGGTGGAAAGTGAGATCGAACGCGCTTACGCGGAATGGGCGAAGTATGTGCAGGTCACGTTTACGCCAACCAACGATCCCAATGGGCCGCAGACGCTGGCTGTTTTATTCGCCAGTGGAGCGCACGGAGACGGCTATCCCTTTACCGGGACAACCGTGCTGGCGCACACCTTTTATCCATATCCCCTGAACGCGGAGCCCATTGCAGGCGACCAGCATTTCAACAATGCCGAAGCCTGGAAGATTGGCGCGGACGTGGATGTGTTCAGCGTCGCGCTGCATGAGACGGGGCACGCCTTGGGTTTGGGGCACTCCGATAGTCCTGGCGACGTGATGTATCCCTACTATCACGTGGTGTCCGCCCTGGGGCCGGGTGATATTGCGGCCATCCAGCAGCAGTATGCGGCGGCAACCAGCCAGACGCCGGCTGCGGCGCCATTGGTGTTGACCATCCAGGCACCCCAAGCCACCACCAGCGCGCCGTCCGTTGCTCTGAGCGGCACCACTTCCGGTGGGTCGGCACCGGTGCAGGTGAACTGGTCGACGAACCAGGGCGCCGCAGGAACGGCGCAAGGATCGGCGAATTGGTCGGTCGGGGCGATTCCGGTGAGCTTGGGCGCGAACGTGATTACCGTAACGGCGTCCGATGCCAGGCACGACCAGGCGTCCCAAAGCGTCACCGTGACCAGCCAGCTTCCGAATCCACCCGCCGACAATCCACCTTCGGGGAATCCACCAACGCCTCCGCCGATAAGCCCCGGCAGTGGCGGATATGCAGTTCCTCCGTCGGTGACCATCCTGTCGCCTGCGGCCACAACTTTTGCGACGTCGGCAAGTTCCATCGTCCTGAGCGGCACGGCGCAGGACAGCCTGGGAGTGACACAGGTAACCTGGTCGAGTTCCACGGGCGGCGCGGGTATCGCCACCGGCACCACCAGTTGGACAACCGGTCCGGTTCAGCTTTACGTGGGCTCTACCACGATTATGATTTACGCCGTAGACGCCGCCGGAAACCAAGCCTGGAGGTCGATTACCGTGACCAGAGACTGACCCCGCGTGACCACCGCTACAGCAACTCGGACAGGCGCGAATTCTCGATGAGGATGGTCTCGTCGCGTTCTGGCCCAGTGGAGATGCACCCCACTTCCACGCCTACGTGATCGCTCAGGAAGCGCAGGTAATCGCGCGCCCGGGCCGGGAGATCTCGCTCCCGCGACAGTCCGCGGGTCTCGGATTTCCACCCGGGAAGGGTCTCATAGACCGGTTCCACGGCTTCCAGTCCGCGGAAGGTGGCGGGCATAGCCTTCACGTTTTTGTATTCGGTGCAAACCGGAATCTCGTCGAATTGATCCAGCACATCCAGCTTGGTGATCACCAGGCTGGTGAAGCCATTGATCATAGCGGTGTAGCGTAGCAGAGGCACGTCGAACCAGCCGCAGCGGCGTGGGCGTCCGGTGACAGCGCCAAACTCGTTGCCCGCTTTACGAATTCTTTCGCCATCCTCCCCCAGCAGTTCAGTGGGAAAGGGGCCGCTGCCCACGCGCGTGGTGTAAGCCTTGGACACGCCGATCACGCCGTGTATGGCGGTGGGCGGCACGCCCGCGCCGGTGCACGCTCCGCCCGCCGTGGCGCTGGACGAAGTAACAAACGGATACGTTCCGTGATCCACATCCAGCATGGTGCCCTGCGCGCCTTCAAACAACACGCGCTTGCCCGCACGCATGGCATCGTTCAACAGCTGCGCCGTATCGCAAACCAGGGGCCGCAGACGCTCTGCATAGCCCAGATACTGATCGCGAATCAACTCGAAATCGATAGTCTCCTGGATGTTGAACGTCTGGGCCAGAAGTTGCTTATCCTCGGCCAGAGCGGTATACATCGCGCAGAAACTGTCGTGCTCGTAAAGATCGGCAATGCGGATGCCGCGGCGCCCGGTCTTGTCTTCGTAACACGGCCCGATGCCGCGCGAGGTGGTTCCGATGGGCACGCGGTCCTGCCGGCCCTCCGACATTTTCTCCACGATGCGGTGAAAAGGGAAAATAACATGCGCGCGATCGCTGATGGCCAGCTGGCGGGTGACATCGATGCCGGCCAGTTCCAGCTTCTCTATCTCTTCGATCAGCGCCGCCGGATCGATAACCACTCCATTGCCGATCACGGCCTGGATGCCGGGCCTTAAGATGCCGCTCGGGATGAGCTTGAGAACGAACTTCTTGGGCCCAATGAAGACGGTGTGACCGGCATTGTGGCCGCCCTGGTAGCGAGCCACCACCGAAAACTTCTCCGAGAACAAGTCGACCACTTTGCCCTTGCCCTCGTCACCCCATTGCGCACCCAGTACGACGATGTTTCCCATGTGAGGAGCCAAAACCTTCTCATTGTACCGTGTGCTCTAATGGCTTCGCGGGTGGTACCCGGGATTTGCCCGCAAGTGATGACAAATCCGGCACTTCCTTATAGCAAACGCGAGCAGCGCGGCTGGTACATGTACGATTGGGCGAACTCCACGTTCGCCAGCACGGTGCTGACGCTTTTCCTGGGCCCTTACCTCACCGCGCTGGCCAAGGCGGCCGCCGGCGCCGATGGGCGCGTCCATCCGTTGGGCATCCCAGTGGACCCGCGATCCTGGTGGGGCTATTTGATCTCGGTCTCGGTGATCACGCAGATTTTCGCGCTGCCGATCGCTGGCACCATCGCCGATTTCAGCCCCAACAAGAAGCGCCTGATGGCATTGTTCGCCTACACCGGAGCGCTGGCGACAACTGCGATGTTTTTCCTGCAGGGCGACGAGTATCTGCTGGGCGGCGTTCTTTTTCTGATTGCCAACCTCGGGTTCGGTGCATCCATCGTGGTCTACAACTCGTTTCTGCCCGATATCGCGCCGCCCGAGCAGCGCGACGCCGTTTCATCCACCGGGTGGGGCATCGGATATCTGGGCGGCGGCTTGCTGCTGGCCCTGAACCTGGCCCTGTTCACCAAGGCCAAGGCGCTGGGGCTATCGGAATCCATGGCGGTGCGGATCAACCTTTCGTCGGCCGGCGTGTGGTGGGCGCTGTTCAGTTTGATCCCGCTGACGGCCATCCGCAACCGGCCGCCGGGACGGAGGCGCGCCCCGGGTGAAGGTTTGCTGGCCAGTTTCCGCGAATTCGCCATCACGCTGCGCGGCATGCGCCACTATCCGCAGACGCTGCGCTTTCTGGTGGCCTACCTGCTCTATAACGATGCCGTACAAACCGTGATCGCCGTATCGGCGCAGTTCGGCAGCGACGAGCTGAAGATATCGCTCACGGACCTGACCGAAGTGATCCTCATGGTGCAGTTCGTGGCCTTCTTTGGATCGCTTCTGTTCGATTGGATCGCCAAATGGATCGGCGCCAAGCACGCGGTGATCGTGAGCCTGCTCATCTGGACCGCCGTGCTGGTGTCGATTTATGTTTCGGTGCGCAACGAACGCCAGTTCTTCATCGTGGCCGCGATTGTCGGGATGGTGCAGGGCGGAACGCAGGCGCTCAGCCGTTCGCTTTTTTCGTTGATGATTCCCAAGGGCCGCGAGGCCGAGTATTTCGGAGTGTACGAAATCAGCGACAAGGGAACCAGCTGGCTGTGTCCGCTGTTGTTCGGGCTGGCGCTGCAATTCACCGGCAGTTACCGGTTGGCGATTTTGTCGCTCATCACTTTTTTCGCTGCGGGCCTGCTGGTACTGGTGACCGTGAATGTGCGCCACGCGGCGGCCGAGGCGGCGAGCTAGACCCCTGCCGCTTTTTTCTGTTCGTCCAGTTTCTGCAGGAACGCACGTTCCTGGATATCCAGTTCGTGCTTGTAGCCCTCCGGATCGATAAACGGGTTGGGACCTTTCCCGATCTTGGGATATTTTTCCGCCAGGTTGTACATGGATGGATGGGAGCCCAGCGGAACGTCGCACGGCAGGGACCGCAGCAGTTTGAAACTGCGCTGGTATTCGCCGGCCATATCGGGAACGTCCTTGTTATTCACCAGTATGAAGCCGGGGTTCACGCCCACGCTACCGATGATGACCACGTCGTACGTCTTGCCGCCTTCCTGCGCCTGGGTGGTCCAGGTGGTGCATCCGCGCGTGTGACCCGCGGTAAGATGCGCCACCAGCGTGGTGCCGCCCAGCTTCACTTGGTCGCCATCGTGCAGGGTTTTATCCAGCGGATGGGGCTTATCACCCGGTCTGATCTTCATCAGCGCGGGCACGTCCTGCTCCATGGCCATGACCTGCGCGCCGGTCAGCTCCTTCACCAGGGCATCGCCTTCCATGTGATCGGCATGCGCGTGGCTGCCCAGCAGGATCTTGGTGTCGGTGAATTGGAAGCCCAGCTTCTCCACCTCCGAGCGGATCACGGGGACCGTCGCCTCAAAACAACTGTTGAGCAGAATATTCCCTTGCGGGGTAACAAACAGAAATGAGGCCAGCGATTGGGAGCCGACGTAATAAATATTCCCGATCACTTTATGCGGGGGAAAGGGCTTGTTGAATTGATCCGGCGAGCCGATATTGCGCCGGAATAGTTCTTCGGCGGTTTGGCCGCGCAGTGGAGCCGTAAGCGGAGCGGCCACCAGGGCTGCCAGTTTCATCAGATGGGTGCGCCGGGATTCCATAATCAACAAGTATAGAGCCAAGCCCGCAGCGCGGCGCTGACCTCGGCGGGGCGTTCCATGGTCGACATATGCCCGCTGTCTGGCACAATCTCCAGGCGGCTGCCGCCGATCCTGGCAGACATGGCAGCGTGCTGGGCAGGCGTGCTCCACCCATCCTCGCGGCCGCTGAGCAGCAACGCCGGACAGCGGATTTGTTCCAGCACCGGGCCGGCATCCGGACGGCCCAGCAAAGCCCGCACTTGCGCGGCGAAAATCTCGGGAGTCTTGCGCGACATCATCTCAACAATCGCGTTCACCAGAACTGTGTCGTCGCGGCGGCGCGTATCGATCATCGGCGGCAGCCACTGCCGCAGCATGGCGCGCATGCCCTGCGCTTGCGCCAGGGCCACCAGCTCCGCCCGTTTGCGCGTTTCTTCCTGGCCGGCAGCGCCCTCCGCCAGAGGCAAGTATCCGGTATTGAGCAATGCGATTCGCTGGATGCGCTCCGGAGCGCGACGGTAGATCTCGAGCGCCACTCTTCCGCCCATGGAATGCCCGGCGACCGAGAACCTATCGGGGCCGGTACGCAAAACCGCTTCCGCCATGGCCGGAATGGTATCCAGCGATTCGTAATCGGCCACCCAGCACTCGGCAATACCTGCCAGCGCGTCCATCTGCTTCTGCCAGACGGTTTGATCGCAAATCAAACCCGGAAGCAGAACCAGCGGTTCTATGCCAGATCCTCGGGAAGAATCGGCAGTTTCCGCAGACGTTTACCCGTGACGGCAAAAA
>DATHNM010000379.1:0-3712 GCA_035486095.1 Bryobacteraceae bacterium
AATTGCCCCATTGGTCGTAATAGCCGTACGGGCTGCAATAGGCGCCGCCGTAGTAGCCGAACCCGCCATAGACGCCGACACCGTAGCCGTATCCGTAGCCACGGCCGTAACCATAACCGCCACGATATCCACTGCTGTAGCCTCGATATCCGCTACTGTACCCGCCACGATATCCACCCGCTGCGCTGCCGCGATATCCTCCACCGCCGACAGAACCGCCGTGATAGCCGCCGCCACCTACAGCGTGGCCGCCCCCTCCGCCCATGGCGTGACCACCGCCACCGCCGCCATGCCCTCCACCGCCCCTTTGGGCGAAACAGGTGGCAGTCGCAAAAACGAGTGAGATGAGGACTATTTGCAGCGAGCGCATAAGAAACTCCTGATACAACCTTCTCCAATTGTAAGACGTAGGACGCTCACTATTGGATACTGAATTCTATCGCGGAATCATTAGCTTTTCCACATATTTGCCGATCAGGTCCACCTCCACATTGATGGCCGTTCCGGGTCCATAAGCTCGCAGGATAGTGCTTTCATAGGTGTGCGGAATGATGGCCACTCCCACCAATCCTCCGTCGAGCGAAGCCACCGTTAAACTGACCCCATCCAGCGTGACCGATCCTTTGTGAATCAAATACCGGTCGAGAGCTGCCGGAATTCGGACTTTGAGCCACCAGTTGCCATCCGGCAGCGGGTCCAGCCCCAGGAATTCGGCCGTGCCGTCCACGTGGCCCTGGACGATGTGGCCGCTCAGCCGGTCACCCACGGCTGCCGGGCGCTCCAGATTTACCAGCGAACCTTCGCGCAATGCGCCCAGATTGGTGAGCGCTAGTGTTTCCGGTGACAGATCGCACCAGAATCCATCCGGCTGAATGTCGACGGCGGTCAGGCAGACGCCGTTGACGGCAACGCTGGCGCCTTCCTGTATATCTTCCAGCACCAGGCGGCATTGCAGGCGCATGCGATGCCCCGCGACAGCCACCGCGCCAACTTCTTCAATGATTCCGGTGAACATCTTATTTAACGACGTACGCTTCCACAGCGAATTCGTCGGGCGGGATGGCATGCAATCGCACACGCTGCAGTTGGATGGCATCGGTACGGCGTAAGCGCCCGGTTCCACCGGCCACCGGCAGCGATTGCAAGCCGCCCAAAATTTTTGGAGCGTAATAGAAAAAGATCTTGTCGACGATACCCGATTCCAGAACCGCCCAATTCAGCTTGCTTCCCGATTCGATCATCAGAGAGCGGTATTGTTCCTGGGCCAGCCAGGCGGGAAGCCGGGTGAGATCGGTACGGCCGCCCGGCCCGTCGAACACCAGCACGCGCACGCCGCGGTATTCGAGCGCCCGGCGCCGTTCGTCGGATGCGGCCGAGGTGGTGATCACGGCCACGTCGCCATTAACGCCGGCGATCATGCGCGAATCCAGCGGAATACGCAGCGTGGAATCGGCCACAATGCGAAGCAGCGGGCGGCTGCGCTCCAGCCCGGTACGGTCCGTTAGCTGGCAATCGTCAGAGAGCACGGTGCCGATGCCGGTGAGAATCGCATCGGCGTTATGGCGCACTTCCTGCACGTGAGCGCGGGCGCGTTCGCTGGTGATCCATCCAGTGTTATCCTCAGGCGCGGCGATCTTGCCGTCCAGCGTAACCGCGGCCTTCAACGTCACCAGCGGAAGGCCGGTGTGCATGGAATGAATGAAAGCTTCGTTCAGCCGCGCCGCTTCGTCCGTGTATTCGGGCAGCACTTCCACCGCGATGCCCGCGTCTTTTAGACGCTGGAATCCCTGACCCGCCACTTGCGGATTGGGATCCTGCATGGCGGCGATCACCTGCACTACGCCCGCACGCACCAGCGCATCGGCGCAGGGCGGTGTGCGTCCATGATGCGAGCAGGGTTCCAGCGTTACATAGAGCGTTGCTCCGCGTGCTTGCGCCCCGGCTTCTTCCAGCGCCATCACCTCGGCGTGCTTGGCCTGCGCGTAGGTGTGAAATCCACGGCCCACAATCTGGCCGTCCTTCACCAGCACGGCGCCCACCGCGGGGTTCGGGCTAGTGCGCCCCAGGCCCTGCCGCGCCAGTTCCAGCGCTTCGTCCATGAGTGGGCTTCGCATCATCCAAATAATGAAGCAATGAATTTGCCGGGCTCAAACGGCAACAGGTCGGCTGCTTGCTCGCCCACGCCCACGTAACGGATGGGCAGGTTCAACTCGCGAGCGATGGCCACCACCACGCCCCCTTTCGCCGTGCCGTCCAATTTTGTGAGCACCAGGCCCGTGACGCCGCTGGATTCGGTGAACTTGCGAGCCTGCTCCAGGCCGTTTTGTCCGGTAGTGGCGTCCAGCACCAGCAGCACTTCGTGCGGGGCTGCGGGAATCACCTTGGCGGCCGTGCGGCGCATCTTTTCCAGTTCCGACATCAGATTCGTTTTGGTGTGCAGGCGGCCGGCCGTGTCCACGATTACATAGTCCACTTTGCGCGCCTTGGCGGCTTGCAACGCATCGAACACAACGGCGCTCGGGTCCGCGCCCGGCGATTGCCGGATCACGTCGGTTGCGGTGCGCGTGCCCCAGATCTGCAATTGTTCGATGGCGGCGGCGCGGAAAGTATCGGCGGCGCAAAGCAGCACGTTGCGGCCTTCGGATTTGTAGCGGTTGGCCAGCTTTCCGATGGTGGTGGTTTTTCCGGCGCCATTTACGCCCACCACAAACACCACCGCCGGAGGCTCCGCCACGTGCGGCACCGGACGCTCGGCGGCTTCCAACACTTCCAGAAGATGCTGGGCGATGAGCTGCTTGATTTCTCCCGCGTCGGCCAGTTGCTTGCGGTCCGCGCGCTGGCGGATGCTTTCCAGAATTTCGCTGACGGTGTTCACGCCGATGTCGGCGGTGATGAGCGCATACTCCACCTCCTCAAGCAGATCGGCGTCGATCTCCTTGCGGCCGGCGACGGCATCTTCCAGCCGATCGAGCAAGCCCGACCGCGTCTTCTGGATGCCGGCCTTCAGGCGTTCCAGCAGGTTGGGTTCTTGTTCAACGGCGCCAAATAACGTTTGAATCATATTCGAATCACGGGGGATAGCGGGTGGAGCAACTTCATTGTAGCGAACGGGCTACGGCTGGCTGGAAATCTGGTCAAGACTCGACACCACGATATCGGGTGCGAATCCCAAGCGATCCATCTCCCCTCCCGATCGATTGCACCAGCACACGCTGTAGCCAAAGGCCTTCGCTCCGGCGGCATCCCAGGCATTCGATGACACGAACAGAATATCTGCGGCCGGCAGTTGCAGCGCGTCCAGCCCAAGTTGATAAACGCGGGGCGACGGTTTGTAGGTCTTCACCTGGTCCACGGAAATGATGTGGGAGAAATATGGTTCCAAGCGGTTGTTCCGAACAGCCGCCTGCAGCATTTTCGGCGAACCGTTGGAAAGAATGGCACGCGGAAAATCGCTCAGCCCCGCGAGCGCGATGCGTGCATCGGGGAATACCGCGGGCGCGAGATACGCATCCAGCAACTGCTGGATCTGCGCCTCGCTTGCCTCCCACTGAAGTTGCGCCAAAGCGGTGCGCAGAGCGGCTTCGGTGATTTGTCCGAAATCCCGATAACGATCCATCAGGGCCAGCAGCCAGGTGAATTCCAGCTGCTTTTGCCGCCAAAGTTGCGAGAGTGCGCGCGCATCGCCCTGCATCTGGGCTCCGGCGCGCAGCAC
>DATHNM010000380.1:0-2180 GCA_035486095.1 Bryobacteraceae bacterium
TTTAATTACAATTAGTTAGAGTAAGTCCTGCGCCGGACGACTCCCAGCTTCCAGCCAACGCCGCGCTCCGCCACGACAGCGGGATTGTCGCCCAGGGCTTCCTTAATCAAATGCCGGGCGATCCCATCGAGCATTTCAGGAGTAAGCTTGTCGGGGTCGTCGCGGAAGGTCCCGCAGGCGCCCGTATCAAATAAACGCTGGCTAATCTTGTTCACCAGCTCGGCCGATTCATAAAATCAGAAGCCAATGTTGAGCAAGACCTTAGGTTGGGCGGTTGTTTCACTGTGTGGTATCTGCCTGGTTTGGTGGTTGTTCGACCCGATTGGTTTCGCGAGCAATCCGGTTTTCAGATATCTCAAACTCCGGTCATCTGGATATTACCGCTAGATTCGGCCGGGCACGGCCCTGCCACCGGTCAGTCGTCGCGCATGATGGTGAGTGGGTTCACGATCAAGGCGCGGCGCGCCGGAAGCACGCTTGCAAGCGTAACCGAGACGGCCAACAGCAGCGGCGCGGCCATCCACACCCATATGACGGGCGAACTGTTGCCGGGTATGATTCCTGCTAGCGTTCGCGCCAGCAGAAGCGATCCAAAGGTCCCGGCAACGGCGCCTGCCGCAGCCAGGCGCAGGCCTTCCTGAAGCACCTGAGAGATTACGTGCCGGCGCTGTGCGCCGAGCGCGATGCGAACGGCAAACTCGCGCCGGCGTTGCCGCACGGCGTCACTCAAAGCGCCAAACAAGCCGAAAACACTGAGTATGAGCGCTACGGACGCGGAGGCTCCAATTATCATGGTGGCAATCCGCAGCGGCGCGAGCGCAGTCTGGCTGAGGTAAGTGTCGAGTGTCTTTACGACAACCGGAGACGGTCCGCGCCCCGGCACGGCTGTAATCCTGCGATCTAGATCCGCTAGCAGAGGGGCGCTTACGTCCGGCGCGCCGAGAATCAGCGTCATGTACGGGAGAAAGTCCTGCGCCATCGGAAAATAGATGGCCGGCTCCACGCGCCGCTCAAAAGTTCCCAGGGGTGCGGAACGTACCACGCCCATAATCTCAGCCCGGCGGCCGCTGTCATCAATGACCGTTCTTCCAACAGCGTTGCCATTGAAGTAGAGGTCGGCCGCTTCCTGATTGACCACGCCCATCCGGCACCCGTGCGGATTTGGATCGTCCGGAAAGAGCTGGCCGGCGATCAGAGGCCATCCCATCACAGCGAAATAACTGGGCGAAACCACGTTCGAGTCCAGTTCAACTTGCTCGAGGTTCGAGACAATAGGTGCGCGAAAGTTTGCCAAGCCGAGCCGCTCCGCGTGTGGCCCTTTTTGATCCTCCTGATAAAAATAGATGGCCGGCTGAGTGCCACCATGGGTCGCCTTTCGCATGGCGAGCACGCCGATGATTTCAACAGGAAAGTTCCCAGCGTCGCGAATGGACCGGCCGACGGTGCCCGGACCGAACAGTTTCTTGGCAGCCTCCTCGTTCACCATGGCGGATCGACAGGTTTTATGTTCGACGCCGAACAGGCGGCCCGCGACTGGCGGCAGCGCAAAAAGTGTGCTGGAACTGGCAGTGAACGCCTGCACGTCCAAGGTCACATCCCGGAGTGGTAACTTGCGCGGCTCCACGCGGAAGGAAACCCAGGCCGGCAAATCGCCCGGCAGCCGCCCAGTCCACGCCTTAACCGAAACCCCAGCCACCAACAGCGCCGTCTGCTGGACATTTTGGAAATACCTCGGGCCGCCGCCGATACCTGAAGTGGCCAGCACGCTGACAAGAATCGGGTGGCGGAGGCGATGGGCGACGCTGGTTTGTAGCGCGGTGCGAAGGCCGGCGAAGAGGAAGGCCGTGGAGATGACCAGCACGCAGCATCCGGCCATTTGCGCGATAACCAGGCCCACTCGCAAGTGCCGGATGCCTATCGATGGTCCAGCGCTTTCACGGCGGAGGACGTCCGCGGGACGATCGTGTGAAGCCACAAAAACCGGCAGAAGACCACACACGATGGTGATTCCCACACACGCGGCGGACGCCGCAACGATGCTGAATACATCCGGTGCAAATACCAAACGCCTGGCATCTTCGTCGAACAAGAGCGAGGGCAGAACCAGCGATGTCCAGAGTGCCAACAGCATCCCGAGTGCTCCGCCGGCGACCGAGATAACGATGCTGTCGGAGAGCAGT
>DATHNM010000381.1:0-5355 GCA_035486095.1 Bryobacteraceae bacterium
CAGGAATCTGCTCATGCGGCCATGAGCTACGTACGCTCGCGAGCGCATCTGCTGGGCCTGCCGCGCGATTTCTACCGCAACGTCGACATTCACGTGCACGTGCCCGAAGGCGCCATTCCCAAGGACGGTCCTTCGGCCGGCATTACCATCGCCACCAGCATCTGTAGCGCGCTTACCAATATTCCGGTGCGCTGTGGACTCGCCATGACCGGCGAGATCACCGTGCGCGGCCGCGTGCTGCCGATCGGCGGTTTGAAAGAAAAAGTTCTGGCGGCGCATCGGCAAGGCATCTACGAACTGGTGCTGCCCAAGGACAACGAGAAAGATCTTCCCGATATTCCAGAGAACATCCGCAAGGAGATGAAACTCCACTTCGTGACTTCCATGGATGAAGTCCTGAAAATTGCGCTGGAACGCGAACTGGTGGCGCTACCGCTCGCGGCCACTACACCGCCGGTGGAGTTGGTGCGGAGCGGATCGGTGGAAGAACGGATTTCGATATAAAGGCGCGATTGGCGGGTTGGACCGGGCGAGGGACCGGATGGACGCCCAATTCGTAATCAGTGCGGCGCGGCCGGAGCAGTTTCCAGCCGAAACGCTCCCGGAAATTGCGTTTCTGGGGCGTAGCAATGTTGGCAAGTCGAGTTTGCTGAATTGCCTGACTGGTCAAAAGGGATTGGCTTTTACGAGCGCGAAGCCCGGGTGCACGCAGCTGGTTAATTTTTATCGGATCGACGGCCAATTCCACTTCGTCGATCTGCCGGGATATGGATACGCGCGTGTCCCGAAGGACATCGTATTCGAGTGGAAACAGCTCATCGAACAATACCTGTTACATCGAAGGTCGTTAGAGCTCTGCTTCCTGATCCTGGACGCGCGTCGGGGTTGGATGGATAAAGATCTGGAACTGAAAAAGTGGTTGGAGTTCCATAACCGGCGATACATGGTGATCGCCACTAAGACGGATAAGTTGAAAAGTCAAAGCAATCAGCGGCAAGGTTTGGCAGCCATCCGGAGCCAGTCTCCGGAGACGGAGCCTTTGCCGTTCTCGGCCGTAAGCTGCCGAGGAGCGAGGGAAATTTGGCAAGCGATCTCGAAAATCAAGACCCAGCGGCAGTAGCCGCTCCCACCCCCGAGGAATCCGACAAAAAACCGGACGGCAGAGCCAGCGCCAAAGGCGAAGGCAAGGCAGTGGACCCCAAATCCGCCGATGCCAAGGCGCCTGATGCTAAGTCGGGCGACGCTAAGTCAGGTGACGCGCAACCTTCGGCCGACAATGCTGATGCGAAGGCGCAGGAAGCAAACGGCAAAGCGGAGAAGGCCAGCGGCCAGCCGGGCGGACGGAAACGCCACGGCGCCGGTGCGCCCCAGGCCAATCCGAAGAACGGCACCCTGGATCTGGTGGAGCTCAAGGACATGAGCATCCAGAACCTCAACCAGATCGCCAAGGACCTGAACGTCACCGGCACCGCCGGATTGCGTAAGCAGGAGCTGATCTTTAAGATCCTGCAGACGCAGGCCGAGAAGAGCGGTTTGATCTTCTCCGAGGGCGTGCTGGAATGCCTGCCCGATGGGTTCGGGTTCCTGCGCGCGCCCGAGTATAACTATTTGCCGGGGCCGGACGACGTGTATGTTTCCCCCTCGCAGATCCGCCGTTTCGACCTGCGCACCGGCGACACCATCTCCGGACAAATCCGGCCGCCCAAGGAAGGCGAACGCTACTTCGCGCTCATCAAGGTTGACGCCATCAACTTCGAGCCGCCGGAGGAAGCGCGCAACAAGATTTTCTTCGACAATCTGACCCCGCTGTATCCTGACGAGCGGCTGAAGCTGGAAACCACACGCGACAGCGCATCGGGCCGCGTAATGGATCTGCTGACCCCCATTGGCAAAGGGCAGCGCGGTCTGATCGTCGCCGCGCCCCGCACCGGCAAGACCATGCTGCTGCAGTCGATCGCCAATTCCATCACGGCCAATCATCCGGAAGTTTCGTTGATCGTGCTGCTGATCGACGAACGTCCCGAAGAAGTCACCGACATGCAGCGCTCGGTGAAGGGTGAAGTAATCAGTTCGACGTTTGACGAGCCCGCTTCACGCCATGTGCAGGTGGCCGAGATGGTGATCGAAAAGGCCAAGCGGCTGGTCGAGCACAAGCGCGATGTGGTGATCCTGCTGGATTCCATCACACGCCTGGCTCGGGCCTACAATACCGTGGTCCCTCCCTCCGGCAAAGTTCTTTCGGGCGGCGTGGATTCTAACGCCTTGCAGCGTCCCAAGCGCTTTTTCGGCGCGGCCCGCAATATCGAAGAGGGTGGTTCGCTCACCATCGTGGCATCGGCATTGATCGACACCGGCAGCCGCATGGATGACGTGATCTTTGAAGAATTCAAAGGCACCGGCAACATGGAAATCCATCTGGATCGCAAGCTGATGGACAAGCGCGTCTTCCCCGCCATCGATATCACCAAGAGCGGAACGCGCAAGGAAGAACTGCTGGTCCCCAAGGAAGAGCTCAATCGAATCTTCGTGCTGCGCCGCGTGCTGAATCCGCTGTCGCCGGTGGAAAGCATGGAACTGCTGCTGGACAAACTGGGCAAAACGCGCAGCAACGCTGAGTTCCTTTCCTCCATGAGCGCTTAAGAGCTGCCAATTCATGGGCAGAATTCGCGTCCTCTCCGACAACGTCGCCAACAAAATCGCGGCCGGAGAGGTGGTTGAGCGCCCCGCGTCGGTTGTAAAAGAACTCATCGAAAATTCGCTAGACGCCGGAGCCACCGACCTTCGCATCGATATCGACAGCGGCGGCCGCCGGCTGATCCGGGTTGCCGACAATGGCAGCGGCATGCTGCGCGACGATGCGCTGCTGGCCTTTGAACGCCACGCCACCAGCAAGCTCAGCGACGTAAAAGATCTGCTCTCTATCGCCACCCTGGGATTCCGTGGCGAAGCACTGCCTTCCATCGCATCGGTCTCCCGGCTGCTGCTCGAAACGCGGGCTGCCGAAGAAAGCACCGGAGCGGCGGTGGAAATTGCAGGCGGAAAGATCCTGCGCTGCGACGAATTTTCCAGAACCCCTGGCACCACCATCTCGGTCCGCGACCTGTTCTATAACGTTCCGGCGCGTAAGAAATTTCTGCGGTCCGATCAAACTGAACTGGCGCACATCGCTTCGCTCGCTACACACTACAGCCTGGCGCATCCCAAGAAATCGTTTCAATTAACCCACGGCGTCTCGCAGTTGTTGGATGTCACGCCGGTCGAAACCCTGCAGGAACGCGTCTACCAGGTTTTCGGCAACCAGACACTCGATGATCTGATCGATCTGGATTACGTGGAGCGCGAGCTGGAAGTAGTGGAAGCTGATGACACCTCCAGGCGCGTCTTCTCGCTGCGCGGCTTTGTTTCCGGACCGCAAGTGCAGAAGATGAACCGGAATTCGATTTTCCTGTTCGTGAATGGCCGCCTGATTCGCGACCGTGTGCTGCTGCACGCGCTCTCTTCGGCCTATCACAACCTGATGCCGCCGGCTTGTTATCCCTTCGCGCTGCTGTTTGTGGATTGCGATTGCGAAGAAGTGGACGTCAACGTTCACCCGTCAAAGACCGAGGTTCGATTCCGGCATGGCACCTTCGTTCACGATTTTGTGCGCGACGCGATTCGCGAACGCCTGATCGTTTCCAGACCGGCGTCCAGCATACCGGTTTTACAGCAGCCGCAGCCGGCCGCCGATCTGCCATTCTCGGACTTTACGCAGCGCATCGAAAATCAGCGCTTCGAGCCCATGCCCAGCGTGGAAGTGGGCATGGAGCGTTTAGAAGATCTTCCAGTGTTTACTCTGAACACATCGGCCGCGCCCGAGCCACGATTCGATTTTGAACCGGTGCGGTCCACACCCGTGCCCGACACACATGGTCCGCTTGCGCTTGCGCAGCAGATTACGGAGGCGCCACAAAGCCTGGCCGCGCTTTCCGACCTTCGCCCGCTGGGACAGATTCACGACAGCTTCATCATCGCCGCCGGACGCGACGGCCTGTGGATCATCGATCAGCATGTGGCGCACGAGCGCATCCTGTTCGAGAAAGTGCTGCGGCAGCAAGCCCAGGGGCTGGTGGAACGCCAACAGCTGCTGATGCCGATCTTGCTTGATCTGACGGCGGCGCAGCAGATCGAATATGCCCGGATCGCCGATGAGCTGGACCGTTCCGGTTTCGATTCGGAGCCCTTCGGTAACCGCACCATCGCGGTGAAAGGCGCGCCCGCCGGGGTGGGCCCGGCCGAAATAGAAAAGCTGGTGTTTGAGATTCTGGAGCTGGCCGATGGCGATCACAGCAAAGTTTCGCTGGCCGATCTGCGCCGTGGAATTGCCGCCAGCATCGCCTGCCGCGCGGCCATAAAAATCAACATGCGCCTCGATCAAACCAAGATGGAGTGGTTGCTGAACGAACTGGCCGCCACCGATTGTCCCATGAGCTGCCCGCATGGGCGTCCCATCGCGCTGCGCTACTCCACGCGCGATATTTTAAAAAGTTTCCACCGCATCTGACCTATTCCCACTCAATGGTGCCGGGCGGCTTGTGCGTCAGATCGTAGAACACGCCGCAGACCCCGTTCACCGCCAGCAGTTCGTGGGTCATGCGATGCAGCAGTTCGTGCGGCATACGGACCACCTGCGCCGTCATCCCGTCGACCGAATGAATGGGCCGCAGCACCACGGAATCCGGCCTTTCGCCGGCGCCAATGGGAATCAGCACCACCGGAAATTGCCACACTTCGCGATCGAATCCGCTTTCTTCCGAGCATTGCCGGACGATGGCGTCCAGGTGGCGCAGGCGCTCCAGCCGCTCATGGGTCAGCGTGGCTGCGCTCGACCGCAGTTCGGCGATTCCCACCCGTGCGTGCACCAACCCGACCACGCGATTGATGTCCGTCATGCGATTCACCAGCTCGGTTGCAACCTCATCCTCCGGCAGGCCTTCCAGCGCGAGCACGGAATGATAACTGCGCGAATCGCCTTTCACGCCCACCGATCGAATGGGCAGCAGCCAACCGGGCTCGCTGCGCGTCACGGGAGCGGAAGTCTCTGAACAAAGGCAGCGAATCGCCAGCCCCGGGCCGGGAAAGGGATGGCGGTGCAAAAACTCGGCCGGGATGCCCAGTTCTTCGCCGATCTCGCGAACTTCGTCTTTGTAAAACGAGGCCAGCGGCTCAATGATGCGTCCCGAATCGATCAGCTTCTGAATTCCGGCAACGCGGTTGTGATGGGTTTTGATCACGTCCGCTTTCGCGGTGCCGCCCGATTCAATGGTGTCGGGATAAATAGTTCCCTGACCCAGTATCCAGCTTCCATCCAAGAAC
>DATHNM010000382.1:0-11322 GCA_035486095.1 Bryobacteraceae bacterium
TATTCCATCCGCGCGCGGCATTCCAAAAGCGGCGATGCCATGGGCGAAGTGATGCAGCAGGTGAACGCCATGAGCGCCACGCTGCGCGAGCAAAGGCTGGGCGCCATGGAAGCCACCACGCTGCTGCGCAAGGTGATGGAAGAGATCAACGTCGCGGTGTTCGCGTTCGATAGCGACCGCCGCCTGCGCCTGGTGAATCGAGCCGGTGAGCGGCTGTTGAACGAACCCGCGGTGCGCCTGCTGGATCAATCGGCGGAGTTCCTGGGGCTGAGCCAATATCTGGAAGGCGAAGCGCAGCGCACCGAGCAGCGTACGTTTGCCGGTGGGACCGCGCGCTGGGGTGTCAGCCGCAGTTTGTTTCGTGAGGGCGGGCTGCCTCACCAGTTGGTAGTGGTCACCGATCTGACGCGCCCGCTGCGCGAGGAAGAGTTGAAAGCCTGGCAGCGGCTGGTGCGCGTGCTGGGACACGAGCTGAACAATTCGCTCACACCCATCAAATCGATTGCCGGCAGCCTGGAAAGCATACTGGCGCGGCAGCCCCGGCCGGAGGATTGGGAGGCCGATACGCGCCGGGGCCTGGCCGTGATCGCGGCACGCAGCGAAGCCCTCAGCCGTTTCATGAGCGCCTATGCCACGCTGGCCAAGCTGCCCCGGCCAACCATGACGCCGGTGGAAGTGGCTGAACTGGTCAGGCGCGTTGCCAGGCTGGAGACGCGCCTCACGCCGGATGTGGTGCCGGGGCCCGAGATCGTCATCCAGGCCGACGCCGATCAGCTGGAACAATTGTTGATCAATGTGATCCGGAACGCCGCGGATGCCTCGCTCGAAACCGGCGGCGCCGTGCGTGTGGGCTGGGAGCGGCAGGATTCGCGGCTCACGGTGTGGGTGCGTGATGAGGGCCAGGGATTGCCGAATACCGCGAATCTGTTCGTGCCGTTCTTCACCACCAAACCCAGTGGAACGGGCATCGGGCTGGTACTCAGCCGCCAGATTGCCGAAGCGCACGGAGGAACGCTGACGTTGCAGAACGCGGCTCAGGGTCCGGGGTGCGAGGCGCGGCTGGTTTTGCCGTTAAACTGACGCGTTGAATACATTTACAACGGCAGCCATCCGATTTTAACTATTTTTTGCGAACCTAACCCCTTTCGATAACGTACGTCTATCAGAGCTGAGCGCCGGGCAAATCCGGACGCTTGGGAAGGAGGCGGTGTGATTTCAGACGCGGCGACAATGATTAGCTTGAAGAGCGTGACCAAGGTTTTTAGCACGGATGAGGTGGAAACCCACGCCCTGGCGGGGATTGAACTGAACGTTCGCAAGGGCGAATACATTTCTATTTCCGGGCCGTCCGGTTGCGGGAAGTCGACGCTGTTGGCGATCCTCGGCCTGCTGGATACGCCTTCGGACGGCAGTTACGTGCTGAACGACACGCGCGTCGATCAGATGAAGCTTTCGCAGCGGGCGCGGGTGCGCAATCGCGAAATCGGATTCATTTTCCAGGCGTTTAACTTAATCGGCGATCTTACAGTGTATGAAAACGTCGAACTTCCGCTCACTTACCGCAATATGCCGGCCACCGAGCGCAAGCAGCTGGTCAAGGACGCGCTGGAACGGGTGGGCATGTCGCATCGGATCAAACATTATCCCTCGCAATTGTCGGGAGGCCAGCAACAGCGCGTGGCCGTGGCGCGAGCTCTGGCCGGGCGCCCCTCTATCCTGCTGGCCGACGAGCCGACGGGCAATCTGGATTCCGTGAACGGCGAGCAAGTGATGGGATTGCTGAGCGAACTGCACCAGGAAGGCGCCACCATTTGCATGGTGACGCACGATCCGCGCTATGCCCGCTGTGCGGACCGCACCATTACTCTGTTTGACGGACGCATCGTCGAAGAACAGATTCAGAACGCCGCACAAGCTTAGCGGGCGGTGATCTGCGCGGGCGGAATCGGTGAATGCGATCCGCGGACGAATTCGAACCAGGCCGGTACTGTGACCGGTTTGTGGTCCATGATTCCGGGCCGGAACCGCCAGCCATCGCGCACCGCCGCCAACAGGTCGCCTTCCCATTTTGCAGCCGAAGATTTCACCACGCGCAGATTGGCCGGAACGCCATTCCGCGCGACATCGAATGCAATGGTCACGGACGCGTTTTCCTCCAGGGGGATGGTGGCCGGGAACTTGACTTTGATCAGCACCGGGCGCGTGGCCTGGGCTGGCGGCTGGAAGATCGCGCGCACCACATGCCAATCCCAAAGCGTCCGCTGCACCCGAAAGAAAACCTCCTCATTGGCCATCACCGCAACGGAAACTCCCGCCTTAGTGCCCGGCTTAAACTGCCAACTGCCGGCGTTTTCGACGGCGCGTTCGTCCAGCCCTAAGCCCAACGGGCGAATCACTTGAATGTCGCTTGGTTTGCCGTCCGCATCCACAACCAATGTCAGCTGGACGCTGCCTTCCAGCTTCGCCAGGCGCGCTTCGTCACTATACTCGGGCGTTCCCTTCGACACCACGAAGGGCGCGGCGATATCCGGACCCAGATGGAAAACGGGCGATTGCGCCGCCGCCGTGACCCAGGCCAACAGGGCGAACCAATGAAGCATGCCGCGGGCTTTCAAATTCTGTTATAGCGCAAGCTGCCGGAAAACGGCCGGCTCGACTTGTTCTATAACCAGAAGCGTGATGCCGAGGACAATATGAGTGGTGATTTGCTGCCATGGGCGCTGCCGCTCGCGCGCTTCCAAACTGGCGATCACGAGGCCACCACCCTGTTTCGAGAGCTGCGCAAACCTTTGCTTCGATACCTGGTATGCCTGGGGCTCTCTTCTGATGAAGCGCAGGATGTGGTGCAAGACGCCTTTTTGAGCTTGCACCGCCATTTGTCGGCGGGCGGCCCGCAAGAGAACATGCGCAGCTGGCTGTTTCGTGTGGCGCACAATCAGGCGCGCAACCGCCAGAATAGTTATGACCGGCGGTTCGGCGCGCCGCTGGCTGACGCCGACGGCGCCGCGAAGGTGCTCGACGAGGCCACGCCCGAGCGGGTCCTGCTGGAAAAGGAAAAATTCCAGCGTCTCGGAAATGCCATCCGGACCCTGGCGGACGGCGAGCGCGAATGCCTGTTGCTGCGCGCCAGCGGGCTGCGGTATCGCGAGATCGGGGACGTGCTGGGAATCGCGACGTCCACCGTGGCTGACACCGTGGAACGCGCGGTCAAGAAATTAGCGGAGAAATGCAATGTGTGAATACTCGGGAAGATTGATCGCCTGGCTGGATCAAGAACTGCCGGATCAGGAAGCGGCCCACGTCGAAGGGCATGTCGCCCGGTGCGCCGAATGCCGGCTGGCCCTGAGCGCCTATAAAGAGGTCAGCGTCGCATTCTTGTCTTGTTATGAAGGGACGATGGCCATTCCTCCGCCGCGGAAAACAAAACTTTGGGTGGGAGGCGGGTTGGCAGCTGCGGCGGCCATGCTAGCGGCTATCTTCATCCCGCTGCCTCCGGCGGAAAAGATTTCGTTCCATCCTCCGTCGCCGCCACCGGCGCCGATTGTGGCCGCCAGCACGCAGGTCCACATGCGACACCGCTACGCTCCGGCCCCTGTTCGCCGTCCGTGGATTGCCGAAGAACCCATGGTGCAGGTGGCGCTGCCGGCCGAAGCGCTCTTTCCGCCCGGCGCGGTTCCGCAGGGCTTCAGTTTTATCGCCGACGTTCGTTTCCAACAGTAGCTGGTTCAAAAAGGAGATTCATAATCTATGCGACGCATATCGATTCTTGCCCTGCTGGCTTCATCCTGCGTGTTCGCGCAGCCGGAGACCAATCGAGTTTTCGTTACCGCGGGCGTGGCCGGCGGATTCTCAAGGACGGCCGCTGGTCCGGTGCAAAACGCGCCGTATTCCGCCACCATCACGAATGAATCCGTGCAGACTCTCGCGGACGGTAACCGGATCGTACAGACCAGCACGGGATCCACGGCTCGAGATTCCATGGGCCGGACACGCCAGGACGCGCCCCTGCCGCCCATCGCGAACATGTCCCCGGCCGATGCGCCGCATTTGGTGTTCCTGCAAGATCCGGTGGCGCAGGTGTCGTACACCCTAAACCTCACCGACAAGACCGCCATGAAGGGGCCCTCATTTTCGGCGATGACCTTTACCGGACCAACGGCCAGCGTTGCAATAGGCGGGGCGATGATTACCAAGGGTGCAATCTCCGGGTCTGTTTTGACCGCCGCGCCCCTGATGGCCACCACCCAACGGATTTCAATTGCCGACGAAGGTCAGGCGCAGTCCGAGGATTTAGGATCGAAGACCATGGAAGGCGTATCGGTGACGGGCTTGCGTACAACGCGCACCATTCCGGCCGGCCAGATCGGCAACGATAAGCCGCTCAGCATCGTGACCGAAGTTTGGACGTCGCCGGAACTGAAGACGATTGTCTATAGCAAGCGCAGCGATCCGCGGATGGGCGATCAGACATTCCAGCTTACGAACATCGTTCGCACCGAGCCCGACCCTGCGTTGTTCGCCGTGCCGTCGGATTTCAAGGTTGTAGAAGGCGCGGAACCGATCTTGTATGAGCCGGCGCGCCGAACTTCTGCCCCGCCACAACCGTGACGCCCGGCTAGAACATGGTGCGCGAATAGACGCCGCTGGGTGATTCGGGCGAGGTGAGGTAGCACTCGGCCGCGTAAGTCACTTCACCCGGTTTCAATGTGGATGCAAAATTGGCCGCGCGCGCTGAAAGGTCGTTTGTCCAATCGCGAACTTTGCCGCTGTTGGGATCGAGACTTACTGGCGTGCCAAATGAACTCGGCCGTAGTGACCCGTTCCCCAGCACGTAGCGCTCCGTCACCACGGGGTATCCTTTGTTGTCGCATTTTCCCGTGGCGCTCGCTGGGCAATCTGAAGGATGAACCACTCGAATCTTGCTGAGGATCAGAACGCCCTTGCCGCCTTGCATGTCGATGCCGATGCCCTGCGCCACACTCAGCGCGATGTTCTGGTTGGCATTTTGCGAAAAATCTACGCCTTGCGCATACATGCTTCCCACGTCGTGGCTCACCTGATAAGCGTGCTCGCTCTGGTTGGCATTGTTGGTCACCAGCACGATGCCGATGGACAGCGGAATGAGGAAAATCGCACCCAACACGTAGAGCCGCAGTGAAGTGATACCGGGATGTCTCGGGCGGCGCAACATGGGTGAAGCTCTACCTTAAGCGATAAGCGGGAGATTTTCCAGACTGTGTAGCCGCCAATTTGCCGCGAATTCTGACTTAGTACTTTGCATGCCGCTGGTTGCACCTCAGTGATTCGTTACGTACGCCTCCCAGTACCCAGGCGCGAGAAGTTATTGGGTTGCCCAGGGACTTGCATCCACCTTTCGGCGAACCTGAATCGATCAGCCGTCCGCCGCATCAAAAAGAGCTGGCATTGGAGTGCCGGGCCAAGGTCCGGCGAGCCTCGAATGTTATCCTGAAAATAAATGACTTATGACCTGATTGTGATTGGGAGCGGCCCGGGCGGCTACTCCGCTGCGATTCGCGCCGGTCAATACGGCCTGAAGACCGCGATCGTTGAAAAAGACCCCAAGCTGGGCGGCACCTGTCTGCACGTGGGCTGCATTCCCACCAAGGCGCTGCTCCATACGGCTGACCTGTGGGAGCACTTCGTGAATCCCGGCGATGAAGGCATCCAGTGTGAAAATCCGCAGCTGGACTACGCCAAGGTGCTGGACCGCAAGAACAAGATCGTCTCGAAACACGCCAAGGGCGTGGAATTCCTGATGAAGAAGAACAAGGTCGACTGGGTGAAGGGCTACGGGACCATCCTGCCGCGTTCCGGCAACGCTCCGCTGCAAGTGGAAGTGAAATCGGAAACCGGATCCCAGACACTGGAGACCAAAAATGTCATCATCGCCACGGGATCGGAAGCGCGCACACTTCCCGGATTGGAGCCCGATTCAAAGGCGATCCTGACCAATGTCGAGATTCTGGATCTCGCCGCCATCCCCAAAACCATGCTGATTATCGGCGCCGGCGCGGTGGGCGTGGAGTTCGCGTCCATCTTTAATCGCTTTGGCACCAAGGTCACGGTGCTTGAAATGCTGCCCCGCCTGGTGCCGGTGGAAGACGAAGAAGTTTCGAAGGAACTGGAGCGCTACTTCAAAAAGACCGGCATTCGCTGCGAAACGGGCGCCAAGGCCGAGAACATTACGCGCACCGAAAACGGCGTCCGGCTCTGCGCCGCGCTGGCCAATGGAAAGCGCGAGGATATGGAGGCTGAGACGCTGCTGGTGGCGGTGGGCCGCAAGCCGAATACGGAGAACATCGGCCTGGATAAGTTGAAGGTCCAGCTGGATCGGGGTTTCGTTAAGGTAGACGAGCACCAGCTTACCGGCGAACCGGGCGTCTATGCCATCGGTGACGTGGTGGCTGGAACGCCGCAGCTGGCGCACGTCGCGACCATGGAAGGCATGGTCGCGGTGGCGCACATGGCGGGCAAAACGGCCAAGCCTGTCAATCGCAATCGCATTCCGGGATGCACCTATACGGCGCCCGGGATTGGCAGCGTCGGCCTCACCGAAGCGCAAGCGCGCGCACAGGGATTTGCGGTCAAGGTGGGCAAGTTTCCGTTCGTGGCCAACAGCAAAGCCACCATCCTGGGTCATCACGATGGCTTTGTGAAGGTGGTGGCTGAAGAGAAGTACGGTGAGATCCTGGGCGTGCACATCATCGGACCAGAGGCGTACGAGTTGATCGCCGAAGCCGTTCTCGCGATGGAAGCCGAAGCTACCGTTGAGACGCTGATGGGCACCATCCATGCGCATCCCACGTTGTACGAAGCGCTGGGTGAGGCGTTTAATAACGTCTACGGGCTGACCATCAATGCTTGAGGGCGTCGCCATGAGTGCGTGCGCCACAAACATAATTCAAATTCGTGATTTGGGCCGGATGCGCTATGGCGAGGCGCTGGAAATCCAGAAAGAGCTGGTGGAGCGGCGCAAACAGGGGTTGGTTTGCGATCAACTGCTGTTCGTGGAACATCCGCACGTCATCACGCAGGGGCGCAACGGCCATGCCGAAAATCTGCTGGCCAGCGAAGACGCGCTGAACAGCGCCGGCATCGAGTTCTATCCCACCAACCGCGGCGGCGACATTACGTATCACGGCCCCGGTCAGATTGTCGGATATCCGATCGTGGATTTGCGAGAATGGAAGCGCGACGTGGTGACCTATGTTCGGGCCATCGAGCAAGTGATCATGGATGCGCTCGCGGAGTTCGGCCTCGCAGCCGGGCGAGTTCAGGGCTGTACCGGCGTGTGGGTGGATGGCAGAAAAGTGGCCGCAATCGGCGTGCACATCAGCCGCTGGGTCACATCGCACGGTTTTGCGTTGAATCATACAACCGATTTACGCTACTTTCAGTACATCGTTCCCTGTGGGCTAACGAAACCGGTCACTTCCATGCAGGAATTGGGATCGGGGTCGACCCGCGAGCAGGTGCTCGCCGCGTTGTCGACCAGCTTTGCGAAACAGTTCCACCGCGAAATCGCGGCTCATACATATACGGAGACATATTCATGACTGACGTAGTAATGCCTCAAATGGGCGAAAGCATCGTGGAGGGGACCCTCACCAAATGGCTGAAGAAGCCCGGGGAGCGCGTGGATCGCGATGAACCGCTCTTTGAAATTTCCACCGACAAAGTGGATACCGAGATTCCATCGCCGGCCGCCGGCGTGTTGAAGGAAGTGTTGGTGGAAGAAGGCAAGACGGTGGCTATCAGCACCGTGGTGGGCCGTATTGAAGAAGGCGCCGCAAATGGGGCATCGGCCCCGGCGCCCGCGGCTGCCCCAGCGCCCGCCAAGGCTGCGCAAGCCACTGCTCCAGCGCAAGCCGCACCGCAGGCAGCACCCGCGCCCCCGGCGGCGAAAGCGCCTGCGCCCCCCGCGCCCGAGCCCCAGCCTTTGCCGGAACCGGTGGCGCACGCGGCCGGCCCACATCCCATTCCGGTGGAAGAACCGGAGCCGGCCCTGGAGCCCGAATCGCCCGCTGGCCCGCTGTCGCCTCTGGTTCGAAAAATGGCACGCGAGTATGGCATCGATCTGAAACAGGTGCGCGGCAGCGGCGCCGGTGGACGCATTACCAAGCAGGATCTGGAAGCGTACATGTCGGCGCAAGGTGCGCGAACCATGGCTCAGTCCAGTACGCCGTCCACCGCAGTGGCGACCACTGCATCCTCCACCCCCACCGTGTACGCTCCCGCGGCACCCGCAGCTCCTCAGGTTCCTGCCACCATGCCGCGCGCCGAAGCTCCGCGGGCCCGCGTTGAACCCATGAGCGTGATGCGGCAGCGCATCGCCGAGCACATGGTGATGAGCAAACGCATCTCGGCCCATGTCACCACGGTGCATAAGACCGATATGACCAAGATCGCCAAAATGCGCGAGCGGAATAAAGCCGAATTTCAAGCCCGCTACGGCTACTCGCTCACCTTCCTGCCGTTCGTGGCCAAGGCGGCTGCGGAAGCCATCCGGCATTTCCCAATCTTGAATGCTTCCATCGAAGGCAGCAACATCATCTATCACAACGAGATCAACATCGGGATCGCCGTGGCGCTGGAAAATGGCCTGATTGTGCCGGTGATCCGCAACGCCGACGAGAAGAACGTCGTGGGATTGCAGCGCTCCATCGTGGACCTGTCCACGCGCGCCCGTTCACGGCAGCTGAAGCCCGACGAAGTTCAGGGCGGAACGTTTTCCATCACCAATTTCGGCAGTTTCGGCAGTGTTTTCGCGACGCCCGTGATCAACCAGCCTCAGGTGGCCATCCTGGGCGTGGGCGCCGTGGAAAAGGTGCCGGTGGTGGTGGACGACGCCATTGCAATTCGCTCCGTCGCCTATCTCGCGCTCACCTTCGATCATCGCCTGATCGATGGCGCGCTGGCCGATCAGTTCACCGCGAAGGTGAAGTCGATTCTCGAGAACTGGTCCGAGGAAGTCCTATAGCGTGACTGCGGAAGAGGTCTTCCTTAAGTTCTCGGCCGACAAGCTGGATCAGTTGCACGGCCGCATTCAGGATTGTCTTGCCCGTCTGACGGCCGAACAAATTTGGGCGCGCGGCTCGGAGAACGAAAATGCAGTCGGGAATCTGGCCCTGCATCTCTCTGGAAACGTGCGCCAATGGATCGGTTCGGGCGTGGCCGGAATGCCCGATCATCGCGAACGCGACGCGGAGTTTGACGCGCGTGGCGGGAAAGCTCCGGCGGAGCTGGCCGAGGTACTGAAAACCAGGATCGCGGAAGCGTCGGGTATCATTCGCGACCTTCCCGTCACCCGTTTGACGGAGCGCATAGCGCCCCAAGGGCATGATGTCACGGTGCTGGAAGCTATCGCGCACGTGGTGGAGCACTTTTCGATGCACACCGGCCAAATCATTTTCTTGACCAAAATGCTGACGGGCCAGGATCTTGGTTATTATCAGCACCTTCGCGGCTCAGGACGGGCAGACGGCGCCCGGCTGCCGTAAGGTTACGATCTACGGCTAGCTTCTGATTGGCGACCGCGGGGGGCGCAAGAAGCTGCTGGCCGAATATAGACGGATGTTTCAAGCCGATTCCGAACCTGAAATCAACGAACGCGCATCTTCCTTGAGCCGCACGCCCGACAATTTCAATCGGCGCGATTCGTTCATCAGGAACAACAGCTTATGCCCGGCGGCCGCGTAGCTTAAGCCATCCGCGCGAATGTTCGAGACGCAATTGCGTTCCGCATCCGTCCGTCCAGCACGGGGCTGCCAGGTAAGATAAGCACCCAGGCTATCGGGGGAGCTGAGACCGGGGCGTTCACCGATCAAGACCACAGCCATTCGTGCCCCGAGCATCTCGCCGATCTCGTCGCCGATTGCAACCCGGCCCTGTTCAACGATCGCGACCGGTGCGATGCGCCAATCGAGATTGCCCAGCAAAAGATCTAGCAGAGCAGCCGCATGACGATGGACTGCCAGCGCCGAAAGTCCATCCGCGATCACAAAGGCGGCGTCGTAGTCGCCACGCAACCCGCTCAATCGTTCGCGCGAGCCGTCACCTAAGCGCCGTCCCAGGTCGGGACGCTTCAGATATTCATCACGATCTCGGGCGGCGCTGGCCAGCGTGATCGTTTCAATACCCTTCTGCTTCAGCTCCAGCACCAGGGAATTAACTGCCAGCGGCAAGTGGACCGCATCGCGAGCCCTGGCGTGAGCAAGTTGGAATTCGAGCCATGCGCGCGTCGGAAGGCTGGCGCCAGCCCGGCCCAATTCCACGCGTGCAGGCGTATGATCCCGAAGCCGCATCTTTCTTAGTATGGGTGGTCTTATGCTTTCAAAAGCCGTTCAGCCATCCGAGGCAGCTCCTGGCGCGCCTCATCGAACCAGGCTTCAAACTCCGGCGCGGGCCGCAAACCGAACACCCGGCGCAAATACAGCGCGTCATGAAACGACGTGCTTTGATAATTCAGCATCACATCGTCGGCGCCGGGGACGCCCATGATGTAATTAACGCCCGCCGCGCCCAGCATCGTGAGCAGCGTGTCCATATCGTCCTGATCGGCTTCTGCATGATTGGTGTAGCAAATGTCGCAGCCCATGGGAAGGCCCAGCAGCTTGCCGCAAAAGTGATCCTCTAATCCCGCGCGCAGAATCTGCTTGCCATCATACAGATACTCGGGGCCGATGAATCCCACCACGGTGTTCACCAGCAGCGGTTGGAAGTGCCGCGCCAGGCCGTAGGCACGCGCTTCGCAGGTCTGCTGATCCACACCCTGATAAGCATTGGCGGATAATGCGCTGCCTTGGCCGGTCTCGAAGTACATCACGTTGTCGCCCACGGTTCCGCGCCCCAACTCCAGCGCCTGCTCGCGAGCTTCCCGAAGCAGCGCGATGTTTACGCCGAACGCCGCATTCGCAGCTTCGGTGCCCGCGATGGATTGAAACACCAGATCCACCGGAGCGCCGCGCCGCATGGCGTCCATCATTGTCGTAACGTGCGCCAGCACGCAGCTTTGGGTTGGAATCCGATACAACTCGCGGACCCGATCCAGCAGACGCAGCAGCTTCTCGGCGCTTTCCAGATTGTCCGACACCGGATTGATGCCGATCACTGCGTCGCCGCTCCCATACGTCAGACCATCCATGATGCTGGCGGCAATGCCCTTTGGATCGTCGGTGGGGTGATTGGGCTGCAACCGGGTGGAAAGCCGCCCCGCCAGACCCAGCGTATTGCGAAACCGCGTGACCACCCGAATCTTGGCCGCCACCGTGACCAGATCCTGCAGCCGCATGATCTTCGAAA
>DATHNM010000383.1:0-8249 GCA_035486095.1 Bryobacteraceae bacterium
CGTGATCCACTTTGCCGTACAGAAAGAGGAAGGAGATCAGATAGACTGCGCTGATCGCGGTAACAGCGGCAGCGATCCGGCCAAACAGGCCAAGCAACATCAAGAATGCGCTTACCAGAAAGACCGCATAAATTGCCGTCATGAGAACAGTGGGAGCCACCAGGCGCGCGGCCAGGCCGCCCCAGATTCTAAACGGGATTTTGAGAGCGGGGTTGAGCGACGTGTTGAGCAATATTTCGTGGAGAGATACCTGCCACAATAGCGTGGCTGCCACGGCGACGCGCGCCACTGCCAGATTCAGCGCCGTCGATTTTTCGTTCAGGAAGCGGGTGAGCGTCTTGCGTCTCCATTCCAGGATCGCCAACATTGCGGCCGATGCAAGCAAGACGAGACAGAGGCGCAATAGAACAGCGCCGGTAACCGGGACATGCAGCTTTTCGACGATGAACCGCAGCACCCAGTGCATGGTCTAAGAAGCGATCATAGAGCTGAATTCCTCACTCCATTCCCGCGCAATGCTCTCCCAGGCAAACCGGTAGCGGGCAGAAGCGGCCATCGGCGCACGCAGCGGCCCTAGCTGGGCCGGATCTCTGAGCGTGGCGATGAGCAGTGCTTCGAACTCCTGGTACACCCGGGCCGGGATTCGGCGGCCGGGATAATCGTCGGCGCTGGTGGAAGTCCTGGCTCCGAACGCCGCGGTCTCACCCACTGCTCCAGACGGAATCACCACGGGCCACGCCCCGGCCGCCTGGGCCTTCATGGCCGTGATGCAACTGGTCTCTGACGATGCGGTGGGATAGGCCCAGATGCCAGCCGAGAGAAACTGCCGCGCCACATCCAGATGGCCGATTCGTCCCAGATGCTGTGCGCCCGCGCGGCGCATCCCCGCCAGCATCTTGTGGCGATAGAACCAGAATCCAATGGGATTCTGTTCCCGATAGCTCTTCCAGGACGGCCGTATAAGTTCGAACGCCCGCGCCCGTGCGGCCTGGAATCCGTAGAAGACTGTCAGATGGGCTTGGGGGACCTGCGCCTTTACCCTTGGCCAGGCCTTTAGCAATTGCGACAACCCGCGATCATAGCTTGATCCGTAAACCACCTTGTAGGGATCGCGCTCCGCCGTCAGATCGAAATGTTCCGGGTGAATGCCGTTGCGGCTGTAGAAAAACTTATTTTCCGGCAGCGCCGAATAATGCTGGCGATGAAAGCGGCTGAGCACGATGATCTTCCGGTAACGATGCGCGGCTGCCGCAACAGCCTGTGGATCAATCATATCCTCTAGCCATAGATAACTCGCAACGCCGGGTGGGAAGGAACTCGCCAGCCATGGCCTGCGCCAGACCACCACCAGATCGGTCGATGGCCGGCTCTGGAATGCACGGTAATCTTCGTAGACCACGCCGTCGTACTCGCCCGCCGCGGCGCCACAAGAGTTGTACACCCGGATGCTATGGCCCAATCGACGCAAAGCCGCCGCCATGGCGATGAGCGCTTCCTGGCTTCCGCCGATGCCCGTGCTCACGGACCGAGGCGACCAGGGTTCCTGCGAGCGCCCGCAGTAGAAGGCGATACGATAGCCGGTCACGAAAACAGAGGTCCCAGCAGCCGTTGTCCCCAGCGCAGCGCTCGAAGATACAAAGGGCGCGGCAGCAGCAGCTGGAAGATGACAGCCAATCCGATGAGCCACGTTCTAGAGTCGGCCAGCAGCCATAGCGGCGCCCAGCAGAAGGCAGTGGCCAGTAGCCGCGCGGCCGTGCCCGCTTCGCCAGACTCACGCGCCAGCCGGGCGTAATAACGATAACGACCCGCGCGGCTGCGATTCTCCTCGCGCTGCACATCCAACGGCGCGATGCGGCGCAGGCGTTCCAGAAGCTGCAGGTAGCCGGCTTCCATGCGCCGCCAGTCGCCCGAGATCTGGCCTTGCCTTCGCCGGTAGAAAGTGAGCACCTCGGGAATCGCAACCACATTACCGGGGCGCAGGCTGGCCATGCGCATCCAAACATCGATGTCCACGCAGGCTGACAGTTTCGGATCGAACCAGCCGGCGCGGTCCAGCGCCTCACGCCGCAGCAGCAGGCATGAGCCATTGCCGATTTCGTTGGTGCGCAGCAAGCGGGGAAGGCTGACCGGGCCGGAGCAGGTAGAGCTCCTGAAGCCCAGGGAACGGCCCTCTTCGTCCACCACCAGAGAGTGTCCGAAGGTCATGTCCACTTCCGGATGGCTGGCGAGAAATGCAGACTGGCGTTCCAGATTCCCGGGCGCCCAGAGATCGTCGGCGTCCAGGAAGGCCACCAGTTCGCCGGACGCCGATCGAAGACCGGCGTTGCGGGCGGCGGCGGAGCCGGCATGTTCCTCGCGAATTACCCGCAGACGCGGGTCGTCCAGATCGCGCAGGGTGTCCGCCGAGCAATCCGTTGAGCCGTCATCCACCACGATCACTTCGATATCGCGGCAAGTCTGCGCCAGCGCCGAATCAACGGCCTGCCGCAGAAAGCCCGCCACATTGTAGACCGGGATGATGACACTGATCATCAGAGTAATTCTCGCACGCGTCTGGAGGAACTTCGCCCAGGCTGCGCAAGGAGCACAATTTACGAATGATTACGGGCCGTTGCGGAGTAGTTCGGCTGCCCTGCGTTAACATTAGATTGGATGGGTCTGTTAATCATCGACGACGACGCCGAATTGTGCTCTCTGCTCAAGGAATTCCTGGAACGGGAGAGCTTCACGGTGCAATGTATTCATGAAGGCCATGCGGCGCTGGAAGCTGCGCAGCAGGGCGGCCATGACTTGATCGTCCTGGATGTCATGCTGCCCGGTCTGGATGGGTTCGAAATCCTGAAACGCCTGCGCCTCACCAGCCGCGTTCCGGTTTTAATGTTGACCGCCCGCGGCGAAGATGTGGATCGCATTGTGGGGCTTGAACTGGGCGCCGACGACTATCTGCCCAAGCCCTTTAACCCTCGTGAACTGGCGGCGCGCGTCAAGGCTATATTGCGGCGCACTGAAGCGCGGGTGAATCGTGGCAAAGTAGAGATCAACGGCGTGGCGCTGGATCCGGGGACGCGCGAAGTGACCTCCGACGGCAAGCCGGTGGAAGTGACCACTCTGGAATTCGATATTCTGGAACAACTGATGCGCAACGCCGGCCGGGTGGTATCGCGGGACGGTTTGATGGAAAGTCTCTACAACCGCAAAGCCACGCCGTTTGACCGTTCCATCGACATGCATGTCAGCCATCTGCGCCGCAAGCTGGAAAGCAGCCGGCCCGTGATCAAAACCATTCGGGGCGTGGGCTACCAGTTCTGCCAGAGCCCGGAAGACGCGGTGGCGGGATGAGATCTCTGTTTGCCAAAACGCTGCTCTGGTTTCTGGCGACAACCGCCGTTGCGATCGCCGGGATCATTATCACTACCGCGGCCACGTTCAGTTCTACTGAGGGGCGCGGCCCCCTGGGTCTGCTTCTAAGCGTGCAGACCGAACAGGCCAAGCGCGCCTACGAGACGGGAGGCCGGGATGCCCTGGCGGCGGCGCTGGCCAAGTTTCAGCAGATCACTCAATTCAAGGTTTTGTTTACGGACGCGAAGGGTGTGGACCTGCTGACAGGCAAAGCGCATCCGGAGTTGATGACCCTGCCCAAGCCGCGCGGACGGTGGCGCCTTCCATTTCCGTTTGGCGGACGCTCGCCGATTATTGGCCGTCAGGATTCCACGCACCAGTACCGGCTAATCCTGATCGATCAACGCCGCAACTGGACATTCTTTTTCCTTCAGCCCCAGCACCTTTGGATTATCGGGCTGGTAGTGCTGTTGTGTTACGCCTTTGCCTACCATCTGACGTCGCCCGTGCGGCGCTTGCGAGCGGTGGTGGATTGCTTTGGGCGGGGCGATTTCTCCGCTCGCGCGCCCGCTAATCGCAAGGATGAGCTGGGTGAACTGGCGCGCAGCTTTAACCAAATGGCCGGCCGCATTCAGACGCTGTTGGCCGCCGAGCGCCGATTGCTGCTCGACATATCGCACGAATTGCGCAGCCCACTGGCCCGGCTGGGCGTGGCCGTGGAACTGGCGCGCTCCGGCGAAGATCGCGATCACATGCTGGACCGTATTCAAAAAGAGGCTGACCGGTTAAATGAACTGGTGGGCGAGCTTTTGCAGGTGACGCGCGTGGAAGCCGACCCATCGATGCAGAAAATGCACCCCGTGCACCTCGATGAGCTGTTGGCTGATCTGGTTTATGATTCACTGCTGGAAGCCAAGGCCAAGGATTGCACGCTGCTGTTGAAGGCGCCCGCGTCGGCCATGGTGAGCGGCGACGAAGAGTTGATCCGGAGAGCGGTTGAAAACGTGATTCGCAACGCCATCCGCTATGCTCCGCGCGGTACGCCGGTAGACATTGAGCTGACCAAGTTTCACGATGCCGCAGTAGTGAGCGTCCGCGACCGCGGCCCCGGCGTTCCGGAAGAGGCGCTGGCCAGAATTTTCGATCCGTTCTACCGCGTGGATTCGGACCGCAACCGTGCCAGCGGCGGCGTCGGCCTGGGCCTGGCCATCGCGCGCCGCTCGGTTCAATTGCACAAAGGCAAACTCAGCGCGCAGAATGCGCATCCCGGTTTGCTGGTAACCATGGAATTTCCCATCGGCACGGCGGATGGGCAGACGACTGCGTCCAAGCCGGCTGCCGCGCCTACTCCGGTTTCAGCAGTTTGATGGCGGAAGGCAGCATAAATAAATCGTCCGCCGCTTTCTTGTCGTTGATCTCCACCGTATTGGAAAAAATCTCGTAGATCTTCTCGCCGTTGCGGTCGCGCTCAATCGCGTAGGGCCACTGCACTCCCTGGCCGGCATCGCGGTATTTCGTAAAATGCGTGACCTCTTCGTTCTTATCCTTGGTCACCGGATCGCGCCGGAAGAACACCTGCCGCACCGGCAGCTTGGTGATCTGATCGAAGTAAGCGGTGGTGGTCACATTGTTGGCGTCGCTTAAATCGACGATCTCAACCGGACGGTTCTCGATCACGTCGGAGCCTTTGGATTCGATGATCCAGCCTGGCTCGTGCAGCCGCACACGCAGGATATAGAACACGTCCCGCAGGGTGGTTTCTTTGTAGCGCATGAATCGATCGTCAGGCAGCAGCCGCGCCCCGCGATAGGTGATGTCCCAAGCCTCTTTATCGGTGAAGAGAGTGCCGTAGTCTTCCTTCTTGCCGAAGTTGTCGCGCTCATGCTGGGCCAGATTGTGAACCGTATCGGTGACGCCGGAATCATATCGCGTATAGATTCTGGCGATGCTTAAGCCGGTGAGGGTGTCGCGATAGAAAGAGTATGCGCGGCCCGATTCCACGCGTGTTTGCATGTTCAGGAAACGATCCCCACCCAGCGCCTGCACGCACTCGTCGACAACGCGCCGGCCGCGCTGCTCGGGCGTTTCAGCGCGCAGCGACAGCGCCACAAGCGCCGCGATACAAGCCCACTTCATGGCTTACTGTCGGCTGGCCGCTGCGCCGGGGGCGGCCCGATCAGCGGTTTCGTGTTGGCGGGCTTGGTGCCGAGAACCGCGGCGGTGAGTCCCGAATTGATCTTATATTCCTGCACCGTAACGCTTGCATACTTCTTGCCGCTTTGCGTCACCGACCATTGGAACGGCAGATGCAGGCCATCCACATCGCGCCAGTCCGAGAAGACTTCTTCCACCGCGGTTCCACCTTCGGCGGGCGATTGCTGATAGGCCAGCTTGGCCGGCAGGCCGGTCTTTTCATCCACCGTCAGGCTAACGCGCTCGCCTTGCTTGGACGAAATTTCGAGCACCCCGGGGGCTGATTCATTCACCGTGCGATCGGCATCGCGGTCGCTCATCGCCAGGCTTGCAATCTGCCGGAACGCCTCGCCACGGATTTGTTTCATGATCGGCGGCGACAGCGGTTGGATGCCCTGCATCCCTGCCAGCCAGCCCGAGGCTCCGTCGGAGTAGACCGACTGCTTCATAAATGGAAGCTCGTTGTCCTGCCGCACGGTGGAAGGCGCGATGAAGGAATTGGTTTGCTTCACCTTCATGGACGCTCCGGGGGTGAATACTTCCAGATCGGCATGAATTTGCAGATCTTTTACGGCTGCCAGTTTGTCGGCTCCACCCAAAGCCTGCTGCACTCGCTGCAACAGCGCGTGGCCTTTCGCGAGCGATGCCGGGTCGGCCTGCGCGGCCTCCGCTTTCGGCTGGGGGATGGTCAGGTCAATCGGTTCCACTTTCATGCCCAGGCTTGCCAGCGGCGTGCCGAAGTCTTTCGGATTGCCCACCGCCACATAGGTTAAATTCTTGGGCTGAAAATACTGTTGGGCCACGCGCAGAACGTCGGCCTTGGTTACCGCTGCAATGGCCTTCTGATATTGGAAGATGAAATCCTTGGGATAGCCGTAGTACTGGTAAATCATCAGCCGGTTGATGGTCTTGCTGGGACGGTCGAAATTGAAGACGAAGCCATTGAGCACCGTGTCCTTGGCGGTCTGTAGTTCGGCGTCGGTCACTTCGGTGGTGCGGATCTTCGCCAACTCGTCGCCTATCGCCTTCAGGGTATCCACGGTATGCGACGATTGGGTGCTGCCAGAGATGGAAAACGTTCCGGGATGATCGTAGTTGGCGGACCAGTTGGATGAAATATTGTAAGCCCAGCCGTGCTTGGTGCGCACGTTCTGAAACAGCCGGCTGTGGAAACCGCCGCCCAGAATATCGGCCGCCACTTCCAGCGCCGGATAATCCTTGTCGCGCAATTCGCCGCCCAGTTGTCCCACGTGAAAAAATGTCTGCGTGGTGTCGTCCTTGGACGCCAGATATAGGCCGGGCGCAGGCTTGTCTTCCACTTTAGGAAAAGCCGGAACCGCAGGCTGACTATATTTCCAGCTGCCCAATACCTGTTCCAATTTGACTTTCATGTCGGCGGTTGAAAAATCGCCGATGACTTCCAGTGTCATGTTGGCCGGAAAGTAATAGCGGCGGTAGAAGTCGATCAGATCCTGGCGTTGGATGTTGTCGATATCGCTGTACTCGATGGACCAGCCATAGGGCGTGTTGCGGCCGTAAACGATATCGCTGAACTCGCGCTCGGCAATCCCATCCGGATCGTCGTTGCGGCGCGAGACTTCGCTGCGCGATTGGGTCTTCGTCAAATCCACCTTGTCCTGGCGGAATTCTGGCGAACTGATCAGATCGCGGAACAGCGCCAGCACCTGATCCGTGTTTTCTTTCAGGCAGGAGAACGATATCGTCCCATTGGTCTCGCCGATCTGGCTTTCGATGGAGGCCGCTACATTCTCCAGATCCTGGTCTATCTGATCGCCGGTTCGCGTTTTCGTTCCGCCGGACCGCAGCACTTCGCCGGTTATCCCGGCCAGCCCTTTTTTATTCGGCGGATCGAACAAGTTGCCGGTGCGGATCAAGGCGGCGCCGCTAACCAAAGGCAGCTCGTGATCCTCCAGCAGCATTACCTTCATGCCGTTCGAGAGCGTGATCTCTGTGGGATCGGGAATCTTGAGCGGAGGCAGCGCCGGATACTTCAGATCTTTGTAGGAAGGCAGCACGATGGCATGGCGCACTTCGGTTTGCGCGCCGGCCGCCATGGCAAGAGCGAGTGAAAGCATCAGAATCTTCATTGCGCCGCTCCTTCCGCTTTGGCCGCTCCCGGTGCACCGCTGGCAGGCGGGACGGTGTAAACCACGGTGCGCGTCTCCGGCACCAGATATTCCTTGGCCACCCGCATCACATCGTCAGCCGTCACCTTGTCCGTATCATCGATGCTGGTAAATAATTTTCGCCAGTCGCCGTAATTTGCGTAATAGGACGTGAGCGCGTCCGCCATGCCGGAATTGCTGTCCAGTTTGCGAATCAACGCCGCGCGGACTTTGGTCTTGATGCGTTGCAGCGTTTCATCGCTCACTTTTTGCGTTTTCAGGCGCTCGATGATCTGATAGCATGCCTTCTCGTTTTCCTCCACCGTGTGGCCTTGATTCGGCACCAGGAAGAACAAAAACAGATTCGGATATTTTCCACCTGGGAAAGACGCATCGGCTGCGGCGCCCAGTGCAATTTTTTTGTCGCGAACCAGGTCCATATATAACAGCCCGGTGCGCTCCCCGGCCAGGATTTCCCCCAGGACGTCAAATACCGAATCGTCTTTATCCAGCTGATTAGGCCGCTTGTAGGCGATCGCCATAAAGGGCTGCGCGGGCGATTCCACCTCCACGCGCTTTTCGCCTTTCTGC
>DATHNM010000384.1:0-6361 GCA_035486095.1 Bryobacteraceae bacterium
CTCGATGCGGAAGAGGTGAGTGTCGGGTGCTCCACTGCCGCCCCCGGCTGACCCGGCGCCGAAAGTACAGAAGGCGACTACGGCCCCAATGGTCTCGTCCACCACGAAATGGCGGTTCACAATGTTAACGCCGCTCGGTACGCCAACGTCGCAGGAATCTTCCGGAGTTCCCTTGCCGGTGCGCATGCCGCCCTCGGTGCGGTTGCAGGGCAGGCCCCACGGCACCAAGTCCTTCTTGCCTTCGAGAAACGCATCCAGGTAAGCGTTCGCCGCGGACACCAGTGTGTCGCGCGTGTCGCGCCTGGCGCCCGGAATGAGGGCCCAATCCTCGGTGGACGAGTACTTGAGATAGTTATCGGCGTTGAACAGCCAGTAACCGGTGGTAGTCCACAGCATTTCGATTTCGGCAATCAGCGCATGATTCACGCGCAGCCGCGTGCCAAGCACATAGGGGTCGGCCTTGTCGGTTATGATCACCTCCGTGAAAGTCTGACATGTCGAAGTGTCCACCAGCGTGCGATGGTGGTCGATCTTCATGGCCTTCCTGATCAGGCCGTCGTTGATGTTCGTCGTCTTGAAGTTCTCGATGTAAGCCAGCCCTTTCGCGAGCGGCAAGCCGTCGGTATCGCCCTTGGCTTGAGCGGCCAGGTAGAGATCGGCAGCCGCCTGGAGCCCTTCGCGTGTACAGGAGACTTGGGAGTAACCGAGGCCTGGGGCGAGCAGAGCGGCTGCGAACACCATCCATCCTAAAGTGAAACGATTCATCGGAAGTCCTCCTGGGATTGTGGCCGGGTGTGTGCGCACCACGGACTAGCGTACACAATTTGGCAATGCCGAAGTTTGGCCTAAGATCCAGCAACCTTCCCGAAAAGCTCGCGCATAGGTTGACTTCCTCCCGTTCGTGGACTATACCTAGTCTAGAAAGGTATTCTATACATGGGCGATTCTCCCGACCTGCTACCTGGGACTTTGTACATGATGATCCTGCGCTCCCTCAATCCAGGTCCGCTGCACGGCTACGCCATCGCCAAGCGGATTCGGGAGTGGTCTAAGGGCGACCTCCAGATCGAAGACGGCTCGCTCTATCCGGCCCTGAATCGTATGCTGCTCAAAGGCTGGCTGAAGGCGGAATGGGGCGTGACGGACAACAACCGCCGTGCCCGCTTCTATCGGCTGACTGCCGCGGGCCGGAAGCGGCTGGAAGCGGAATCCAGCGCCTTCAACAAAATGATCCGCGCCATCCAACTCGTCATGCGGACGTCGTAAGGCAGGTCTTTATGTCATGGCGAAATCTTTTCCTTCGTAACAAGGTGGACCGCGAATGGCGCGAGGAAATGGAAGCGCATATCGACTTGGCCGCCGATGCGTTCCTGGCGCAGGGCATGACGCCGGAGCAGGCCCGCGCGGCGGCGCTGAAGCAGGCGGGGAATCTGATCGCGCGGCGGGAGGAAATTTACCAGATGAACGGAATCGGCTGGCTGGATTCGCTTTGGAGCGATTTGCGTTACGCGTTGCGCGGCCTGCGGCACCAGCCGACATTTACCGCGACCGCTCTGTTAACTCTCGCGCTGGGCATCGGGGCGAACACCGCGATCTTTGGCGTAATCGACAGCATCTTGGTCCGCCCGCTTCCGTATCCGCACGCCGAGGCCCTGGCCGGCGTCTGGCACACAGCGCCCGGGTTCCAAGCGTTCGGCGAGAATCTCAGTTGCACTCCCTCCATGTATTTCACGTATCGCGAACAGAATCGGACGTTTCAGCAGTTCGGAATATGGTCGTCCAATGGGGCCAGCGTAACCGGGACTGCGGAGCCTGAGTTGCCCCGGGCGCTGGTGGTTACCTACGGCGTACTGGACGCCCTGGGTGTACAGCCTTTGTGGGGCCGATGGTTTTCTCGAGACGACGACACGCCAGGTACGCCGCAGACGGTTATCCTCACGTACGGCTATTGGCAGCGGCGCTTCGGAGGCGACAGATCCATCGTCGGGCGTATCCTGACCATCAATGCGCAGCCCACCACTGTAATCGGCGTGATGCCGCAGGCGTTCCGTTTCGGCCGTGATCCCGAGCTGATTCTTCCCCAGCGTTTCGAGCGCTCCCAAGTCTCGTTGGGCAATTTCAGCTACCACGGGGTCGCAAGGCTCAGGCCCGGCGTCACGTTGGCACAAGCCAATGCAGATCAGGCTCGCATGTTGCCAATCTGGTTAAATGCCTGGCCCCCGCCGCCGGGATTTGACCGTGCCATATTTAAAAACGCTGGGGTGGCGCCCAAGATCCAGCCCCTGAAACAGGAAGTGGTGGGAGACATCGGCGCCACACTCTGGGTGGTGATGGGGACGCTGCTGCTGGTTCTTTTGATGGCCTGCGCGAATGTGGCGAATCTAATGCTGGTACGCGGCGAAAGCCGCCAGCAGGAACTTGCCATCCGGGCGGCGCTGGGCGCGGGCTGGGGCCGCATCGCTCGCGAAATGCTAATTGAGAGTATGGCGCTAGGAGTGATTGGCGGCGCTTTGGGTCTCGGGATTGCCTACGCGGCGCTGCGGATCTTAGTTGCGAAAGGTCCGGCCACGCTGCCCCGCCTGGATGAAATCCGAATCGATCCGCTGGTGCTGGCATTCGCGTTGGGCGTGTCTTTGCTTTCGGGCGCGTTGTTCGGCATTATACCGATACTCAAATACGCTGGCCCGAGTGTGGCTACCGCGCTGCGCGGCGTGGGCCGCACTTTCAGCCAGGGCCGGGAGCGCCATCGCGCGCGCAACATTTTGGTAGTGGTGCAGATGGCGCTCGCGCTCGTGCTGTTGATCAGCTCCGGACTGATGATCCGAACGTTTCAGCAGTTGCGCACTGTTAAGCCGGGATTCAAGCATCCTGAAGAAATCCAGATCCTGCACTCTTTTTCCCCGGCGGCGATTGTAAACCAGCCCGAGCGCGTGATGCGATCGCACCAGGAGATCCTGGACAAGCTCGCGGCCCTTCCAGGCGTCACCTCGGTGGCGCTGGCGGACTCGGCGCCTCTGGAATCGTTCATCAGTCCCAACAACCCCATCTATGCCGAAGACAAGCCGTATGACAAAGGCCAGGTCCCCCCAGTCCGCCGATTCCGTATGATCGCGCCGGGATTCTTCCAGACCATGGGAACGCGTGTCGTCCTGGGTCGCGATTTTACCTGGACTGACCTTTATGCAAGACGTCATGTGGCCATGGTGTCCGAGAATCTGGCGCGGGAGATCTGGGGCGATCCGCGCGCTGCTCTCGGAAAGCGGATTCGTGTGGGCAACACCGATGCCTGGCGCGAAATAGTTGGCGTAGCCGAAGATGTTTACGACGATGGCGTGCAAGTGAAGGCGCCCCCAATTGCCTACTGGCCGGCTCTGATGGATGGATGGCTCTTTGGTAACGACGACCAAGGATTCGTCACCGGCAACGGCATGTTCGCAATCCGCTCCAGCCGCGCCGGCACGCAGGCTCTGCTGGCGGAGGCGCGCCAAGCCATCTGGTCAGTCAACGGAAAGCAGCCCGTGTTTCTGGTTACCACGCTCAAGGAATTATACGATCAGTCCATGGCGCGGACGTCGTTTACGCTTGTGATGCTGGCCATCGCGGGAGGGATGGCTCTGGTGCTCGGCATCGTGGGGATCTACGGTGTAATTGCCTATGCGATTTCCCAGCGCACACGCGAGATCGGCATCCGCATGGCACTGGGCGCGCAGCCGTCTGGATTGCTCGGAATGTACCTGCGTCAAGGCCTGCGGCTGGCTGGCGTGGGAGCCGTTATAGGGTTGGCGGCCGCGGCCGGGCTTACGCGGCTTATGTCGTCTCTGTTGTTTGGCGTCACCGCTCTAGACCCTGTGACTTACGCGGCTGTTTCGGCGCTGCTGATTCTGGCGGCCCTGCTGGCCAGTTATCTGCCCGCGCGCCGAGCCATGGCCATTGATCCAGTCGAAGCACTGCGGGCCGAGTAGGGCCGGGCACTTTGTGGGCAAGTAGCGACAAACCACGGCTTGGCCGCTAGCTACTTGACGCTCTTCATCCATTTAAGGATCGTCGCGGTGACGCTTGTATCGGCCGTATCGGGCGACATCACTTCAGAGATATGGCTGTGGTCCTTATATACAACGTAGGTCACCTTGCGGTCCGCTTTCTTGAGCGTATCCCGCAGCGTCTCGGCGAACCCGATGATGTTGGGGGGATCGAGCTCTGCTACCGAGATCATGAGAGGTATCTTCGAACCCGTCAGCCCGGGCAGATTCGAACGTGCCAACTGCGTCGCGGGGTCTGGAGGCGTCCCGCGCCCGCCAGCACCGCGACCGCCGCCCGGTCCGCCTCCGCGTGCGGCTGCCGGAGCTGCGGCGGGGCCCCCATTGGGAGAGCCGCAGGCGGCGAATGCAGCGCCCTGAATTGGCGGTGATGTTACCGGGAGAATGTCGAACGCCGGCGGCGACATGAATATCGCGCCCTTGAGTCCTATGCCCTCAGTTCCCCAAAACTCAGAGTGGGCGACATAGGTGCTGAGGGGAATGTTCCCGGCGGACTGCGACCAGGCGAAAACCCGCTGCGGATTCCCTTGGTGCTGTGCGATGTTTTTGTTCACCCACTCAACCACCAGGCTCACGTCTTTCGCCGGATCGTCCCATGCCTCGCCGGTGCGGCGCTGCATATTCACTCCCACCATGCCGTTCTTCACTGCCCAGACCATGATGTTGTCGTAGAAAGCCTCGCCGTTCGGACCACCCTGTTGTTTGTTGCCGGCCCCACCTGAAAGATAGATCAGCACCGGCCGCGATTTGCCGCCTTTTTCCGGCTCGGCCACGTCGAGGACGTTCTTGGCATCGGGCCCGAAAGAGACGTCGCGTGTAAACTTCACGCCCGCGTAGGGAGGTTTCGGCTGCAACGGCGCATAGACCTCCGCGGTTTCCGGAACGCACACTCCCCGTCCAATCGCAATCAGCTTCGTTGCGACGTCCGGCGGCACCTGGGCAGCCAATGTCCCAGCCGCAAAAGCGGCTGCCCCGATCATCCACCACGCCATTCGTTCCCTGGTCACGCAAACCTCCAGCGGTGAGTATATCGCACGGTGGATTCAGTGGCCTGCTGTTGCTTGCGGTAAATTATTTCGGCAATGGGATGGACACTGCTTTGCCGGCGCCGCGCTCGGCGATCCAGATTGTGTCGCCCGCAGGCTCCACCCCTGTCGGCGTGTTGAGTCCATCCTTGATTACAGTGACACTGGCCTTGTCACCCTGGACGGTGATGACGGAAATTCTGCCGCTACCATTCTCTGCGACAATCAGCTTGCCGTTGGCGGCGCGCATGCCGTCCGGCCCCTTTATCGGCTGGTCCATCCAAATATCGACGGGCGGGCCAGGCTTGCCCGCGGCGTCCACCGGGATGCGATAAAGATTGTTCGAAAACACGTTGTTCACGTACAGCGTGCCGTTGAGGAAAGTGATTCCGTCAATGCCGTAGAGCGCGCGATCTTCCAGGAATAGTTCGGCAGTGGAAGCACCGCTAGCCAGCTTGTAGATTCTGCTGTTGGCGGTGTCGCTGATGTATAGCGCTTTGTCCGGTCCGATCGCAAAATCGTTGCAGGTGCTGTTCTCGCCCGGCAGATTCCAGCGGATCTTCGGTGCACCGCTTTCTAAGTCGAAGCTCCTCAGCGCGGTGTGGCGCTGCACCGGCGTCTTGCCCGGCACCGGGGTTAGCTGACATGTCCACAACGTGTTGCTGGAGCCATCGGCGAGCATACCGAAGAAAAAGGTGCCCGCACCTTCGGCGCTGGCGTCAACGAACTTCTCGGCGGTAGTAGAGCCGGAGCGCACCTTGTAAACAAACGGCGAACTGGCGCTGCCCACGATGAGCACTCCACCCGGAGCCACGGTCAAACTCTCCGGTTGCGATTTTGCGTCTGCGATCAAAATGTCAGCGGCCAACGCGGCTTGCGCAAAACCCGCCGCCAGAGCAATGCAAACGGCAAGGCGCCGGGCATTCGAAATCGGCATCGTCAAGTCTCCTACGATTGGCGCCTTCCATGAGTGGCGTTTGTCAACGACGACGCCGTTGAGCTGTGGATGGGCAGGCCGTCCTATTATTTGCTTCCTTTTGCCAGCTGGGAAAACTCATGCCGGAATTCCGCCAGCTTGGGCACATCGAAAGCGTCCACGTAGCGTTTGTTCGTACACAAGGGCGAATTCTGCTGGCAGTGCATCAGATAATCCTGGTGGTAATCCTCGGCGCGATAGAAAGCCTGAAGCGGAGCCACCTTTGTGACGATAGGCTTCGGGAAGGCCTTCGCCGCGCCCAATTGCTGGATATACGCTTCGGCGATGCGCTTTTGTTCGTCCGTGGTGTAAAAGATCTCAGA
>DATHNM010000385.1:0-8179 GCA_035486095.1 Bryobacteraceae bacterium
ATCTCGGTGCCCTTTTGGAAAGCCTCCGCGGCGGCATCGTAATTCTTGGCGGCCAGAGCATCCTTGCCGGCATTAAACGCATCGTTCAGGGCCTTGTTCTTGGCGATGATGGCGGCGTTTTCCTTGGCCTGCTTGTCGAGCTGTTCCTTCTGCTCCTTGCTCATCCCCCGTTCTTGCTCGGGCGTGGCGGTGCCGGCTGCGGCAGCCGCTTGCACGGTCTTCTGCTGCTCGGCGCTCTGTTTGAGATCGAAGGATACATTGACGGGGTCGCCCAATTGGGTCCTTACGCCCGTCGTTTCGTCGCGCTTTTGGCCATCCACCAGGACAGATACCGTGTAGGTACCTGGGAAAGGAAGACCGTTATAGATGTAATGACCCTTCTTGTCGGTCTTGGCGCCTTTATAGCTGCCTTTCATGTCCTGCCGATCAATGACGATCACGGCCCCTTTGACCATCTGGCCGTCCGGACCCTTGACATCTCCCTCAATCGCCGCAATCTGCGCCATAGCGGCGCCGGCGAAGAGCATGAAACAGAAACCGCCTAAAATGTACCCGCGGGACTGAGCGAGCATACGTTTGTCCTCCCTAGGAGTTAAGCCTTCACTCTCAGCATACTACGATGTATATCCGTGTGGAGACGGACTTTCAATAGTGTATCCAAGTTCCTGGTTCGTGCATCCAAGAATCGTAGCGATGGGTGGGGCGTTGAAATAGCATCTCACGTTACAATGGAGCGATTCGGGGATTTATGAGCGGACGTCTGATCATTTTCGTTCTGCTGGCCGCGCCGGGGTTGTTTGCCCAGGATGCGGCGGCGGGTGCCGATCCGGTGTCAAAGGCTGAAGATCTTTATAACCGTACCGATTACAGCGCGTCTCTGAGGCTGCTGCACGAAAGCGGCAGAGATAACAGTAAGGCATATTACCTGGCAGGAAAAGATCATTTCATGCTGGGCGACTACAAGAAGGCCGTCGAAGCTTTCGAACGTGCGTTCACACTGGAACCGGCCAATTCGGAGTACGCGCTTTGGCTGGGCCGCAGTTATGGGCGCCGCGCCGAAACAGCTTTGCCATTGGCTGCGCCCAACTTCGCCTCCAAGGCGCGGGCCTATTTCGAGAAAGCCGTGGCGCTGGACCCTGAGAACCATGAGGCCTTGAGCGATCTGTTCGATTACTATCTGGAGGCGCCGGGTTTTCTGGGCGGCGGCTACGACAAAGCAGAGGCAATTGCGAAGCGCATCGCCGAACGCGACCCGGCCGAGGGCCACTTTGCGCAGGCACAATTGGCGGACCGGCGAAAGCAGTTCGACACCGCTGAGGAACAACTTCGCTGGGCTATTCATGAGGCGCCCCGCCAAGTGGGCCGGGTGCTGGATCTGGCGAAGTATCTAGCCAGACATGGCCGGATCCAGGAAAGTGAAGCGGCCTTTGAACAAGCCAAGAAGCTGGCGCCGAACTCACCCCGGGTGGGTTTCGCCCGCGCGCAAACCTATATCGAGCAGAAGCGCAACCTGGAGCAAGCCAAGGCTCTGCTGAATCAATACCTGGAAAGTAATCTGACCCCCGACGATCCTTCGCGCGAACAAGCCGAGAAATTGCTCAAGGAAGCGTCCGGCGTCTGATGTATTTCGGGGAAGCGCTTCGCTTCAGCGTGCAGGCTCTGCGCGCCAACAAGTTCCGCAGCTTCCTTACTGCCCTGGGCCTGATCATCGGCAATGCTTCCGTGATTCTGGTGGTGACCATTTCCATCACCAGCCGCGAATATATTCTGGACCTGATTCGCGGCGTAGGCTCTAACCTGATTTACGCGCAATACTCGGCCGGAACGGACAGCTCCACCAAAGTGGACGCGGACTTTGTGAAGCTGGCCGACGTGGATGCGGTGCGGCAGCAATTCGGCTCGCGCATCGTGGCGGCCACCGGCATCATGTCGAATCCCGGGCGCATGCTGATCAACGGAAAAGAGCAGGATGTTTCGGTGATCGGCGCCGATGAACAGTATCCGGCGGTGCGGAACATGGTGCTTCTCTCAGGCCGTTTCATCGATGAAGACGATGTGAAAGCGCGCCAGCACGTGGTGCTGCTCACTGAAAAGCTGGCCGCGAAGCTGTATGGAAACGTGCAGGACGCGGTGGGCCAGGTGATCAAGCTGTACGATCTGCGCTTCACCGTGGTGGGCACATTCAAGGAGCGCACCGGGACCTTCGGATTTTCCGAAATCACCAATGAGACTGTGTGGATGCCCATCACGGTGATGAAGCTGTTCATTCCCGTGGAGCGCATTGACCCAATGTATATTCAGGCGCGGCACGCTTCGGACGTGCGCCCGCTAACGGCTTCCATCAAACAGGTGATCGAAAGCCGGCATCGTGCCGGTGCGCGCTACGACGTGGAAAATCTGAGCGCCATTCTGGAAGCGGCCCAGCGGATCGCCCTGGTCATGACCATCGTGCTGATCCTGGTATCGGCCATTGCGCTGGTGATTTCCGGAATCGGCATCATGAACATCATGCTGGTGACGGTGACCGAGCGCACGCGCGAGATCGGCCTGCGGATGGCGGTGGGAGCTTCGCGGCACGCGGTGCTGGAACAGTTTCTTACCGAATCGATTGTCATCAGCGTAGCCGGCGGGGTGATCGGAATTCTGCTGGGAATTTCGATCCCGCTGGGCGTGCGCTTTTTCACCGATGCCATCAGCCGCGCCATTCCCTCCGTTGTTCCGCTCTCCCATGTCCCCATCTCGATAACATCGGTTCTGGTGGCGTTCGGCGTCTCGGTTGCCGTGGGCGTCATCTTCGGAATGCTGCCTGCCAGCCGCGCTTCGCAGCTGAATCCTACTGAGGCCCTGCGTTACGAGTGAAGCTCTGCGTTACGAGTGAGGCTCTGCGTTACGAGTAAAGCCGCCCGGCACAACTGAGATTTTTCGATACAGGTGACGCCGTTCCGCTACGCTAACAAAGACGTACCCGCATTAAGTTGTGGACCGTATAAGATTATTGAGGTTAAACTGATTTGTTGGACCAATCATCTCCCTGGAGGACTGTCTGAAGAAACTTGTAGCGCTGAGCGTGTGGGCTATTTTTTGTGGATATTGCGCCGAAGGCCAGCAAGCTCAACCTGACGCGCAGCAGAGCCCGCCCCCGGCTCCTCCAGCCAGCTCCGGATCGTCATCGTCATCTTCGCCCGCGCCAACATCGGAACGCCGTTTCACGGGTGGAGTTACTTTGTCGGTGCTGGGACTGAATCCAATTTCCGGGTCGACCAGCACAGTTAACAACAGTTCCGAGGTCAGCACCCAATACCAGACCAAGAATGCATCCGAGCGCATCGGGTATGGGCTGACTTTTCAGGTGCGGGTGACCACGCATTTTTACGTGGATGTGAGCGCTCTCATCCGGCGCATTGGCTATCAGATGACCACTACCGTGGCAACCACCACCACCAGCATTCTGAACGGCACCAGCTTCCCCGTTACCACCACCACCAGCACGCATGAGGATACGCGTACCCGCTTGATCGATGTTCCCTTGCTGCTGCGCTATTACGGAACCGGAAAACGCCCGCGTAGCCCGCGATGGTTTCTGGAAGCCGGCGGAGCGTGGCGTCTGGCGAACGACATCCGGACGTCAATCGATACCACCGATGCCAGCGGCACGGTTACTTGCTGCACCGATACAGCCACGGTGCCGGATCATCGTTCTTCGATCGGAATGATGGCGGGCGCCGGCATCCAGCTGGTGGATGAGTTTGGCATCCATGTGGTGCCGGAAGTCCGCTACACGCGCTGGGTGGATCCTATTTTTAACAATTTGTCGACGCGCACCAACCGGAACCAGGTGGAAGCGGATATCTCGGTGACCTTCTAATTGGTTTAGTGCTTCGCTTCCACCGGCGGCGTTCCGTAAGTGTGGAACGATTCGATGGTCTTCAGGCCCCAGGCCTGGCCCTTCCTGCGCTCGGCCTCGGACCAGCGGATGGGCTTCCAGTCTGGCGCCAGGATCAGCCGCGCCCCGGCATTCGCCACTTCCACTCTGTTTCCGCCGGGCTCATAAACGTACAGGAAAAACGTCTGCTGAATGGCGTGCTTGTGGGGCCCGGTTTCGATGTACACGCCGTTTTCGAGGAAAATGTCGGCGGCGCGCAGCACATCCTCGCGCGAATCCACCGCGTAGGTCACGTGATGAAAGCGGCCCTTGGTGCCGGTGTGATCGCGCGTGTACGCAAAATCGTAGCTCTTGTTGGTGCACGTCATCCACATGGCGGCTTCCGAGCCGTCGTCCAGCACGATCTGCTCGGTGAGCCGGAAGCCCAGATAATTTTCAAAGAATGTGCGGTTGGCCTCGATATCCACTGCCAGCCCATTGAAGTGATCCAGACGGCGCACGTTCGCGCCGCGGGCAGGGAAGCGCTGCGCCTGATTCTTGAGCGCCGGTTTCAGCTCGGGCGGCGCCTGATACCACTGGGTCTCGTAATATAGCTCGATCTTGTGCCCGTCAGGATCCTGGCAGACGAACGCCGGGCCGTGCGCCAGATCGCCGTTGTTCCATCCGATGTCGTAGCCGGAGCCTTTCAGAGCCGCCACGCGCCGCTCCAGCGCCTGCGGGCTGCGAGCGCGAAAGCCCACGTGGCCCATGCCAGGCAGTTTCGACGCAGTGAGCTTTAAGGTGTGGCGCTCATAGTCGTCCCACCCTCGCAAATAAACCGAGTCGCCCTCACGGCCGCTCTCTGTCATGCCCAGCACATTCACAAAAAAGGCCAGGCTCTCCTCCGGTTTGGGAGTGAGCATTTCCAGATGGCCCAGGTGGGCCAGATCCATAATTGGTTCCATCACGTTTTTATGTTTTACGTTCCCGCGGGATTATTGACTGCTGTCTTTGGCTTTACCGGGGCCGCCGTCCTCGGCCGAGCCGCTGAATACTTTGCGGCCGTCGGGCAGAATAATCTGACGGGCGTTGGCTGTCCGGTCCGCATTCTTGGCGCGAAAACCTTGCACCGTCACCTGATCTCCGGCCTTCAAGGAGTTTCGCGTCCAACCCATGCGGGCCAGGGTGTTGGGAGCGCCGTTCTCACACTGCCAGTGGTCGACGCTGCCTTGTTCATCCATCACGTCCATGTAAATCCAGACGTGCGGGTTGGTCCATTCCACTTTGGTCACGGTGCCTTTGAGCGTCACGGGCTTGTTTACGTCAAACTCGGCGGCGAAAGAGTGGTGTGCGAAGATGGGCGCGCTCGAGAGCAGCAATCCCACGCCGGCTGCCAAATAACCTAAGAATCTTGCCTTCATTTAACCAGCCCTTCGGTGATCTCTTTGTTGTTTTCCTCGCACGAATATTCCATCAGCTCCCACTTCGGCTTCAGCGTGAAGACGCGTTTGTTGGTCCAGGGTTTGGTGTACGCTTTCGGATCGTCCACGGTTACTTCGTAGGCCAGATGCAGCGGGTCTGCGCGGCTGAAACGCTGGATCACGTGCAGCTGATCGCTATGCGGATGGCCCAGCGTATCCAGGCGCGTCTTGTCGTTGAATCCGACCGAATCCACCACCAGGGTGTCGCCTTCCCAGCGTCCTACGGAGGTGCCCATCCAGGTGGGATCGGGGTCTTTGGGATGATCGCGCCCGTCGGTGGGAATGATCACGAACGTGTTCCAGGCCTCGAAAAGAATCGCCACGCGCTTGGGCATCTGGAATATTTCAAGCGGCATGGGTGTGTTCATCTGGCGCGTTAATCCGGCCGGCAGGCAGTGCGCCGTGTAATCGAACTTGCCTGGATCGTAAGCCTTGAAATTCGCTTCGCCCCACGCCGTGTAAGGCAGCGGGCCGATACCTTTGGACATATCGGGCACGTAGGGAATGTCCCAAACGCCGGTGAGATCGGGCTTGCCATCGGGCAAGCGGGGCATTTGTCCGGGCGACAAGGTAATGGGCGCCGGATTATCGCGCTTGGCATCGTCCCAGACGCCGATGGGCTTCTTTGTCACCTGGGGCGCCGCGGGATCGGACTGCGCGCACGTCACTGCCGGGAGCAAACAAAGCGCGGCCAGCGCAGCCGCCGAAATCAAATACATGTGGAAATGGTTTTTCACTGGAAACCCTCCCAGATTGGGATGGACGGTCTTCGATGCACTTCGTGTTTTACTATATCACTGTGAGATCCTCGCTCTTTCCGCTTTTGATATTCGTCCCCATTTTGGCTTGGGGACAAACCGCGGACTCGCCGCTGTTCGCCTTGCCCTATAGCCCCAGTCTGGACACTTCGTCGATGGACCGCTCGGTCGATCCTTGCACCGACTTCTATCACTACGCGTGCGGAGCATGGATCAAGAAGAATCCGATCCCGCCCGATCAGGCTCGCTGGGACGTGTATTCCAAGCTCAACGAAGATAACGAGCGCTTTCTTTATGGGATTCTCGTGGAAGCATCCAAGCCAAGCGCCAGCCGGAATCTGGTGGAAACCGAAATTGGCGACTATTTCGCCGCCTGCATGAACCAGACGGCTGAAGAGCGGGCTGGAACGGCGCCGCTGAAACCGGAACTGAACGCGATTGCGGCGCTGAAATCGGTTCGCGATTTGCCGGCTTACCTGGGGCGCCAGCATCTTGCGATGGCGGGTAACGGGATGTTGTTCGGCTTTGGATCGAGCCAGGATTACGCGGACTCCAGCCGCGTGATCGCGTTCGCGGATGCCGGCGGGCTGGGCCTTCCGGACCGCGATTATTACACCAAGACCGACGCGAAATCGGTGGAGACGCGCCAGAAGTATGTGGAGCACATGCAGCATATGTTCGAACTTCTGGGCGAGGCGCCGGCACTGGCGAAGAGCCATGCCCAGACCGTTATGAACATCGAGACAGAGCTGGCGAAAGCTTCGCTAACGCGCGTGGAGAAACGCGATCCTTACAAGTTGTTTCACAAGATGAAGCCGGCCGAGATCCAGGCTCTGACGCCTTCCTTCCGTTGGGCGGCTTATTTCAAGGCCACGCAGGCGCCCGATACAGCGGTGATCAACGTCACTGAGCCGGCATACTTCAAGGAGATGCAGAAGTTGCTGGCTGCGCATAGCATCGACGATTGGAAAACTTATCTGCGCTGGCACCTGGTGCATTCCAAGGCGCCATTCCTGCCGGCCGCTTTTGACAACGCGAATTTTGATTTCTATAGCAAATACCTGCGTGGAGTAGAACAGATGCCACCCCGCTGGAAGCGCTGCGTGCGGCGCGTGGATGGCGATATCGGCGAGGCGCTGGGCCAGGAATTTGTCGCCAAAACGTTCGCGCCCGCCACCAAGCAAAGCGCTCTCAAAATGACGCACGGAATTGAATCGGCCATGCAGAGCGAGATCAAGGAACTGCCGTGGATGGGAGATGAGACCAAGCAGCGGGCGCTGGAAAAACTGCACGGAATCGTCAACAAAATCGGATATCCGGATAAATGGCGCGATTATAGCTCCATCAAAATAGCGCCTGACGATTATTTCGGCAATGTGGAGCGCGCCACCATTTTCGAATCCAAACGCGAACTGGCCAAAATAGGCAAGCCGGTGGATCGCAGCGAGTGGGGCATGACGCCCCCCACCGTGAACGCTTATTACGATCCACAAATGAACGACATCAATTTTCCGGCGGGAGTGCTGCAGCCGCCGCTGTTCGATCCCAAGCTGGACGACGCGCCCAACTACGGCAACACCGGCGCCACCATCGGGCACGAGCTGACGCATGGGTTCGACGACCAGGGCCGCCAGTTCGATGCCAAGGGCGACCTGAAGGATTGGTGGTCCAAGAGCGACGCGGACGAATTCCAGAAACGCGCCAATTGCGTGTCCGATCAGTATTCCACATACACCGTGATCGACGACATCAAGATCAACGGCAAACTGACGCTGGGCGAGGATCTGGCGGATCTGGGCGGCACCTGGCTGGCGTACCTGGCTTGGAAGAGCGAGACGAAAGACCAGGATCTGCAGCCCCTGGGCGGTTTCACGCCGGACCAGCGCTTCTTTATCGGCATGGCGCAATGGGCTTGCGGCGACGAACGTCCCGAGAGCAAACGGATGAACGCCATCACCAACGAACATTCGCCCGATGAGTACCGCATCAATGGAGTGGTCTCCAACATGCCGGAGTTCGGAAAGGCATTCGCGTGCCGCGTGGGACAGCCCATGATGCACTCGCAGCCGTGCCGCGTG
>DATHNM010000386.1:0-16219 GCA_035486095.1 Bryobacteraceae bacterium
GAAGTATACTTTATGTGGGGGAACTGTGTCGTCTCCAACGCGTAGGACGTTCCTGAAGGCCGCGACCGCCGGCTTGGCCGTAACTCCGTACACGTTTGCGCAAACGGCGAGCATTTCCACCACCCAACTGGGCGAAAACCTCTATCTCCTCAGCGGCGCGGGCTGTAACGTGGTTGCCCGTACCGGCGCAGATGGCGTCGTGCTGGTGGATGGCGGACTGCCGCAGAACGCCGCGGCGCTGGCACAGGCGGTGGCCGCGCTGCCAAATAGCGCTCCCGTGCGGACCCTATTCAATACGCATTGGCATCCCGAACAGACCGGTTCCAACCAGGTTCTAGGGATGGCCGGCGCCACCATTGTGGCCCACGAGAATACGCGCCTGTGGTTGCAACAAAACATTACCTGGCCCTGGAACGGACAGAAATTCAAGAAGCTTCCCAAGATCGCCCAACCCAATAAAACCTTTTACGATACGGGCGCTCTCAGTTCCGGAATCCGCTACGGTTATATTTCCGATGCGGCGCACACTGACGGCGATCTGTATGTTTACTTCCCGCAGCAGAACACCCTGGCGGTTGGCGACGCCGCCTACGGACAAGGCTGGCCGGTGGTGGATTGGTGGACCGGAGGCTGGATCGGCGGCATCGTCGGCGGAATGCAGCGCATCCAGAGCGTCGCGAACAAAGACACCAAGATCGTACCCGCGCAAGGCCCGCTGCTGAGCTTTGCCGACGTCGCAGCGCAGTTCGAAATGTACGGCACCATCTATGACCGTCTGAATCAGATGCTGAACAAAGGGCACAGCCCGTCGGAAGCCGTGGAAGCCAAGCCGGCCAAGGAATACGAAGCCAAAATGGGGAATCCGGATGAATTCATTCGCCGCTCATTCGAGAGCTTGTGTGCCTATCTTTCACCAGATGCTTAAGAGCCACCAGATGCTTAAGAACCACCAGATGCTTAAGAACTCGATTCCGTTGATCGCCCTGCTAGGCCTCCTGGCCGCTTCGCCCGCAATCCAAGCTCAGGATTCAGCCGATGGGAATCTGGCCACCGTCAAACAATACTGCTCGGGCTGTCACAGCGACAAAGCCAAGATCGGCGGCATCAGTTTCCAAGGCATCACAGCGGACAGCATTGCCAAGGATCCCGAACTTTTCGAGAAGGCTGTGCGCAAGCTGCGCGGCCGCGTTATGCCGCCTCCCGGGGCGAAGCAGCCCGACGGCAAAACGGTGGATTCGCTGGTGGCGTACCTGGAAGAGTCGCTCGACAAGCTTCCCGCGCCCCAGCACGTCACCGATAGCCAGGTCTTGCATCGGTTGAATCGCAAGGAGTACGAAAACGCGGTCCATGATCTGCTTTTGGTGGATGTCAACGGTGCGGACCTTCTGCCGCCGGATGACAGCGCGCAGGGTTTTGACAACATCGCATCGGCCCTGCAGGTTTCACCGTCCTTTGTGGAGCAATACGTTCATGCCGCTCATAACGTCGCTCTGGCGGCTCTCGGAAAGCGGGATACTCGCGCCCAGGGCTGGACATTTCGCGCCGCTTCGGGCAGCCAGCTTACACACGTTCCCGGATTGCCGCTGGGGACACGGGGCGGCATTCTTGCGAACGTGGATTTGCCCGCCGACGGCCAATACAAAATCAATATCGCCGACATGGCCACCCACATCTGGGGCAACGGCATGGAGTATGAGAATCCGCTCGTTGTGACGGTAGATGACAAAATCGTTTACCAAACGGTTATCGGCGGCGAAGAAGACATGAAGCTCTACGATCAGGTGCAGAGCGGGGCGCTGGATCGGGTGAATGCGCGCCTGAAGAACATAAAGTTCGACGCGACGGCGGGGCCGCACAAGATCGGTGTCACTTTCCGGCGCCAGAGTTTCGCCCAATCCGACGACCAGTTGCAGATATTTGCGCCCGGCGGCGGACAGGATCGTTCCTACCGCGTCAGCTCGTTTCAGCTTCTCGGCCCATTCGACGTGACGGGCCTCAGTTCCACGCCCAGCCGCGATCGCATCTTCACCTGCAGTCCAGCCAAGGACAAAACCCAAAGCAATAAAGGGATGACGCCCGAGGTCTGCGCCAAGCAGATTTTCTCCGCGCTGGCCAAACGGGCTTATCGTCGTCCGGTAACGAACGATGACCTTGCGGAGCTCATGCTCTACTATGCCGACGGAGCGAAGGAGGGCGGTTTCGAAGCCGGCATTCGAGAAGGGATTACCGGCATGCTGGCCAGCCCGTTCTTCCTGTATCGCGGAGAGCGTGTTCCTGCGGGATTGAAGCCGGGTGAGAAGTACGCCATCACCGATCTGGAACTGGCGTCGAAGCTTTCGTTCTTCCTGTGGAACTCCATCCCCGACGATCAACTGCTCGATCTGGCGAGCAAGAACAAACTCAGCAATCCAGCGACGCTCAACGCGCAGGTGAAGCGCATGCTGGCCGATCCGCGATCCAAGACACTGGCGAGCGATTTCGTATTCCAGTGGCTCGAGATGAGCAAACTGGACGAGATCGTTCCTGACCGGGACGTATTCCCGTACGCTTCCGGCTTTATGGATCCGCGTCAGGACTTCCGCACCGAGCTCACCCTGTTTTCCGACAGTATCTTCCGGGATGACCGCAGCGTGGTGGATTTGCTGCGCGCCAACCATACTTACGTGAATGAGCGCCTGGCGCTGCACTACGGCCTCAAGGACGTGAAAGGCGATGAATTCCGCCGGGTGGACTTGAAGGAGTCCGCACGCTGGGGCTTACTGGGTAAGGGCGCCGTACTGATGGCGGCCGCTTATCCCAACCGGACGTCTCCCGTGCTGCGCGGAAAGTTCATCCTCAGCCACATTGAAGGCGTGCCGCCTCCCAACCCGCCGCCTAACGTTCCGACCCTGGACGACAAGGACATTGGCACCACGAAAGCGCTCACCGTCCGCCAGTTGATGGCGAAACACCGTGCCAATCCGACGTGCTCCTCCTGCCACTCCATCATGGACCCGCTGGGTTTCGCGCTCGAAAATTTCGACGCGGTTGGAATGTGGAGAGACAAAGACCGTTATGCCAACACGGCCATCGATTCGGCGGGCGAATTGCCCGACGGCACCAAGATCAACGGACCCGACGATCTGCGCAATGCTCTCTTGCGCCGTCCCGAACAATTTGTGCAGACCTTCGCCGAAGCCCTTTTAACCTATTCGATGGGCCGCACGCGCGAGTATTACGACATGCCCACTGTCCGCAAAATCGTACGCGACACCCAGGCATCGGATTACAAGTTTTCGGCCATCGTTCAGGCCGTGGTGAATACCGACCAGTTTAAGATGCGCCGCGTGCCGCAGCAGCAGCCGGAACCGGTACAGAGTGCGAGAAGATAATTAGGAGAAGCCCATGTTCATATCCAAGAAGCACATTGCGCGCCGAACCGTTCTCAAGGGAGCAGGAGCCGCTATTGGACTGCCTCTGCTGGGAGCCATGATTCCCGCCGCCACTGCCGCGACGACGACTCCCGCCGGGAAGATCCCCAAGCGCTTTGCTTTTGTGGGTTTTCCCCACGGCGCCATCATGGATCGCTGGTCTCCCAAGGAAACCGGGACAAGCTTCACCATGTCGCCGATCCTGCAGCCGCTGGAACCGTTCCGCAAGCATCTCACCATCGTCTCCGGCTTGCGCAACAAGCCCGCGGAAACGCCCGAGCCCCATGCTTATATCGAACAAGGATGGTTGACCGCCGTGAAGCCCTGGGACTTCGGCAAGAATGGTCCGGACTCAGGCGTCAGCGCCGATCAGATCGCCGTGCGCTACGTTGGACAAGACACGCGCCTGCCGTCGCTCGAGCTAAGCGTCGGCCAGGGCAGCGCCCGCATCGCGTGGCGCACGCCCACCCAGCCCCTGCCTCAGGAAAGCAATCCGCGGGCGGTCTTCCAGAAGTTGTTCGGACAGGGCGACACCGATCAGGAACGCGCGCAGATTCTAACGGAAACCGGCAGCATTCTCGATCGCGTGCAAGCCCAAGCCCGGCGCCTGCAAGCCAGCCTCGGTGTGCCGGACCGCAACGTGGTGGGCGATTATCTGGACTCGGTTCGCGAGATTGAACGGCGCGTGCAGATGGCTGAGAAGGCCCACAACACGGAGTTGGTTATCCCGGATGCGCCCATCGGCACGCCGAACGACATCACGGAATATTTCAAGCTGATGTTCGATCTGATGGCGCTGGCGTTCCAGGCCGACATCACGCGCGTGATCACGCTTTCCATGGATCACGAAGCCAGCATGCGCACCTACACCAACCTGGCGATTTCCGAGGGGTTCCATCCCTTGTCGCATCACGGCAACAACCCGGAGAAGATGGACAAGCTGGTGAAGATTCAGAAGTATCACACCGAAGAGTTCGCCGGATTCATTAAGAAGATCGAGGGCGCGAAAGAAGGCGATGGTACGGTGCTGGATCATTCCACCATTCTGTTCGGCAGCGACATGAGCAACAGCGATCGCCACAATAACGATCCGCTGCCATCGGCGATACTTGGACACGCCAACGGAAAGATCAAAGGCGGCCAGCATGTGAAGTATCCACAGGATTCGCGTCACGGCGAACTGCTGCTTACGCTGCTGCAGCGCAACGAAATCCCGGTGAAGTCCATCGGCGACGGCGTGGAAGGTCTCTCGGAGGTCTAGACATGTGCAGGATCGTGGCTGCCATCGCAGTATTGCTTGCCGGCACATCGATGGTGTTCGCTGGCGCCCCGGCGCTGCTGGAAACGGCCGAATCGGGCGACCACATCGCGGCCATGCAGTTACTGAGCGCCAAGGGCACCGACGTGAACGCCGCCGGCGCCGATGGCACCACCGCCGTTATGTATGCCGCGGCGAATGGCGATCTGGAACTGGTGCGTGCGCTGATTAAAGCCGGCGCGAATGTGAAGCTGGCGAACCAGTTTGGCACCTCGGCCCTTACCGAAGCCGCGATCATCGGTTCAGCGCCTATCATCGAAGCGCTGCTGAAGGCCCACGCCGATCCCAATTTCAGAACGCCGAATAGCGAAACTCCGCTGATGGCCGTTGCGCGCAGCGGTAAGGTTGACGCGGCCAAGGCGCTGCTGGACGCGGGAGCCGACATCAACGCCAAGGAAAACTGGGGTGGACAATCCGCGCTCATGTGGGCCGCCGCGCAAAGCCAGGCCGACATGGTGAAGTTTCTCGCGTCCAATGGCGCAAACCTGAACGATCACGGCAAGGTCAATCAGTGGGAGCGAAAGGTTATCCAGGAGCCGCGCCCCAAGGACATGAACAAGGGCGGATTTACGCCGTTGCACTACGCCGCGCGAGAAGGTTGCGGGGCCTGCGTTCAGAATCTTCTGGCCGCCGGGGCCGATCCCGATTCCGAGGATCCGGATCGCGAGACGCCGCTGCTGCTGGCGCTGGAGAACATGCATTTCGACACGGCTGCTGTGCTCGTTCAAGGCGGAGCCGACCTGGACAAATGGGATCTGTTCGGCCGCTCGCCGGTCTACATGGCGGCCGATGTGAGCACGCTGCCGACAAAAGGAAACGGCGCGGTGGCGGTTCTGCCGAGTCCGGATAAACTCACGGCCGTCGACCTCGGTCGTATGATGCTGGAAAAAGGCGCGAATCCGAATATTCAGTTGAAGCGGCGTCCGCCCTATCGCGATGTTCCGCAGGATCGCGGCGGCGACACCATGCTGGCCCAGGGAGCCACGCCGTTATTGCGCGCCGCGCGTGGCGGAGACGACAAGTTTGTCGCGTTGTTGCTGGAGTACAAAGCGCTGGTCGATTTGCCGAGCAAGGAAGGCATCACGCCATTGATGGCCGCGGCCGGCGTCGACTATGGCGCGCGTGTAACGCGTGGACGGAACCGTACCGACCAAGGTGTGCTCGCCAGCATGGATCTGCTGGTGAAAGCGGGCGCGAATGTGAATGCCCGATCAGTGACGGACCGTGGCCGCGGTGGCGTGGGCGCTTTCGGAGCGGGTGAGAGCGTGGGCGCGCGCATTGCGCAACAGAACGCCCATCGTGGCAGTCAGATGCCGAGCGCGAATGCCATCCCGAACCAAACCGCGCTGCACGGCGCCGCCGAGCACGGCTTCGATACGTTCATCCAATTCCTGGTTGCCAATGGTGCCGACCTGAGCGCCAAAGACGCCGCCGGCCGTACGCCGCTCGACGTCGCTCGCGGTGCCGGCGGGGTTCGCGGCGGCGCGGATGCGTTTCCGAAAACCGTGACGCTGCTGGAATCCTTGATGAAGGATAAGGGCATCGCGGTTGCGTCAGTTCCGGTTCCGGCGGACAAGTAAGGCCACAGTCCAGAGCCTGATTTGCGGCCGCGTTTCGCAATCGCCCGTCTATCACTAATTGATCGGACCTATCAGTATTTGATGTGAAGACTTCCGCCTGTACAGAGTAAGATGACGAAGATGAGAATTTCCAAGATCGCAGGCCTACTAGCCGGTCTGAACATCGGCGCGATAGCGATGTTCGCGCAGTGGCCCAATCACCCTACATCCGGCCCCAGGACCGCCGAGGGAAAAATCGATTTCGCGGCGCCGCCGCCCCGCACGGCTTATGACAAGCCCGATTTCTCGGGGCTATGGGAACCGGCGCACAGCAAAGCGCGGCCTGGTGTGGATCTAAACGGCACCGCGCCCTTGCCTTTCGCGATTCCTTCCTCGCCGGACGATCCTCCAGTGGCGCAGTTCTTCAACATCGGCGCGGGCTTCAAGGACGGCCTCCTCCCTTTCACCCCGTGGGGCGCACAGGTGCGCGCTCAAAGAAAAGGGAATGACAACAAGGACAATCCGGACGCGCTGTGCCTGCCGCTTGGCTTAACCCAGCTGCACATGCACCCGCAGCCCCGCGAGATCGTCCAGACTCAGCACGAAATCGTGATCCTTTATGAAGCCAACGGGAATGTTCGCCGGATTCTGACAGACGGCCGGCCGCTGCCGAATAATGATCCCGAACCCTGGTGGTACGGCTATTCGGTGGGACACTGGGAAGGCGACACGCTGGTGGTTGAGACCACCGGCTTCCGTGACGACGTGTGGCTGGACGTGGAGGGCAGCCCGCTCACCACCACCGGCAAAATGACGGAGCGCTGGCGCCGGCCAAAGTTCGGCTTGATGCAGATCGACATCACCATCGAAGATCCCAAAGCCTACACCAAGCCGTTCACCGTGCGGGTGAACCATCAACTGATGCCGGACAGCGAACTGATGGAGTTTGTTTGCCAGGAAAGAGACGCGGTTCATTACGTGGGCAAGGACGCAAAGAAATAAAGTCTGTCCTGGAGACCGAACTCACTTCGGCTTGGCAGGGCCAGCATATAATTGTGGATGAATGCGCTGGATTCGGCGAATCGGGCTGCTCGCGCTTCTGGCCGGTGCGCTGCTGGGATTTCAATCCCGCTTATTGCACATAGTTATTCCCGCCCGAACGGTTCATAACAGCCACTACCTGTCGTCCGCGTTCCTCTACCAATTGCAAACCATTCTGGGGGCAAATGCGGATTCTCCCAGCGTGCTGGACGGCAAGATTGTGCAACGCCAGGGCAAGGAACTGTTTGTAGACCTGGACCGGCTTGCGCCGGGACCCGCGGGAACGCTGCGTCAGATCGCATCTTCGGTGAGTGACATCGGTGTTGCCGGGATGAACGGCTACATGGAGAAGCACTACTACCAGCTCACCCAACCATATCCAAACCTGCAGGCCCTGCTCAAGGAAAATCCTTATCGCGACAATCCTAACTGGATGACGATTCCCGTGGACAGCGCAACGTTCCATCGCCGGCGGGTGCTGCACATCAGCAAAGACCGCATCGCCGACGCTCTGGTGTCTTACTTCGGCAACAACGACTTTTTGCTCTACGGCAAGGGAACGGTAATCGTAGCGGAGTCCTTCGATAAACGCGGCAACTTTGTAGAAGCTGAGGTGCTGCGGAAGCGTGCCGATACGTTCTGGAATTTTTCGGTTTACGACAGCAGCGGCGCACTGGTCCCGGCGTCGGTAACCTTCGACGAAGACGGCGAGCGCGATCCCAAGACACCCGGTCTTCACGCATCCACGGACTGCGCCATCTGCCACCGCATCGACCGGCTGGACCTTTCGGGCGATCCAGAGGCCCCGGTTCGTTCGCCCATCCGGGCGTTCTTTCAGCGCCTGCCTGCGCGCACTCCCGAGATCCACCTGGGCCCGGAATACTACGATCACATGGCGTTCACCGAGCTTACCGAGGCCAATGGCAAGCGCAAGGACGGCGTTTTTGGAGTCTACGGCAGTCTGTTTCTTTCCGAACTCGCCGGCCGGAAGCGGTTGGGCACCCTGACACAGGAGGATCGGGTTCGCTACCAGCGGCTGAAGCCCTGGTATCCGGAACTGCTGAGTCCCTTGGAGCGCATCGATTCGCTGACCAATTCGATCGGCATGCGTCTGCTCCGCATTCCAGAGCCGAAATCTTATGAGCTGGTGGGGTCCATTGCATCGGATGCGGAACACCGCAGCGACGAAACGCGCCATCATCCTGCGTTTCGCCACGCATTCTTCCTCTCCATGTATAAGGTGACGAATCGCGAATACAGGCGCTTCCGTCCCGATCACCACGTGCCGCCTTATCGCGGGATAGACCTGGATGGCGACGAGCAGCCCGTCGTCAATGTCAGCTATCACGACGCGCTGGCATTCATGGCATGGCTGAACGCTCTGCCCGCGGAGCGCGACGCGGGGCGGATTTACCGGCTTCCCAGCGAGGACGAATGGGAGTTTGCAGCACGCGGAGGCGACGACCGCCGCTTTCCCTGGGGCGACCAGTGGCCGCCTCCCGAAGGGGCAGGCAACTTCGCCGACGAAGCCAGCGGAAAGTATTTCGCCTGGGAACATATGGCTGGTTATCAGGATGCTTTCCTGGGCAGCTCGCCGGTTGGGAAATTTCTGCCCAATCCGTATTTCCTTTATGACATGGGCGGAGACGCCTATGAATGGACGGCCAGTCTCTATCAGCCGTTTTCCGGTGGATCTCCCGTGGCGCCATTGCCCGCGCGGCCATACGGGGCCGGGCTGCGGGTGGTGCGAGGCAGCAGTTGGGCCGACGAATTGCCGAAAGTGTTGCGCACTGCCTTTCGCAATCCCATGCCTCCCGATACTCGCATTCCGTTTCTTGGCCTGCGAGTGGCCGCTGACATTGCCCCACTGCACTGAGCAGCAGCGGACGCGGTTATTGCATCGAGGCCGCCAAAGAATCGAATATTCTATCCGCCACGGCCTGGTTGCCGGCCGGTGTCAAATGGCAATAATCGGTGAACGCCTGAGCGCTCATGTGATCGAAGACGCCCGTCAGATCCAGAAACCGGTAGCCTTCCGTCAGCGATCCTTGCGAAAGCTCGCTGGCCAGCCGAGGATACAAGGTCCGAAATCCCTGAACATAGAGAGGCCCGTCGATCTTCGACCAATAGTCCAGCAGCCGGCTCTCGGTGTTCGTCAGCGGCTTCCGGGTTACGGCGATTTGAGGTTGCAGCACAAATAGCGTACTGGTTCCCTCTAGCGTTGCCAGATGATAAATCTGGCGCACCGGACGCATGTACTCTTGGATTTTCCCGGCAGCCGCTTGATACCGGTGCTGCTCGTCGGCCGTCATGCCGGTCTCCGCCTCGCGTACCCGCTTCTGACGCGCGCGAAGTTGTTCCCGGCGGCTTTCGCGTTCTTTGATCAGCCGGTACAACGAACTGCGGTTGAGCAGCCAGGTGGACGACATCAGCCGCAGGGATATGGATGCAGGGCTGGTGAGACCGGCGAATTCCTCGCCGAGCCCAGCCTGGCTGTAGGGGTCGTATGTGTCCGGGGATCGCAGGGTAGCGAAAAGGTCGTTCACGCCGTCCAACAGGACCAGATAATCGGGATGATAACGTTGCACAGTGGAAAGATAGAGCGCTAAATCCTGATTGAGAAAGTAGCCCTTGACGGCCGCATTGATCACTTCCCAATGCCTTGCCGGAAAAGCCTGGTTCAGGCGCTGTTCCAGATCGAAATCGATGGTCTGGTGATTGTCGATTCTCCAGCTGTCGTCGATCTCTGGATAGAGCGTTTCGCCGCCATAGGCCACTGATCCGCCCAGCAAGAATAGACGAACGGTGCCTGGCGCCTTTTCGAGCGAAACGTTGTGGTCGCGGCGAAATCCGGATTCATTCAACTGAACGCGGTTGCCGCTGTAACTGGGATTGTTGCGAAAAGCGGTCCAGCGGTTCAGTGTCAACTCGATCTGGCTGGCCGGCGAACCGGTCATGCGGCGCGCTACATATTCCGCTATTCCAAAGGCAGCACAGACAAAGGCGAGGTTGTAGAGAACCAGCAGCGCGGTCTTAAGAGCTGAACGCACAACTTACTCCCAATCGGCATCGCATATTGGTTTCAGAGACAGCACCGGTAAGCGTCTCCGGAAACAAAGATAGCATGCAGAAACAAACTTGTTTTCGAGTTTCGTGATTAGCGGATCACAGGCGCATCCAGGTCAGCCTGTTTGCTGTATGCTTCTATCGTGTTCAGCAAATCTGCTGCCAGGATTGGCTTGGAAAGATATCCGTCCATGCCCGCCGCCAGGCATCTGTCCTGATCGCCCTTCATGGCATGCGCGGTGAGGGCGATGATGGGCACGTGCAAGCCGCTGGCCTTCTCGGTTTCACGGATAGCGCGGGTGGCTTCCAGGCCGTCCATCTCAGACATTTGCACATCCATCAGGACCAGGTCGAAATCGTGCTGCGCAAGAGCCTCCAATGCTTCTCTGCCATTGCTTGCCAGGAAAACACTGTGCCCTCTTTTTTCCAGAATGCGTTGCACCACCCGCTGGTTCACCAGATTATCTTCGGCCAGCAGGACGCGCGTGCCTGAAATCTGCTGCAGGCGGCGCAAAGATGAGGGATCGGGCGGGGAAGCGGTTCCGTTGGGCTGTGACGAAGGCCGCGGATCCAGCGCCTTTGCGATAACATCCCGCAACTCGTACTTGCGTACAGGCTTCAACAAGTAGTTCGAAACTCCCGATTCGCGAGCTCGGGAGATATCCCCGGGACGCTCTCCAGAGGTCAGCATCAGAACCACGGCACCGGAGGAGTAGGGCGATTTCTTGAGCTGCTCCGCCAGTTCGAATCCATCCATCCCCGGCATGTGAACGTCGGTGATAATCAAGCGGAACGGATCTCCGGTTTCGAACGCCCGGCGTATGAGAAGCAGCGCCTCCACGCCGCTGGAGGCGGCAACGGGCTTCATGGCCCACTGCTTCAGGACGTCGCTCAAGATTCGGCGGTTGGTGAGATTATCATCAACCACCAGCACCGGCAAGCCACGCGGCAAACTGCGGCCCTCGGGAGCCTGGGAGTCCGCCGCGGCGCCAAAGCGAGCAGTGAAATGAAACGTACTTCCTTCTCCCGGTGCGCTCACCACCCAGATTCGACCGTGCATGGCGTCCACCAGCCGGGTGGAGATACTCAGGCCCAGACCGGTGCCGCCATAGTTTCGCGTAGTGGTGCCATCGGCCTGCGAAAAAGCCTCAAAGATCAGCTTCTGCTTTTCGGCCGCGATGCCGATGCCTGTGTCGCGGATGACGAAGTGCAATGCCACCTCGCCATCGGCGGCCTCTTCGCGGACAATTTCCAAGGCAACCTCTCCGTGGTGGGTAAACTTGATGGCATTCCCAAGTAAATTGACGACGATTTGGCGGACCCGTACCGCATCGCCAATCACATAATCGGGAACGCCGGCACCCCATTCGCAAAGCAGTTCGAGACCCTTCTCGTGGGCGCGCACGGCCAGGGCGCGTACGGCCTCCTCCAGATCGTTTCGCAGGTTGAAGCGAACCAGATTCAATTCCAGGCGCCCGGCTTCAATCTTTGAGAAATCCAGAATGTCGTTGATGATGGTGAGCAAAGACTCCGCCGAACTTCGCACGGTATCCAGATATTCCCGCTGCTCGCTGGTGAGGCTGGTGTCCAGCGCCAGTTCGGTCATGCCGATGACGCCGTTCATGGGGGTGCGGATCTCGTGGCTCATGTTGGCCAGAAATTCACTTTTGGCGCGGTTCGCCAGTTCGGCGTCCTGCTTGGCCTTGCGCAGGCTGGCTTCACCCTTCCGCAAGCGGCTTTGAGTAACCAGCAGGCGGCAGCTGAAACAGGCGAATGCGCCTACCCCAATGGCCGCCGCGGCTATGGGATTGTAGTGCGCCACGCGTCCCAGCAAAGCCATGATCAGCGCGGGATATACCAAAGGAAAGAGCTGTTGAAATGCGGTATGACGCGCCTTAGAGATGCCGGCAGCAGGGCCTTCTTCCCGGCCGTTCCAACTGGATGCAATGAGCAGCGCAACCAGCACCACCGAGCCCCAGATCAGATCGAACCAATCTCCGGGGTGTGGAATGGGCGGAACACTACCGTAAACTTCAGCGGCGCCGCAGACCAGGCAATAAATGGATGTTCGCAAGAAAAGTGATCGAATGGTCGCCGAATTAGTGAAGATCCCGCGCAGCAGGAACGACAGAAGCAGTAAGCTATCCACAAACATACTTCTGTTCCACAGCGGCCCATACACCGAGGGAGCCATTCCATTGGGGGTGAAATACACGTAAAGCGTGATCCACAACAGCAGTGTTTGGACGAAATCCGCCCAGTGCAGCGGATCGAACCGCGCCGGTTCGTAGTCCGGCTCGAGAAACAGGGTCATCCCCAGCGGAAATGTCGAAAACTGAAAAAGCAAATCCTCCACCGCGCCCGATGGGCCTACGGTGCCCACCAGTTCGGCAACAATCCAGACCAGAAATGAGAGGGCGATCAGACGCCAAAAATAGTGTCCCAGGGGGCCGGAACGGCGGCTTGCACCGTAACACGCAGTCGCGCAGGCCGCGCCTTCGGCCAGCAACAGCAAAGCGGAAACCAGAGGCCCATGACCCTGGACACCCAATTTGATGACGCAAAGTGCGTGCAACAGAAACAATCCACAGCTGAGAACGATTCCATGAACGATGCGAACAGGAAGCTTTTTGAGGTGTGTCAATGCACGCGGTTGGCTGGTGTGCTGACTTGTCATCTCACAGTCCTGTCTCTATCTATTAATCGGCAAGAAAAACGATAATCTGCAATCTCCCAGCCGCAACTCATTGATCCCAGGGCGCAGGTTAGTTGATTGTTACAAGGTTGATCCCACGCTTTGGCGTGTCATGATGGGTCTGATTTAACGATCCTATCCGTCGCCAATGAAGAACGCACTCACAATTGTTCTAGGCTGCATTGCGGCGCTGGGCCCAGCTTGGTCGCAGGGCGAAGCTGTTACCGGATCGCCGCTGCCGGCGTGGGCACCGGGTATGCTCGACATCCATCAGATCGCCACAGGGCGGGGAAACGCGGCGTTGTTCATCCTGCCCGACGGCACTACCCTGCTGGTCGACGCCGGGGCCGCAGCCGACGGCATCGCTGAGACGGACCCTCATCCAGATGCTTCGCGGGCACCGGGGGCCTGGATCGCGCGCTACATCCAGCGGCATCTGCCGCCCGGAGTAACGGGCCTGGACTACGCGCTGGTGACCCATTTTCACCCGGATCATATGGGGCAACTAAGGTCTTCGTCGCCGCTCGACGCCAGTGGAGCGTATCGGCTGACGGGGATCACAGAGGTTGGCGACGCATTGGCTATTCACACGCTGCTCGACCGGGCGTGGCCGGATTACTCCTACCTGGTACCGGCGAATGACGAGATGATCGCGAATTATCGCAAGTTTCTCGAGGCACGGCGGAAAAACGGCATGCAGGTTGCGCGATTCAAACCAGGATCGTCCGGCCAACTGGTACTTCGCCACAATGCATCCGGCTATCCGTCATTCGAGATTCGCAACATCATTGGCAACGGCGAAATGTGGACCGGTTCCGGCCAGCAGACGCGGCAATTATTTCCGCCGCTCGATTCACTCGTGGCTGCCGACCGGCCAAATGAAAACATGTGCAGTCTGGGTTTCCGGCTGAGCTACGGACAGTTCCGATATTTTACGGGAGGCGATCTTCCGGGAACGCCCGACCCCGGATTCCCGGCTTGGCACAACGTGGAATCGGCCATCGCTCCCATCATTGGACACGTCGACGTGCATGTCGTCAATCAACACGGCTCGATGGGAGAAGAGAGCGAGGCTTTCCTCGGAAACCTGCGATCCAGCGTGCTGATTGTACCCAGCTGGGCCCCCAGCCATCCGGCGCCAGATGTTTTGAAGCGCATCCTGAACAGCCGCCTGTCGCCCTCTGAACGCCTGGTCTTCGCAACGGATTTAAGGGACGCGGCGCGGATCGTTATCGGGCAGCGCGCCACGCAGTTGGCTGCCGCACCGGGCCACATTGTGGTTCGCGTTGATCCGGGCGGCGATCGCTACCGCGTCTTCGTTCTGGATAATCGCGACGAACGCGATCTGGTGCTGGCCGTGAAGGGCCCGTTTCGATCCGGGGAAAATTCGGAGGGCCCGCGTGACAAATAAACGCTGGCCCGGTCCCGGCCGACGGTCTGGTATCATCATGTGCCATGGGCGCCAGCGGCCGGATCTTTATTGGATACACCCCGGGGCAGGACGTGACCCTGGATCATTTGCAGGATCAGATTGAGTGGTATGACCGGAAAAGCGGCAGCAATCAGAAGGCTTTCAAGATTCTGAAGATATCCACGATTTCGGCGGCCGCTATTATTCCTGTTTTGGCCAGCATTCATGCGGTATCTGCCGTGACGGCGGGCCTGGGTGTTCTGATCGTGATTTTGGAAGGACTGCAGCAAGTCAATCAGTATCAGTCCAATTGGATTGCTTATCGTTCGACGTGTGAAACGCTGAAACACGAGAAGTTTCTTTATCTGGCGAAGGCGGATGCTTACGCCACCGCCACTGACCCACACAGGCTGCTGGCGGAGCGAATTGAATCGCTGGTCTCGCAGGAACACGCCAAATGGGCATCCAACCAGGAACCACCGCAAAAAGGCCGCTCTGGCGACGGCCCCGGCGCTGCGGGCGCGTGATTTCGAGCTGTTCCGCTGATGCCCTACAGCGCCTTCATCTCTTACAGCCATACCACCGACAGCACGGTAGCCGCGGCACTTCAATCGGCGCTACACCGCTTTGCAAAACCCTGGTACAAGCTGCGCGCGTTGCACATTTTTCGGGATCAAACCAATCTGGCGGTAAACCCTGCTCTGTGGTCCAGTATCCGCGAGGCGCTGGATCAATCGTCGTTTTTCATTCTGCTGGCATCACCTGAATCAGCCGCTTCGCCATGGGTGGCGAAAGAGGCGGATTATTGGGCCACGCGAAACGGGACGTCGCACATCCTGATTGTGCTGACGGGCGGCACTCTGCAATGGGATCGTTCCGCAGGCGCATTCACGCCGCAGGACACTAACGCGCTGCCTCCCGGCCTGTTTCACGTATTTCCGGAGGAACCACTTTTCCTGGATCTGCGCTGGGCGCATGACAACAACGCGCGCCTGCGCTTGCGCGAGCCGCGTTTTCATGAAGCGGTCCTGCAGTTGGCTTCCACGCTACATAACCGCCCCAAGGACGAGCTGGACGGCTTGGATATTCGCACCCAGCGGCACACCCGGCTGGCGGCCGCTTCAGGCCTGCTTGCGCTACTACTCATCGCGCTCTTCGCGCTGTTCCAATTTAGAGCGAATATTCACATATCGAATCAGAATTTGGCCGCCCGCCTGGCCAATGACTCCGCTAAAACACTGGCCGATAGTCCGGACCGTGTGCGTGAGGCGGCGCTTCTGGCCGTTGAATCCACCCGGCTATACCCATCGTTTGAGGGCAATCAGGCGCTGCGCTCCGCGGTTGCGCTTTTGCCTGGCGCTTCGCAGTTCTACGCTCCGGACGACGCCAACCCAAGCGAGCGCGTGCGCGACGTGGCTTTCTCGCCCGACGGCGGCCTGATGGCGGTGGCACGCGATGACGGTTCCACTCAGGTGATCGATGTCGTCCATCACAAACCGGTTGGCTATTTGATGCCCGACGATCCGCCGGGTGCCAGCATCAATCTGCAGAGCGAACAATCGGACGCCTCGGCGGACAACGATGCATCCGTTACCGTGGCGTTCAACTCCACAGGCGCGTTATTGGCGTCGGGTGCTCGCGATGGAGTGGCGCATGTTTGGGATTTATCGAACGCGCGGGAATCGTTGCGGATTCTCTACGGCGCGCCGGTTTCTCAGG
>DATHNM010000387.1:0-2991 GCA_035486095.1 Bryobacteraceae bacterium
CCTGCCCGCCGATGACGGCGATCGCACCTGCTTCGTGCGCGGCCTTGAGAAATTCGCCGAACTTGGCGAACGCAACGGAGCCGTCCTTGGGCTTTTCGCCTTTCTGCACGATCATCAGAATTTTTCCGCGCCAGTTGCTCACATTATTTTTCAGTTCGTTCTCGAGCTGGTAGCCGTTCACTTCCACCACCTCACCTTCCGCGCCACCCGCGGGCGTGGAGCCCACCCAGCCCATCGCGTCGATCGTCACGCGACGGTGGATCGGCGAGACGATCTCGGCATCGGCGGAAATGCGAGTCCATCCGCGGGAAAGCTGCCACGGCTCGGCGTGGACGTTCTCGAGGCCGATGGCTTTCATCTTCTCGACGCCCCAATCAACCGCGCGCGCGGCGGCAGGCGAACCGGTTACCCGCGCTCCGATGTCGTCGCTCAGCTCTTCAAGGTATTGATACGTATGGGTATCCATGGTGCCGGCGCCGGCTACAGCCATCAGCGCCTTGAGCGTGCCATCGGTGGCGGGTGAAGCAATGTCGCTCGTGACGGTGGTAGCGGCGGAAGGCAGCGCGGCCAGCAAGAGAATCGCGCTTAGACAGGCAATCGCAAGACGGTTTCGAGTCATCCTTAGAAACTCCTTTCAATACCTGGAAATTCGCCGGTGGAGAGAATAAGATGGAATGCGACTGGGCCCAAACTTTCTTTGACGCGTTGAATCCAGAATAGTTAGGGCGGATTCGGACCCGGAGAGGCCCGGCTAACTTGAAGCGGCGGGCCTGCATCAAACCGAATGGGTACCGTAAACGGCAGTCAGGAAACTTTCTGCCGGCGGACTCAAGTTGGGGCTCCTGCAGGAAACCGGAAATCAGATGTTCGTGCCTATCAAATGGGCGAAGCTTGTATGGATTATCCCTCCCGCTTCTAGCCGTAAACGCGTCTTTGGAATCATTCTAAAATCGCAATCGGAAGACGTGGAAGCGAGGCGAAATACCAAATTGGCATGACCTACGTCTAATATTCAGAGCAACCGGTTAAAATAACCCCTCGCAAGCGAATCGGGGCACGGCCCGAGGCGAGACAATTGCACAGCACAAAATAAAGGAGAACGAGAGACAGCCATGAAGAACGATTTGATCCATATTCGCCGTTGGGCCGCGACGGTGGTAATTCTTGCGGCGTTGGTGGGTGGAGGCCTTCTTGCGTCGTCACTGAAGAACTGGACCGGCCGCTCGATCGTGGGCGCGGCTCCATTATCGGTGCCGATGGCCAAGGATGCGCTGCCGATCAGCCTCGGAACTTTCACGAACGGATTTTCATCCGTCCTCAAGCCCGCGCTTCCCGCGGTGGTCAATATTCACACTTCAAAAGTAGTGAAGCAGAAGCAAGGCCAGAATCCTTTTGGCAACGATCCATTCTTCCGCCAGTTTTTCGGCGATCAATTCGGCCCGCAGGGTAAGCCGCAGCCGGAACGCGAACAGAGCCTCGGCTCGGGCGTGATCCTTACGCCGGACGGCACAATCGTCACCAACAATCACGTGATTGACGGCGCTTCGGACATCAAAGTTCAGCTGGCCGACAAGCGCGAGTTCCAGGCCAAGCTCGTCGGCACGGATCCGAAGACAGACGTCGCAGTGTTGAAGATCAACGCCACCGGCCTGCCCACGCTTCCGCTCGGTGATTCAACCGCTCTTCACGTGGGCGATCTCGTATTCGCCATCGGCGACCCATTCGGAATCGGCGAAACGGCCACGATGGGAATCGTCAGCGCCACGGGACGAGGCGGGCTGGGCATCGAAAATTACGAAGACTTCATTCAGACCGACGCTTCGATCAATCCTGGGAATTCCGGCGGCGCGATGATTGACCTGCACGGCAATCTGGTGGGCATCAACACCGCCATATTGACTGGCGGCAGCGGCGGCAATCAGGGCGTCGGCTTTGCGATTCCGATCAGCCTCGCGAAAAACGTGATGGACCAGATTCTCACTCACGGAAAAGTGGTGCGCGGCTATCTCGGTATTTACATTCAGGACGTGACGCCGGAAATCGCCAAGGCTTTCGGACTCGAGCAGGCCGGCGGAGCACTGGTCAGCGACGTTTCGCCCTATGCGCCTGCGGCGCGCGCGGGATTAAAGAAGGGCGACGTAATTCTGAAACTCAACGGCGAGCCGGTGGATTCACGCAATCAACTGACATTGCGTGTGTCGCAGACTCCTCCCGGAACTTCCGTCAAGCTCGGCGTATGGCACGACGGCAAGCTGGAGGACGTCAAGATCACGCTCGGCGAGCTGCCGGAAAAATCCGCGAAGCTCGAGGGCGAGGAATCTACGGGAAACAGCGCCCTGGAAGGAGTGGACGTGGATGAAATCACTCCGGATATCGCGCAAGACCTGAAGCTTCCGGCCGGAACGCATGGCGTGGTGGTAACTTCCGTGGATCCCGCGAGCCCCGCGGCGACTACGGGACTCAGCCGCGGCGACGTGATTCAGGAAGTGAATCACAAGCCCGTGCACAGCGTGGCGGAATACAACCAGGCAATCACCAGCTCCGGTAAGAGGCCGGTGCTGCTGCTCGTCAACCACGGTGGGCGCACGGCCTTCATTGTGGTTGAGCCAACGCAGTAGGCAACTTTCACATCTCACACTCGGGGGCGCGGTGGCACACACCGCGCCCTCCAATCCCTGGCCCTCAAGCGGCAAATATTCATAAGGCGCAGGCCCGGCCTCCCAGCTCCGTGGTGGTTTATCTCAGGCTGTTCTGGATGTTTTCATGTATTCCGGACTCAGGCCGATTACACGACCATATAGAGTACATGCCCGATCAGCCCAGCCTCGTCTTGTGGAAACCCGCCGGGAGCAAGGTTCGCCATGCGCTGCAACCAATCGGTATAATTGGGGTTCAGTCTTGGGTGCGGAGCGCCAATTGCAGGGAAAATCCTATTGTGAGACGCGCGGGGCTCAGCGGCTCGCAAGCACTACCAATTGGGTTATCGCTTTC
>DATHNM010000388.1:0-3911 GCA_035486095.1 Bryobacteraceae bacterium
CACTGTCCACCTCAACGGGCGCGGAAGTGCAAAGACCGCTGGCCAGCGTGGTGATTGGTGGCCTGGTGAGTTCCACTTTGCTTACGCTTTTTCTGCTGCCGGTGCTTTATGAATGGACCGGCGCGCGCCGGAAATCCGCAAACCCGGCTTGAACGTCCCGATTTCGATCGATTATGCAATACTGGTACGGAAATTGATGAGAGTGGAGGTTTCCATGAAGATGCCAAAACTGGGTACCTGGCTAGCAGCGTACGCTGGTTTGATGCTTGCCACCGTTCCCGTACTGGCGCATCACTCCTTCGCCGCCGAATACGAGAGCAAGGAAGTCACCCTCAACGGCGTGATCACCAAGGTGGAGTGGACCAATCCGCACATCTACTTCTATATAGACGTGAAAGACGCCAGTGGCGGCGTGGTTAACTGGGCCGTGGAAGGCTACCCTCCGAACACTTTGAAGCGCACCGGTTTCACGCGCGACGATCTGAAGGTGGGCGATGCCATTACCGTCACGGCTTATCCGGCTAAAGATAGCGCCAACCGCGTGGCCGGCCGTGAAGTGACCTTTCCGGGCGGAGCCAAGAAATTCGCCGGGCCCGCTGCCGGAGGCGCACCGCCTACCGACGCGAAATAGAGGCTCGCTATGACCATCCAATCAGCGAAGCTTCTGACCATCGCGGCGTTGTCCGCCTGCCTCGGCTTGGCTCAGGGCTCGAACCAGATCCCGCGCACGGCCAACGGCAAGCCCGATCTTTCAGGTGTCTGGCAAAGCGGCGGCGTCAGCTTGTATGGCGAACCGGGATTGTCCACTCGCAAGGTTGCGCCGCCCGTGAATCCGCCGCCCAAGCGCGAACCGGTGCCTTATCAGGCGTGGGCTGCAACCAAGACCAAGACCTTCACTCCGGCAGACGACCCCACGCTGGCATGTCTGCTTCCCGGCGTTCCGCGCATCACTTCCATGCCCATGCCGTTTGAGATTGTCCAGACGCCCAAGGAAGTGGTCATCGCCTATGAGTCTTACCACGCCTTTCGCATCATCCCGTTCGACGACAAGCTGCAGCATCCCAACGATCTGGTTCCTACCTGGATGGGCGATTCGGTGGCGCGCTGGGACGGCGACACGCTGGTTGTAGACGCCACCGGTTTCAACGACAAAACGTGGCTCAGCGGAACAGGCAGTTTTCACAGCGAGGCTTTACACGTGGTGGAGCGCTTCACTCTCAACAGCGACGACACCATCACCTACGCCGCCACGGTCACCGATCCCAAAGTGCTGACCAAGCCCTGGACCACCGGCGCGCTGTTGCGTCGTCCGCCCAACACGCGCGTCGAAGAATACGAGTGCATCGAGAACAACCAGGACGCCGCGCACATGCATAAGTAACCCGAGCGCGGTTACCGTAAATATCGTTGATGTTCTTTTAAAATGCAACGGTCGATCACCACCGCCAACCCAGCCGCTTTCGCCTTGCGCGCCGCAGCCTGATCCACCACGCCTTCCTGCATCCATACGGCGGAGGCTCCAATGCGAATGGCCGATTCCACCACGGGCGCCACCAGCTCCGAGCGCCGGAAGATATCCACGATATCGATATGCTCGGGAATGTCTTCCAATCGCGCGTAAGACTTTTCGCCCAGCACCTGCGATTCGTTAGGATTCACTGGAATGATCCGGTAGCCCTGCAGTTGCATGTATTCGGCGACTCCGAAGGACGGCCGGGCCCGCTTGCTCGAAAGACCCACCACCGCGATTACGCGGCTTTTCTGCAGCAATTCGGGGATTCCAGCCATTGCTACCGCTCCTCCTTATTCAAAGGCTGCATCGCCAACAGCTTTCGAAAACGCGCCACTTCGGCGGGCGTCAAGTGCCGGAATTTTCCGGGCTGCAGCGTGCCCAGCTCCAAAAACCCGATCCTGACGCGCTTGAGTTTCTCCACCAGCCGCCCGAAGTGTTTGAACATGAGACGAATCTGATTTTGCCGCCCTTCGATTAATCGTACTTCGTACCAGGGATTGGTCGCGCGCTGCGTCAGCTTCAGCCCGGCCGGCGCGGTCTTCTTGCCGCTTAGCGGAACGCCTTCGCGAAACTTTTCTTCCTGGTCGGCGGAAAGCTGCCCGTTGGTCTTCACCAGATAAGTCTTGGTAACGTGGCTTGCGGCCGCCGTGATGCGCTTGGCAAACTCGCCATCGTTGGTCAGCAGCAGCAGCCCTTCGCTCGAATAATCCAGGCGTCCCACCGGATACACGCGCGCCTTCACGCCGCGTAACAGGTCCATCACGGTTTCGCGGCCCTCCGGATCCATCACCGTCGACATGCAATCCTTGGGTTTGTTCATGGCCAGATAAACCGGGCGCTCCGGTGCGCCCACTCGCTTGCCATCAACTTTGATGTGGTCCTGCTCGGGATCGGCCTTGGTCCCGAGCTCGGTAATCACCGCGCCGTTCACCATCACGCGGCCTTCGATAATCAATTGCTCGGCATGCCGGCGGCTTGCCACCCCGGCGTGCGCGAGCAGTTTTTGCAGACGTTCTTCCGCCATCTAGTCCATCACAGGCGGTTCCGCCGGCGCGGCGGAAACTTCGCCGGCGGTTGCCTCTACTACCGCTGGCGCATCGGCCGGCGCCTCTTCGTCGCCCATGGAAAGGCGGCCCAGCTCCTCAAACTCCTTCAACGTCGGCAGCTCGCTCAAGTCCTTCAAACCGAACTGCACCAGAAATTCCTTGGTGGTCTTATACAAAATCGGCTTGCCTAAAACCGTCTTCCGGCCCGCCGTGGCGATCAGTTTTCGATCAATCAGCGTCTTGATCACTCCCGCCCCCTGCACTCCGCGCACTTCCATTACCTCGGGCGCCGTGATGGGCTGCTTATAAGCAATCAACGCCAGCGTTTCCAAAGCCGCCAGCGAGAGCTTCAGCGGCGGTTTCAGGTTCTTGACGAACGCCCGGACCGCCTCATGGTGCTCAGGCTTGGTGGACATTTTGTATCCGCCCGCCACTTCGCGAATCGTCAGCCCGTGCTCGGGCTTGTTGTACTCGGCGGTCAGCTCTTCCAGCACCTGCCCGATTCTCGCCGCCGGCTGTTGCAGCGCGGTGGCGATCTGATCCGCCGTCAGAGGCTCATCGGTGATGTAAATTACCGCCTCCACGACGGCTCTCAGTTGTTCGATGGGGACTTCGACGCTGGAAGGTTCAATGCCCGGGAGCAGATCGGTCTCGGGCTCCAATTGCAATTCTGTTGGTTCCATTTCGGCTTAACTATATTCTTCTTCGATAGCGACGAGCGATTGGCCCAGCACCTCGTCAAACGTGCGCTGCTTCTTCAATCCAATCTCGCCGAAGGCGTCCTGCTGGGTCAACATCAGCGCCTGGCGCCGCACCAGTTCCAGCATCGCCAGGAACAGACAGATCATCGCACGGCGGCTGCCCTGCCTCTCGAACAGCTCGGCGGCCGGAAGCGATTCGCCCGTCCGAAGCGCTCCAAACACCCGCTCCAGATACCGAATCATGTCCGGAATGCTCACGTCTTCCTTGCCCACTTCGTATATCGGCCGGGTCTTGGCCCGCTCCAGCACGGTCTGCAGCGTCTTGACCAGGTCAAACAAGGAAACCGCCAGCTCCGGCTCTTCGCTTTCCGCCAGAAATTGCGCCATCTGCGGATTGGACCACGAAACATCTTCCACCATGCGCTTCTGCTGCAGCATTTCCGCTGCGTTCTTGAAGCGCTCATGTTCCAGCAGCCGGTCCACCAGTTCCTGGCGCGGATCTTCCTCCGGCGAGATCTTCTCCAGCTCCGGATCCTTGGGCAGCAACAGCCGCGACTTGATGTGGATCAGCGTCGCCGCCATATAAACGAACTCCGAGCTCAGCTCGATATCCAATGCCAGCGCGCGCTGCATGTATTCCAGATACTGCTG
>DATHNM010000389.1:0-6772 GCA_035486095.1 Bryobacteraceae bacterium
AGTGCCTCTTGCACCACCCGATAAATACAGGTCTTGTATTCGTCCGGAAGCTCATCGGAATCCAGTTCCGCCTCCACGCTGACGTTCATTGGGCTGTTCTTCGATGCCGCGGTCTTGGAAGTCTCCCGCGCCTGCCATTTCAGCGCGGGAATCAAACCCAAATCGTCCAGCATAGACGGCCGCAGTAATAGCGCCATATTGCGAACCACGCCCACCGTATTTTCCACCAGGCCTTTGATGGTTTCCACGTGCCGCCGCGATTGTTCCTCGGTCCGCACCGTGAACCCGCTCGAAAGATTACGCAGTTCAACCAATACCGCCGACAACGCCTGCCCCACTTCATCGTGCAATTCGCGCGATAGCGACCGGCGTTCTTCTTCCTGTGCCTGAACCAGACGGGCCGACAATTCCTTAAGCTGCGTGCGCGCCTCGGCCACCTCACCATATTGCAATCGCGCCTGGCTTTCCAAACTGAGGATCTTGCGCATCGTGAACAGCGCCAGCCCCAACCCCAGCGCCAGAGCCGCCATCAACGTCAGTAGCAGCCGGGTTTGAAAATCCACCAAAAGCGAAACCACCTGCTGATTCCCGGCATCCAGCTGCTGCTCGTTCAGATTGGCGATCTGGCTGGCCAGCTCCAGCATGTTCTGGCGCCGCGGAAAAACTTCGTCGCGCAGAAAAGAATATCCGGAGCGCCGCCGTTCCGGCGCATCCCATTGAAAGATGGGAGCCAGTATCCCCCAATAATCCGCCAATTCAGTGCGCAGCGCCGTATAGTGCGCCAAGCCGGCCGGCGCCACCTGGCGTCCGTAAGAATCCAGCGCCGCCTGCATGTGTTTACGAACCTGCTCCAGGTTGGCACGGTAGGCGTCGGCCCTTTGCGGCTCAGGCTCCAGCAGATAATCGCGGACGTACGTGCCCGACACATAAACGTCGGATCGTATATCGTTGAGGACATGATTTTCCGCCAGGTATCGCTGCCGGATTTGCTCGTCGCTGCGGCGAAAATGCCCCAGCACGCGCAGGGCGTCTATCCCGGCCAACGCCATGATCGACAGCAGTCCGCCAAATCCAACCGCGAGTGCGATGCGCGAGCGAAAAAACACGCTATCTCAATGAATTATCCGAACCCATGGTATCACTCGATAAAGGATTCACTATGCAGCCAGCCCAAACCGGATTCGATCAGCTGAAACAGAGAATGCGCGACACCTGGAGTGCGGGAGACTTCGGACAGATCGCGCGCTTTTCGGCCAGGAGCGCTGAAGAGTTTGTCGACCTGCTGGAGATCCAGCCCAAAGCGCGAGTGCTGGATGTCGCGTGCGGCACGGGCAACCTGGCCATACCTGCCGCGCGGAAGGGTGCGCGCGTGTGGGGCGTTGACATTGCCCTCAACCTTCTGCAGCAAGCCCGTGAAAGAGCTTCCGCCGAAGGCCTCGATGCGGCCTTTGAAGATGGTGACGCAGAAAAGCTGCCGTATCCGGACGCCCATTTCGATGTGGTGATGAGCATGTTCGGAGCGATGTTCGCTCCCCGCCCCGAGCTGGTTGCATCCGAGTTGGCGCGCGTCTGCCGTCCGGGAGGAGTCATCGCCATGGCCAATTGGACTCCGGACAGCTCTGTGGCAAAGCAGTTCGCGCTGGCCAATCGCTTTGTTCCGCCTCCAGAGGGAATTCCCGCGCCTGTATTGTGGGGCGATGAGCAGGTTGCCAAGCAGCGGCTGGGCCCGTACGCTGCGCATATTCGAACCGAGCGGCGTGCGGTCGATTTCGATTTTCCGTTCACTCCAGATGAAGTGGTGCAGTTCTTCCGCCGTCATTTCGGGCCTACTCAAGTGGCGTTTTCAAGGCTGCCCGCCGATGCGCAGGCTGCTTATGCGGCCGCCCTGGAGAACCTGTGGCGCGAGCACAATCAAGGGACCGCCGGCCATACAGCCATTCGCGCGGAATATCTCGCCGTGATCGCGATCCGCGCCTGAGTCATTCTGCAAAGCGCTATCCTAAAGTCCCAACTATGCGACTGCTCCTGCTGATATTGGCCGCCGCCCTGGCCGCCGAGGCCCAAAAGGTCACCATCGAATTCGATCAGGCAGTCGATTTCGGCAAGTATCGAACTTTCGCCATCCGCGACGGGCAATTAAACAGCAAAAACCCCGCCTTAAACAGCGAACTGATCCACAAGCAGATCGACGCCGGCATCGAACACTGGCTCACCACCCGGGGCTTGATGCTGGTCTCCGGACCATCCGACCTCAACGTGCGCTACCACCTGGGCACGGCTCGCAAAGCCGAGGTGGAGGCCTATCCCGCGGGCTGGCGCGGCTTCGGTACGCGCCTCGTGAGAGTGCCTTACACGGAGGGCACGCTGGTCATCGACCTGCGCGATCCCAGCACCCGCTCGCTGGTCTGGCGCGCCATTGCCAGCGAAGATAAACCCGACGCCATCAAGATCGAAGGCAAACTGGACGACATGGTCCGCAAGTCGCTGCAGAAATATCCGCCCAAGCCCAAGTAGGTTCGGGCGCGCTGCCGCCGCTCACTTCCAGGCTGAATAAACTGGTTTGGCGACCAGAAACTCGGGATTAGCGCCCGGCTTCGGATGGAACTTCTGCACGCGCCCCGCATCCACTTCGGCCACATACAGATTCCCTTCCTGATCCACGCTCATGCCGTGTACGCCCCACAGGCCGCCCGCAAATTCGCCCATGCTGCCCCACGAATACAGCAGGTGCCCCTGCAAATCCCATTCCACCATCTTGTTGGTGGTGCGGTCATAGGTCCAGACGCTTTTGCCCGAACCTATATAGAGCAAATGGAGACTTGATGGGTCGGCGTCGATCTTCCATTCGTAAAGATACTTGCCGTTTTCGTCGAACACCTGCACGCGATGGTTGTTTCGATCGTTTACGAAAACGTGGTGAGTGGCCGGATCCACCGCCACTCCATGCACATTGCTGAAGTAGCTTGGACGCGTATCCACCGGGCCGCGCGGAGGACCGCCCAGTGTTCCCCACTGCATGAGAAACTTCCCTTCTTTATCGAACTTCGCCACGCGCGTTCCAGTGTAGCCATCGGAGACGAAAAAGGTTCCATCCGGCAGCCAGTCGATATAAGTGGGGCGGTTGAAATGCGTGGCATCGGCGCCGGCCACTCCCGGCGTACCGATAGTCTGCAAAAGCTTGCTGCCATCGTGCGTGAACCTGTAGATGACTTGCATGTTGTCGTCCACAATCCAGACGTTCTTTTCCGGATCGTAGGGGCTGATGTAGATCGAGTGCGGCCGCCGGAACAACTTGTCCCACTGCTTCCAGGTCTCAATGATCTTCCCGCTGCCATCCACCACCACCACGCAGTTCTCCCATTTCGCGTCCACGCCCAGCTGGCGATAAGGCGGGCCCTTAATTCCCAGATCCGGCGCTTTGCCTTCCCAGGACGTCAGCCACTCGCTGGTGTCGTTGTCGGTGCCGCCCGTCCCCGGCAGCGAGGCCACCGTCGCGTCGCGCCAAAAACCAGCGACGGGAAAAGTGAGGCTGGGCCCCAGTTGCGGCAGCAAGGCTGGCTTCGGCGGGGCCATCTTCGGCAGCTCGCCGCGAAACAGCATATATATGCGATTCGGGCTTTCCGCGAAAACGCCTTCACCCGCGCCGTAGGTCCACTTTTCATTTCCCGGTTGCGTGCTGATATCCTGCGGCCAGTTCTTGACCACATCGTAAGCGCCCGTTAAATCTTCCGACCCCAAACTTCCCGGAACCGCCGCAAATCCGGTCCCCGGCTTCGATCGGGCTTCCACCGGCGATAGCCTGTTCGAAATCGTAAGGCCGATTCCAATGCCCACCACCAGCATCAGTAGCATGATCCAAACTGTTCGCATGAATATCCTCCCCGGAAGCGCACCCGTTGCGGCGCGACTCCGTCGTCCAGAAATCATACTACTCTTGGGGAAAATAAGGGGGATTTGGTGGACGGCGGGGGGATCGAACCCCCGACCTCTGCATTGCGAACGCAGCGCTCTCCCAGCTGAGCTAGCCGCCCACTTCGGTGTGCAAAACTATTTTACTCTAACTTCCCAGCTTGCGCCCCGTTCGCACTGCTAAAATGAAATATCCCCGCGAAATGATCAAGCGCATCACCGTGCACGGCGCCCGCCAGCATAACCTCAAAAACATCGATGTGGAGATCCCTCGCAACACTTTTACCGTGATCACCGGGCTCAGCGGTTCCGGTAAATCATCGCTCGCTTTCGACACCATCTACGCCGAAGGCCAGCGCCGCTACGTGGAAACGCTCTCACCCTACGCACGCCAGTTTCTGGATCAAATGGAGCGCCCGGAAGTCGACTCCATCGATGGCCTCAGCCCCGCTATTTCCATCGAGCAGAAAACCACCAATCGCAGCCCGCGTTCCACGGTGGGAACCATAACTGAAATTTACGATTACTTGCGCGTGCTCTATTCATCCATCGGCGTGCCGCATTGCCCCACTTGCGGCATTGAAATTTCGCGCCAGAGCACGGAGCAGATTCTGCAGCAGATCCTGGCGCTGCCGGAAGGCGAGCGCATCATGATCCTGGCGCCCATCGTGCGCGGGCGTAAAGGCGAATACAAGAAGGATCTCGAAAAACTCTTCCGCCAGGGCTTTGTGCGCGCCCGCGTGGATGGCGTGCTGCGCTCGCTGGACGAGGAAATTCCGCTCGATAAGCGCAAGAACCACACCATTGAGATCGTGGTGGATCGTCTGCCCCTGAAAGCAGGCTCGGAAAAACGGCTGGAAGCTTCCATTGAAACCGCGGGCAAACTGGCCAACGGGCTGGTGACGGTCTCGGTGGTTAATGGCGAAGAAAAGCTTTATTCGCAAAAACTGGCGTGCCCCAACTGCGGCGCCAGCATTCCGCAGCTCGAACCCCGATCGTTTTCCTTCAACAGCCCCTTTGGCGCGTGCGAAACCTGCCACGGGCTGGGAAGCACCTGGAGCTTCGATCCGGCGAAAGTCATCACCGATTCCTCAAAGCCATTGCTGGATGGCGGACTGGGCCCCGGCGCCAGTTCCTCCTACATGCAGCAACAGCTCAGCGATGGGGCCGCGCTGCTGCGCGTGAAAATCAACAAGCCGTTTGAAGAACTGCCGAAGAAGGCCCAGACCTTATTGCTCGAAGGCGGCAACGGATTCGACGGGATCCTCAAAATTCTGGCCGACACGTATGAGGAAGCCGGGCCCGGTTATCGCGAGTGGCTGATGGACTATATGTCGCCGGCGCTCTGTCCCGATTGCAGCGGAAGGCGTCTGCGGCCCGGCAGCCTGGCGGTGCGCGTGAAAGGCGCGGGCATCGCCGAAGTTACCGAGATGTCCATCGATCGGGCGCTGGCCACTGTCAAGGCGTGGAAGCTCAACGAGCGCGAGCAGCAGATCGCCGCCCGCGTCATTGAAGAGATTCGCAATCGCCTGGAGTTTCTCACGGCCGTCGGCCTCAATTACCTCAGCCTGGCGCGTTCGGCCGCCACACTCTCCGGCGGCGAAGCGCAGCGCATCCGCCTGGCGACGCAAATTGGTTCCAAACTGCGTGGCGTACTGTATGTTTTGGATGAGCCTTCCATTGGACTGCACCCGCGCGATAACGATCGCCTGCTGGACACTCTGACGCGTCTGCGCGATCTTGGCAACACCGTGCTGGTGGTGGAACACGATGCCGAAACCATCGAACGGGCCGACTACGTAATCGATCTGGGACCGGGCGCCGGACGCCTGGGTGGGCACCTGGTGGCCGCCGGCACGCCGCGCGAGATCCAGAAAAACCCCGCGTCGCTCACCGGCCAATATCTTTCCGGAGCCGTTCGAATCGATCCACCCGCCGGGCGCCGGCATGGCAACGGAAAGCTGCTCACCGTGCGCGGAGCGCGCGAGCACAATCTCAAGGACATCACGGTTGAGTTTCCGCTCGGCTGTTTCATCGCCATCACGGGCGTTTCTGGCAGCGGCAAATCGACGCTGATCAACGATATTCTTTATCGCGCGCTGGCGAAGGAAATTTACGGCTCGCACGACGCGCCGGGTGCGCACGATGCCATCGAGGGCTTGGAAAACATCGACAAGGTTGTCGAGATCGATCAATCGCCCATCGGGCGCACGCCGCGCTCCAACCCCGCCACCTACACCGGCCTCTTCACGCCCATTCGCGAACTCTACGCCATGCTTCCGGAATCGCGCGAGCGCGGATACAAGGCGGGCCGTTTCAGCTTCAACGTGAAAGGCGGCCGCTGCGAAGCTTGCCAGGGCGACGGCCTCAAGCGCATCGAGATGAATTTCCTGCCGGATGTTTACGTCACCTGCGACGTATGCCGCGGCCGCCGTTACAACAGCGAAACCCTGCAAGTAAAATACAAAGGCCTTTCCGTGGCAGACCTGCTGGCATCCACTGTGGAAGACGCTGTCCCGATTCTCGAAAATATCCCGCAGATCAATGCCAAGCTGCGCACGCTGCACGACGTCGGGCTGGGCTATATCCACCTGGGCCAGTCTTCCACCACGCTCTCCGGCGGCGAAGCCCAACGCATCAAACTGGCGCGCGAATTGAGCAAGCGCCAAACCGGCCGTACCCTCTACATCCTGGATGAACCCACCACCGGCCTGCATTTTGAAGACGTCAAGCGGCTTCTGGATGTGCTCCAGCGCCTGGTCGATCTGGGCAATACTGTCATTGTGATTGAACATCAGCTGGATGTGATCAAATCAGCCGACTGGATCATCGACATGGGCCCCGAGGGCGGCGAAAAGGGCGG
>DATHNM010000390.1:0-2593 GCA_035486095.1 Bryobacteraceae bacterium
GACGATATCCACGGCGGCGGAGGATCTCACCGGCAATGCGTTGGCGGTAAATTACATCTGGAGCTTTACTACCGGCGCTGGGCCGAGCACCACGGCGCCAACCATCACTTTCATTAATCCGGCGTCCGCCAGCAGCACTGCGCCTCTAAATGGCGCCGTCAACGCCACTTTCAGCGGAGATATGGATCCCGCGTCGGTGATCGCACCGGGAACTTTCTCGCTCGCCGTCGCTGGAGTCGGTGGCGCGGCCGTTCCGGGAAACGTAACCTACGACGTGAACAGCAATATCGCTACATTCACGCCGAACGCAAATTTAACTGCTCTGACGAGCTACACCGCCACTATCTCCAGCACCGCAACGGACCTATCCGGCAATCCGCTAGGCGCAGGAACGATTCCGAATCCATGGACGTTCATGACCGGCTCGACAATCCAACAGTTGCCGCCGAATCTGGGAACGGCCGCGACTTTCGGCGTCTTCGGCGGCGGTGCAGGCATTACCAACCAGGGCCTCAACACGGTCATCGACGGGGACATCGGAACCACGGGCGCTTCCACGCTGGTGACTGGATTCCACGACGCCGGTGTGGGCTGCACCTACACGGAGACAGGCAGCAATGCGGGAATGGTGAACGGAAATATTGACACCGCTCCGCCACCTCCGACCGGCGCGTGCCTGGAGGAAGGAACCACGCCGACCTTCGACATCGCCACGCAGGCCGCCTCTGATGCCAACACGGCGTTTCTAGATCTAAATCCAGCATCACGTCCCGGCGGCACTGACCCGGGCGCGGGCCAGCTGGGCGGGCTCACGCTGGCTCCGGCCGTGTATAAGGCCGCGGGCGGCTCGTTCCTTATCACCGGTTCAGACCTCACGCTAGACGCGCAGGGCGATACCAACGCCGTATGGGTTTTTCAGACGGCCAGCACGCTCACGGTCGGCGGACCAGGCGCACCACGCAACGTAATTCTGATCAATGGCGCGCAGGCCAAAAACGTGTTCTGGCAAGTGGGCAGCGCTGCGACGATTAACGCGGCGGGCGGAGGCAACATGGTCGGCACCATCATCGCGTCGCTGGGCGTCACGTTCTCTACTCCTGGCAATGCCGCAGTCTGCACGCTAAACGGCCGAGCGCTCGCACTGAACGCATCGGTGACGATGGTGAATACCGTCATCAACGTGCCGGCGCCGTAAATCGCGCTGATTCGTGACGAACGCGCGGGCGCTAAAAAGGCTTGTGCAACCGCAAACCATGTCCCACGGTGCTGCGTGGGGAGCGTCCTGGCGGGCGCCCGCATGCTGCTTTCGTTTAGATTAATTGGCGATCATTTGAGACGCTAATTGGAATGCGAGGTGGTGGCCAGTGGGGTGTCCGATAAATACCGCTCCAGCGCGGTGGCCGGGAACTCGACTACAAACGTGGCGCCGCCTTCGGGACGATTGAAGCATTCGATGCGGCCGCCATGTTCCTGCACGATTCCGTAGCAGATGCTCAGGCCCAGGCCGGTGCCTTTGCCTACGGGCTTGGTGGTGAAGAATGGATCGAACACTTGCTGCGGCGATCTGATGCCCGGGCCAGAGTCCGAAAATTCGATTAGAAGTTTTTCCTGATCGTGCGAGGTGCGAATCACCAGTTTCCCGCCGCCGACTTCTTCCAACGCGTCCACCGCATTGCTGATGAGGTTGAAGAAAACCTGCAAGATCTGGTTGGAGTCGCCGAAAATGCGCGGCAGCTCGGGATCGGCCTCATTCTGGACCTGGATGTGCTTGCCGCGCAGATCGAGATTGCTCAAGTGCAGCGCGGAGGCGATCACCTGATTCAAATCGAGCGCCAGCTTTTCGCTGGGCACGCGGCGCGCGAAACTCAGCAGGCTGGTCACCAGCGTCTTGATGCGCCGCGAAAGCGTGCGGATTTTTTCGGCAACCACGCGCTGCCGTTCGCCGAGCGATGGATCGTCCACCAGCAAGTCGGAATAGCCCAAAATTCCGGTGAGCGGATTATTGATTTCGTGCGCCGCGCCCGCCGCCAGTTGTCCCAGCGAGACGAGTTTTTCGGTCTGCACCATCTGCGCTTGAAAATGCTTCAGGTTCTCGAACGATTCGTGAGATTGCTCGAGCAAACGGAGGCGGTCGTGGTCCACCAGGCGCTGGCGCATGGCGAGCAGCAGCGCCGCCACCAGCAGCGTCACCTGGGTGACTCCAATGCGGAACATGCGCACGTCCGGAGGATTGCGGGTGCTCCACAGGCTCCAGAGCGCCATCAGTGGGATGGAAAACACCGCGGTCATGGCCAGGCGCGCGGCCCAAATTTTGGACTGGTCACCGCGCGACGCGGAGGCCTCTCGCGGCGGTTTCAGTCGATAGGCCATAATTCCGGCAGTGCCGAACCACACGAAGGAAGCGACCAGCGGAAGATCAAAAGGGCTGCCGGTGTAATAGTCCATGCGATCAATGGCGCGGTTGGTGATGTAGGAACCCGCGGCGTAAAGCAGGGAAGCGCTGAAGAGATGCGCGTAGATTTCCTTCCATGCGCCGCGGGCCTTGGTAATGAGCACCGCAAAGCCCACCACGAGCGACAGGTTTTCGATCGCC
>DATHNM010000391.1:0-2686 GCA_035486095.1 Bryobacteraceae bacterium
CCGCCTGCAGCCAGATGAAGCTCTGGCGGCCGGGGACGGCGTCCATTTTGCGCGCCAGCTGCGGCACCCAGAAGTCATGAATCACGTCGGCCGATTCAACGCGCACCAGCAACCGCCGCGACGTAGGAATGTGAATGTCCCAGGGTACAACAACGCCGTTGGGATATCGCGCCTCCCACCACCACTGATGAGCGATAACCACCAAGTCTGGCGGATGCACGGCATCCTGGGGAGCGTCGATCAGAACCATGGCGCGCACGGTGACGATGAAAAGCCCCGTCACAATCAGCACCGGCAGCACCGTCCACAGCACTTCCAGTTTGGGCGAGCCGAAGATCTGCCTGGGTTCCGCCGTCGTCTGGCCGCGCGACCGGAAGCGCACGACACTGTACACTACACCGGCTAAGACCACCAGAAAAACCACCGCCACAATGACCAGGACAAAAGAAAATACGGCGGCGATCGATTGCGCCTGCGGCGAATGAGGACTAAAAGGAGGCCACACTGTCGAGATCTACCCTGGTGATGGCCTCAGTCTACTATCGCGTCAGGTGACGGTCAAGAATTGTCAGGTCTTCCGTGGATACACTCCGTGTCACAGACCGGTCAGTGACAAAAAGCGTCCGAAATGCGGCAAATTTAAGGAAACGCCTAGTACTTCCGGAAGGAGACATGGTACCCTGTCGTTACGGACCTTTGGTTAGGACCTTACGGTGGGTTAGGGCGATTTTGGTGGTACTCCCCTCATAATCATTCGCCTTTCGCTCGCCGATAAGAAGTGTATGTTCGACAGGCGTATAGAGCCCCGGATGTTATGTGCGGATATGGTGGATGTCCTGTGGAAGGACAAATCCGGGCGCATTCGCAAGGGCGTAGCCAATCTGGAAGACATCTCGCTTTCCGGGGCATGCCTTCAGTTCGACCAGCCCATCCCTTTACAGACCGATGTTCGCATTACCTACCCAAAAGGCGAGCTGATGGGCAAAGTTCGTTATTGTGTGTATCGCGAGATCGGATACTTCCTGGGCGTGGAATTTGAGCCCGGATGCAAGTGGTCTGCCCGTCATTTTAAGCCGCAGCACCTTTTGGACCCCCGCCGCCTGGTGGTCCGCAGCATCAACCGGGCTTCCAAACTCGCCAATTGAAGTTTCCGCCGATTCCCTTACGCTGCTGGCCGTGCTTTGGTACCCTTCAATAGGGCCTCTCACCCCCTCCCTCATGGCGGTCTCCGGCATCAAAGATTCGTTGAAACAACAGGGCGTCCGGCTTACGCGCCAGCGGAAGATTCTGCTCGATCTGATCGATCAGTCCGGACAGCACCTGGATGCCGAACGCCTGTTCACCCTGGCGCGCGAAAAAGATCCCAAGCTGAACCGCGTTACGGTTTACCGCACGCTCAAGCTGCTGAAGGCGGGTGGCCTGGTGGATGAGCTGGACCTGATGCATCACTCCGGCGACCAGCACTATTACGAAACGCGCCTGAAACAGGAACACGCCCACGTGATTTGCCTGCGCTGCGGCAAAATCGAAGAATTTTTTGGCGACCTGCTCAAGAAGATGCGCGAACAAATCGAAACGCACTTCGGGTTTGAGATCGTCCTGTCGCGCACGGAAGTGGGCGGTTACTGTTCTCATTGCCAGGTTCTGCGCTCCCAGGAATTGAGCGAAGCGGCGGTACCTGAGCCACCCTCGCCCGCCGCCCACCCCGGCAGCCGGGCGCAACCCCGGGGCCGCTGATGTCGCCCTCGGCTGGGCCGCCCGCCATCGCCGCCCGGGTGCCCGCGCTGTCGGTCACCAATCCTTCGGGAAATCGCAGCCGTGTGGCTATCGATCCGGTGCCGTTCCTGATCGGCCGGCAAGGCGAAAACAATCTGGTGCTGCGCGACAACCGCATCTCGCGCAGCCATGCACGTATTTCCATCGACAACGGCGATTACTTGGTGGAGGATCTGGAAAGCCGGCATGGCGTTTTCGTCAATGGCCAACGAACGAAGCGCCAGGTGCTGAAGGATGGCGACCGCATCGACTTTGGCTTTCCCGATTCCTACCGCTTGTCGTTTACGCTGAAGGAAGACGAACTGAACCAGGCGCTGGGGAAGATGTCGGGGCCGGCCGGAACGGGCGCGAACAATCTCTCCAAGCTGCGCTCGCTGGTGGAAGTGGCCCGCGCGTTGCAAAGTTCGCTTTCCACCAACGACGTGCTGGTGGCGGTGGTGGATGCGGCTCTGTCGGTCACCGGAGCCGAACGCGGCTTCCTGCTGCTGGGAAAAGACGACCAACTGGAAGTGAGCGTCGCACGAGACCGGCGTGGCATGCCGCTTGATACGTCCGACCTGGGCGTTCCCAGATCCCTGATCAATCGCGCGCTCCGCACCCGGCGCGAACTGCTTTCGATGAGCTTCGATCCGCTGGGGGCCGACGGGGTCCGCCCGGAAATGTCGGTAGCGGACCTGGAGCTGCGCAGCGTGGTGTGCGTGCCGCTGATTCAGGTGCGCACCGGATCTCTACAGGAGACCGTGGCCACGTCGCTCAACAACACCGTGGGCGTGCTCTACATGGACTCACGGGGCACCGCGGCCGACCTTTCGTCCGGCAATCGCGAGATACTGCAGACCCTGGCGCTGGAGGCCTCCACGATTCTCGAGAACGCCCGGTTACTGGAGGAAGAACGCGCCAAGCAGCACAT
>DATHNM010000392.1:0-3386 GCA_035486095.1 Bryobacteraceae bacterium
GAACTAACGCCCAGCATCCTATTTTCCGATCTCTAAACCAGAACCCATAAGAAGAGAGAAGCCAGAATACATGATTCCCAAAGTGCGCAAAGCAGTCTTCCCCGCCGCAGGACTGGGCACGCGATTTCTTCCCGCCACCAAGGCTCAACCCAAGGAGATGCTGCCCCTGGTGGACAAGCCCCTCATCCAGTACGGTGTCGAGGAAGCTATCCATTCCGGAATTCAGAACATCATCATCGTCACCGGCCGTGGCAAAACCGCCATCGAGGATCACTTCGATGTCGCTTTTGAGCTGGAGCACGCGCTGGAGGCCAAAGGCAAAAAGGAACTGCTGAAGATTGTCCGCGACGTTTCCGACATGATCGATGTCTCCTACGTGCGGCAGAAGGAAGCGCTGGGTCTGGGCCATGCGGTGCACCGCGCCAAGGAACTGGTGGGGAATGAGCCGTTCGCCGTGGTGCTTTCCGACGACGTCATCGATTCCGAGATTCCTTCCATTCGCCAGCTGCTCGACGTCTACGAGTTCTACGGCGCCTCTGTGGTCGCGCTGATGGAAGTTCCCGGCGATGCCATCTCTGCCTACGGCGCGGTGGATGCCGAACCCGTCTCGCACAATTCCGGTAAGGACCGGCTGTTTCGGATTCGCAATATGGTGGAGAAACCCAAGCCGTCCGAAGCTCCTTCCAATCTCGCCATTATCGGCCGCTATGTGCTGACGCCCGAGGTCTTTGAATCCATCGAGGCCATCGAACCGGGAAGCGGCGGCGAGATCCAGCTCACCGACGCGCTGAAGCACCTGCTGCGCAACCGGCCCATCTACGGGTACCGCTTTGAGGGCACCCGCTACGATGCCGGCGACAAGCTGGGCTTCCTGAAAGCCACGGTGGAGTTCGCGCTGCATCGGCACGATCTGGGCGCTCCTTTCCGCGAGTATTTGAAACAGCTGAAGCTGTGAGCCGCGGGGGCCGCTTGTTATCCTCTATTTAAGATGCTCCGAAAGCTGATTCCCGCGGCCTTGCTTGCCGCCACTGCCTTTGCCGCCCCTGGTTTTGCCGCCCTGGTCACGGACGTTGAGACCGCTATGTCGCGCGGCAATTTCCCGCTGGCCGAAGCGCTGCTGCAAAGCTATCGCACCCAGCGCGGCGTTACGCCGGAGTACCTGGAAGGGCTCTCCTGGCTCGCTCGCGGCGATCTCATCACGCGCCAGTTCGATAAAGCCGATAGCAACGCGAAAGAGACGGAGAAGCTGGCTGCCCAATCCCTGGCCACGCGTCCCCTGGATGCGGAGCCGCATCTGCCGCTGGCCCTGGGCGCCGCCATCGAAGTGCAGGCTCAGGTTCTCACGGCGAATGGCGACCGTGCCGGCGCGCTGGCTTTGCTGCACAAGGCGCTGCTGACCTATCGCGCCACGTCCATCCGCACGCGGCTTCAGAAGAACGTAAATTTGCTCACGCTGGAAGGCAAGCCCGCGCCTGCTCTGGAGCAAAGCGAATTCCTGGGCGCCAAGCCCACGCCTCTGGCAGCGCTTCGCGGCAAGCCCGTGCTGCTGTTTTTCTGGGCGCACTGGTGTCCGGACTGCAAACAGGAGGAACATATTCTGGCGCAGCTGGCGCGCGAATACGGACCTAAGGGCTTGGTGATGATCGCGCCCACACAGCGCTACGGCTACGTCGCGAACGGCGATGAGGCCGGACCGGCCGACGAGCTTAAGTACATCGAAAAGATCCGGCATCAGTTCTATGCCGACCTGCTCAGCCTGCCCGCGCCGGTAAGCGAAGCCAACTTCCGCAACTACGGCGCCAGCACCACGCCCACCCTGGTCTTGATCGACCGCCGCGGCATCGTGCGCCTGTACCATCCGGGCGCGATGACGATCGATGAACTGCGCGCGGCGCTGGATAGAGTGGGTTAGCGGAAGGCCGATGAATATTGGTGGGAAACGCTACATCGCGGCACGCTATGGAATGTGCGCGGGCAATAAAAAAGGCCCCGATCTCTCGGGGCCGTTTGCATGAACCCTAAACTACTGCGAGCCCTCTCGGGGCGCCAAGGGTTTACTTCTTCTTCTTGGCGGGCGCTTTCTTAGCGGCCTTCTTCGCAGCCTTCTTAGTTGCGTTCTTCATCGATTGATTCTCCCTAACATCAGATTTGCGATCTTAGATCGCAGTGTGATTCATATATAAGGTTCTTTGAGGCGAAAGTCAAGAAAAAAATGCAGATCGGGCCTCGCCCTCCAGCCCTCCGCGCCCCCTCTCGGCCTCAAAACCATTTCTTCTATGAATTGTTCTTCACGCTTCTGCATCCCGCCGCGCCACAAACACGCCATTTTGTTCTTGCTCGCGCCATTGTCGCGCGCTACGATCGGACCAAGTGGCCCCTCGCCGATCCATCGCCCGATCGTTCGCGAAGCCGGCCGCGCTCTCCGCGCTGATGCTGGCAGGCCTGGCTCTCGCCGGCTGCGCGAAGAAGCATCGCACCGCCGTCGCACCCGCTCCGCCGCGCGTGGCAGGCGAAATCCGGGATGGCGAAACCGGACTCGCCAGTTGGTACGGACATCCTTATCACGGGCGCCCCGCCGCTAACGGCGAAATCTACGATATGGAAAAGCTCACCGCGGCACACCGCACCCTGCCCTTCGGAACCTGGGTGCGAGTGGTCAATCTCAACAACGACAAAACCGTCGACGTCCGCATCACCGATCGCGGACCCTTCGTTGAGAACCGCATTATCGATCTTTCGCACGCCGCGGCCGTCGCCATCGAACTGATCGGCCCCGGCGTGGCGCGCGTGCGCCTGGACATTCTCTCCGTCCCCACCATCGCACCCACCGAAAACTGGTACGCCGTGCAAGCTGGCGCCTTCCTCGATCCCGATCGCGCCGAACGTCTGCGCGCCTCGCTAGAACGCGACTTCGGCCCCGCGCATCTGGTGCAGCGCGCCGATAGCCCGAATTTTTGGCGGGTTCTGGTGGGGCGCGTGCCGTCTGAAGCCGCCGCCGCTGCTCTGGCTCAAAGAGTCCGCCAGGAATCCGGGACTGCGTTCGTAGTGCGCCTGGATCCCTCGCCCAGAACTCCGGCCACCAGCGGCAGTTCGCCCGACACCCTGGCTAAGCCCTGAGTACTAGGGCGCTCCCCCCAAATGAGGTTGGCTTCTACCCCAAATGATCCCCCGAACCAATACCGTGGGGTGTTGTCGAAATCCTAAAGTCCCCGTAGAGTTTATGAAGGACTCAGACACTATCTTCTCTATTAACTCAGATTCGGAGCCCATGAATGCTAGCGCAAGCTGAAGAATCCGCTCCTTTACTGGTCGGCCAGTCGCCACGTATCCGAAATGTATTACGGATGGTGGAGAAGCTGGGACGCTGCCGTTGGCCCGTACTGCTA
>DATHNM010000393.1:0-5933 GCA_035486095.1 Bryobacteraceae bacterium
CGCGAAGAAATCGCCCTCGGGATTGCCCGAGAACACCAGATCGCCCGCGGTGGCCAGCACCGAAGCCAGCAACACGTAGCGATACGGCATGCTCCAAACACGCTTGCGCGTGACGGGATCCCAGGCGTCCAAATGACTGAACGTGGTGCGATTGGCCGGCAGCTTAAACGTGAATCCACCGTTGGCGTGAAAGCGGCCTTCGTTGGCTTCGCTGGAATTGGAAGTCAGGTCATTACAGACTTCATTGATGGGCGCATAAACATAACCCGTGCGCGGCGAGTATGATATCCCATTCCAGCTCTTCGCACCGGCGGCGCTGGGACACGTGGTCACCACTTTTCCCGCTGCGGGCTCTCGACGCCCCACCAGTTTGCCATCTTCGGTGATGCCGGAAATCCAGGTTTGCAGTTCCGGCATGGAGAACGCGCCGATAAATTCGCCCGTCACGCGATCCAGCACGAAAGTGACGCCGCTCTTATTCATGTGCACCAACAGCTTCCGCATCTGGCCGTTGATGGGCCGGTCGATCAATACGCATTCATACGCCGAATCGAAATCCCACAAATCGTCCGGCACTTCCTGGTGATACCAGCGCAGTTTGCCGGTGTCGGCATCCAGAGCGACCACGCTAGCCGTATAGAGATTCGCTTCCTTGCCCTTGGCACCCGGAACCAGGCGATCCTCGTCGTTGAAATCGCCGCCCGCGTTGCCGGTGCCCCAATAAACCAGATTCAATTGCGGATCGAATGAGCCGGTCATCCAGGGCGCGCCGCCGCCCAGTCTCCAGCTATCGCCTTTCCACGTCTCGTTACCTTTTTCGCCGGGCGCTGGGATTACGTACCAGCGCCACGCGAAGCGGCCGGTCTTAGCGTAAAAGGCCGTCAGATAACCGCGATGCGCGGCGTCGCCGCCGGTGCCACCCACAATGACCTTGTCCTTCACGATGAGCGGCGCGGCCGTGATGTCGCAGCCGCACTGGCGAGGATCGTCCACGCTCACCTTCCATTGTTCCGCGCCGGTTTTCTGGTCCAGCGCGACCAGAAAGTTGTCCGTGGTGCCGAAAAAGACTTTGCCGTCGCTCAGTGCTACGCCGCGATTTTGCACGAACGTCATACCGCCCGGTTTTCCCGGTCTGGGCGTGGGATATTTGTACTGCCACAGCACGCGGCCGGTGGCTGCGTCGAGCGCGAACACCTGGATGCGCGGCGTGATGAGATACATAACGCCGTCCACGACAATCGGCGTGGCCTGCAGATTTTCCGCGTAATCGCCGGTCTGGAATACCCATGCGGGCACGAGATTTTTCACGTTGCCGGTGTTCACCTGGTCTAGCGCGGTGTAGCGCCACGAGAGCTGCGTGCCTCCGTAATGCGGCCAATCACTAATTGTGGCGCCGGCGGGCGCCCCCTCTTGCGCGCACACCACCGCCGCCACGAGCAGCACCAGCAAAAATCGCATCGTGTCTTGTCTCCTCTAGGCGAGTTTCAGAAGTCGCCGGGCGTTGCCCGAGTAGATCTTTTCCTTGTCGGCGGCGCTGATGTCCAGGCCTTCAATGCAGCGGATGGTTTCGCGAATGTACAGGCCGGGCTGGGGCTCGAAGGGCACGTCGGAGGCGAAGACCGAGTGATCCACGCCAAAGAAATCCAGGCCGTTCCTGGTGGCCGCCTGGCCGCCAAACAGCGCCGTGTCGGCATAGAAGTTGCGGAAGTAATCGATGGGCCGTTTCTGCATGGATTTGCGCAGCGAAACGTAATCTTCATCGGAGGTGCGGGAACCCAGCACGTCCCATCCGTAGCCGACGCGCCCCTCAAAATAGGGGATCATGCCGCCCATGTGATGCGTGACAATTCTTAGATTGGGATGCCGGTCGAACATGCCCGAGAACACGATACGCGACATGGCGGCGCTGGTCTCATAGGGCCATCCAAAGGTCCACCAGATTTCGTACTTGGATTTCGTTTCGGTCTTATAATCCGGGAAATCGGCGCCGCGCGCCGGATGCATCCAGATGGTAAGATCGCGCCGGGCCGCGTCGTCGAAGATGGGCGCGAACTCCGGCAGGTCCAGCGGCTTGCCGGCGACATTGGTGTAAATTTGAAAGCCGCGCGCGCCCAGTTGCGTAACGGAACGGTCTATTTCCTTCAGGCACTCGTCCACATTGTTCATGGGCAGCGAGGAAGCGAAACCGATAAAACGGTCCGGGTATTTCGCCACCAGTTCCGCCAGGCCATCGTTGGCGATGCGCGCAAACTCGGGCGACTTGTCGGGCGCGGCCATGGTTTCCATCGGCGGCGCCGGCAGAGTGAGGAACTGGCAATACTCGCCGAACTCATCCATGACGCGAAATCGCGCGTCCAGATCGGCGATGGTGGGCACGTTGCGCACGCGCTTGCCCATGTCTTTACCAGCCAGGCCGGCCTCAATAACATCGTGAGCGTAGCGTGGCGGAAAAAAGTGATTAAAAAGATCGATCTTCATTGGCAGGGGCCATTATATCGAACGTTCGCTTGTTCACCGCGCCGGTCAAATTCGCTGGATCAAGCAGGGGCCGTGTGATAAACTGACCGTTTGCGTTCGCACTGCCGAAGGCGCGTGTGCGCGGAAGCGGATGATAAAAATTTATGAGCCAAAGCCTCGAAGATCTCCTCAAGACTAAGAACCCCGTTGACCTGTTGCGTAATTCGCAGATAGGCGCCTACGTGTATCCCGTGGTGCCCTCCGAGTACTCCAACTGGCGTGATGAACAGCGCGCCTGGCGCGACACTTGTGTTCTTTTCGACCAGAGCCATCACATGGCGAATGTGTATATGGAAGGCCCCGATGCGGTGAAGCTCGCTTCCTATCTCGGGTTCAATAGTTTCGCCAAGTTCCCCGTTGATAGAGCCAAACAACTGGCTCCCTGCAGCTATGACGGCTACGTGATTGGCGACGGAATCCTGTTTCACCTGGAGCCCAACAAGCTGGTGTTTGTGGGACGCGCGCCGGCTGCCAGCTGGATCCAATTCCAGGCTGAAACCGGCGGATTCGACGTCACCACGGAGAAGGACGACCGGTCGCCCTCCAATCCCGGCGGAAAAGCGGTGATCCGCAGTTGTTACCGCTATCAGATTCAAGGGCCGAACGCCTGGAAAGTAATCGAGAAGCTGAACGGCGGCCCGCCCGCCGAAATCAAGTTTTTTGATATGGGCTATATCAACATCGGCGGACGAAAAGTTCGCGCGCTGCGTCACGGCATGGCGGGCGCTCCGGGCCTGGAAATATGGGGCCCGTATGAGGAACGCGAGGAAATTCGCGCGGCGATTGTGGAAGCTGGCAAGGAGTTCGGCCTGGTGCAGGTTGGCGCCCGCGCTTATGCCACCAACACGCTGGAATCGGGCTGGATTCCTTCGCCTCTGCCGGCCGTCTACACCGGCGACAAGATGAAGGCATATCGCCAGTGGCTGCCCGCTGCCAGCTATGAAGGCACCGGTTCTCTGGGCGGCAGCTTCGTTTCCAGCAACATCGCCGACTATTATGTGACGCCCTACGAAATGGGCTACGGGCCTTTCGTCAAGTTCGACCACGATTTCATCGGGCGCGAGGCTTTGGAGAAAATATCCAAGGAGCCGCAGCGCAAGAAAGTCACGTTTGCCTGGAACGCCGAAGACGTGGCGAAGGTGCAGCGGTCTATGTTCGGGCCGATTGAAGAGCGCTATAAGTACATCGATCTGCCGTTGTCGAACTACGCCTCTGCTTCCTACGACAAAGTGCTGATCGGCGGCAAACTGGCCGGCCTATCCATGTTCAGCGGCTACAGCTACAACGAAGGCTCGATGCTTTCTCTGGGGATCGTGGAGCACGACGTCCAGATCGGCACCGAAGTCACGCTGGTGTGGGGCGAAGAGAACGGCGGAACGAAGAAAGCCACCGTCGAGCGTCACAAGCAGGCGGAAATTCGCGCCGTGGTCAGCCCCGTGCCTTATGCCAAGACTGCTCGCGAAGCGTATGCGGCGGGTTGGCGGACGGCGGCGGTTAAGTAAGTCCACCTCAGACGGTGAGCAGTTCGACGGCTTGTTTCAACGACGTCAGCGGATCGCGCGTGGGAACGAACTCATGCGCGATATAGCCTGGAAAATTAAAATCGGCAATTGCCTTGGCCACCGCGCGCCACTGCACTTCCTGAGTGTCGTCGATCTCGTGCCGGCCAGGAACGCCGGCCACATGAAAGTGGGCGATGTACTGGATGTTGTCGCGAATGGTGCGGATCAAATCGCCTTCCATGATCTGCATGTGGTAGGCGTCGTACAGCAGCTTCACGCGCGGTGAATCCACGCCTTTCATCACTGCCACGCCATAGCTGGTATGGTCGCCCTGGTAATCCTTGTGATCGACCTTGCTGTTCAGCAGTTCGATGCACAGTGTGACGCCGTGATCTTCCGCGAATTTCTTTACGCGATTCAGGCCGGTGACGCAGTTGTCGATGCCTTCCTGTTCGCTCAGCGTGCGCCGCACGCCGAACAGCGTTATCACGTTGGGAACCTTGGCCTCCGCCGCCCGCACGATGCTGGCGCGCGCCTGTTCTTCCAGTTTGTCGTGACTCGCTTTGTCGTTCCAGCCTTGGGTGAAAGTGCCCGCGCCTTGCACCATGCAGGGCGTGATGCCGTACTTCCGGCAGACCGGCCAATCTTCGGGCGCCACCAGGTCCATGCCCGTGACTCCCATATCGGCCGCGGCACGGCACAAGTCGTCAATTGCGATCTTGGCGTAACACCAGCGCGCCAGCGACTGCTTTAAGCGGCCGGCGGATGCGGGAGCCGAACGTGCCACGGTTGGGAGCAGAGCGGTCGCCGCGCTCGCTTTTATAGCGTCTCGTCGGGTCATGCTACGGCGCGTCGGTAAAGGCGATGCTGTCTTTCTTCGCCGTCAGTTTCGCGGTGTCGATGCCGGGTACCTTCGCCAGACCATCCCAATCCTTGAAATCTCCATGGTCGGTGCGATATTTAACGATTGCATCCGCATCCTTGGCCGTCAGTTCGAGCTGGCTTTGCAGATCCATGGAGGATGCTTTGTTGACGTTGGTCTTGGCGGCTGCCGCCGGGAAGCTCTTCGCCAGATAATCGACGATGGTTTGAATTTCCTCGGGGGTGCCGGTGGCGCCGCGCGAGACCATGTAATCGACAATCGAAGCCCAGCCATCTTTGGTCGCATGCTGGGCCACCACGACGTCCAGGCCGTGGCAACTGCCGCAACTGTTCTCCACTAAGTCCTTGCCTTTGCCGGGCGGAAGATCCTGCGCTTGTGCCACAGCGAGAGAAATCGCGAGAAAGGGTATCAGGAGTGCCGCTCGATTCATATTTTTCATGATACCCAATGCTACCGGTTTCCGCGAACCATAAACTACGTTGTTAGACTAAACGGCACCTTGTAGATTGGACACATGGCGCTCAAACGGATGGACAACGTAGGAATCGTCGTCGATGACCTTGGAGGGACGATTGATTTCTTTCGCGAGCTCGGCCTCGAGCTCGAAGGGCGGGCCACGATCGAAGGAGAATGGGCCGGGCGTGTCACTGGACTGGGCGATCAGCGCGTCGAGATTGCCATGCTGCGCACGCCGGACGGTCACGGCCGGCTTGAGCTCTCCCGCTTCCTCACGCCGCCTTCGGTGGCGGATCACCGCAACGCCCCAGTGAACGCTCTAGGCTACCTCCGCGTCATGTTCGCCGTGGACGACATCGACGAGACGCTGGAAAGGCTGCGCAAGCGCGGCGCGCAGCTGGTAGGCGAAGTAGTCCAGTATAAAGATGCGTATCGGCTCTGCTACATCCGCGGGCCTGAGGGACTTCTCATCGGGCTCGCCCAAGAACTGAGCTGAGCGCAATACGAAAACATGATTTTCAGACCGGCAATAAATGAAGAGACCGCGCGGAACCCGAAGGTATCTGCGCGGTCTG
>DATHNM010000394.1:0-9901 GCA_035486095.1 Bryobacteraceae bacterium
CACCATCGCGATCAGCATGGTGATGTAATCGGTGTCGAACATCAGAATGGGCTTAACGCTGTAGATGGCGGCTTCCTTCCAATCCGGCTTCAGCAGAAACGCCGAGATGATGTAAGTCACGTACAGGCAGCACGCGGCGAGGAAGATCTTTTCGACACTGCGGTAGTTACCGCGCACCACCAAGAACCACACCGCCACCGCGCAGATCGGCACGGAAATATAGCGGCTGATGTGAAACAGTTCCAGCGAGCTTGCGATGCCGGCGAACTCGGAGATCACGTTAGCGAAATTGGTGAGCACCAGCGCGATCATCAGAAAGAACGTGGTCCGCAAACCGAATTCCTCGCGGATCAGATCGGATAAACCCTTGCCCGTCACAGCGCCCATGCGCGAACACATTTCCTGCGTCACGATCAGCAGGAGCGTGATGGGAATCAGCGTCCACAGCGGCAGGTAGCCGTACTTCGAGCCGGCTTGCGAATAGGTGAAAATTCCGCCCGAATCGTTGTCGACGTTAGCTGTGATGAGCCCCGGACCGATGACCGAGAGAAAGATGGCGATCTGATAACGAAATCGCTTCAGCACGGGCTTAGATTTCCCTCGTCATTTTTCTCTTAATAACGAGATGATTTCGTCGGCGGTGATTACACCCGCCAGTTTACCCTGGGTGTCGATCACCGGCAGCGTCAGTAGATTGTATTTGTCGAACAGCTCGGTAATGCGGTCCTGCCGCTCTTCCACATCCACGTGAATCAGAGTATCGGGGGCCATCTCAAGCAACCGCGTCCCACCGGCGGCGGTGAACAGCCGCGCCAGCGGAATAGCCGCTTTCAAGTGTTCGTTCTCATCGATCAGAAAGAGCGTGTTCAGGCTTTCCAGAATCTCTTCGTGCGCCTTCAAGGCATCCATGGCGCCGGCCACCGTGGTATTTTCCGGCAGCGCGACATACTCGGTGTTCATCAGGCCGCCCGCCGAGTTCTCGTTATACTCCAGCAGTTCTTCCACCTCGGCCTTAGGCTCCACTTCCATCTCTTCGAGAATGTCTTCAGAGGTTTGTTCTTCCAGTTCCGCCAGAACATCGGCGGCTTCATGTGGCGACATCTCTTCCACGATATCCGCCGCTTTTTCGGTTTCGAGCGATTCCAGGATGCTGGCCTGCACATCCGGCTCCATCTCGGACAGCGTGTCGGCGGCCACTTCGCTGTCCATGGTTTCGAAAATGGCTTCCCGATCGTCCGGGCTCAAATCCTCCACGATGTCGGCCAGATCCGCGGGATGCATGCGCTCCAGAATTTTGTTGCTGATGTTCAGCCGCAAACGGCGCTGGGGATCGGCTTCGATGATGCTGCAGTGCTCCCAGCGAATGGAATGCGGCGGGATCAGCACCTGCACCCTGCGAATCAGGCGGGGTGGAACCACGCCCTGGGCCAGGCGGCGCAATACGCTGCGCAGCCCGATATCGATATCCAGGATATTGATCACGTTGCCATCGGCTTCGTGCACGATCTTGAACGTCACGTCGGTGACGCGCACCACTTTTCGGCCTTGCCCATCGATGATCTGCTGATCCAGCAGATCGCGCACCAGACGCAGCATGTACTCGTCGGAATGATACGGGGTGAGTTGCTCGTCCTTGAGGTAAATCCCGTCCAGCGAGATGGAGCGGATTTGATCGTAGCGGACGGTTAGCCAGGCCCATCCGCCACCCACCAGGAAGCGGTCCACGCGGGAGGGATGAATCAGAGGAACAATGACGGCGTCTTTGACCTGGCCCAGACGGCGGCCCTTCAGATCATAGACTCTGAGGCCCAGCAGTTCGGTGAGAAAGAGGAAGTCGTCCGCCATCGAGAATCGCCTGAGCCCATATAATTTCGACCAGTGGAGCGCGCGAAGTTCTCGGCTGTTGCGGTTCGTCGGCTGCGCCCTACATGGTCGTTCAGTTCTACTATGCCGCATGCGGAGCGGGGGCCGCAACAAAAAAAGTTCCGCATGGGGGCGGCCTGGGCTTTGGGTTGATCGTTTGAGAACAAGAGGCGTCGAAGATTACGGCGTGCCGGTAGATGCGGCGGCCACCAGAGCGAGCCGCGCTTGGCGCACTCGAATCCCATCGTTAAGCCTGCCGATGTCGGCCCGTGTAAACCTCAGCCGGCGCCGCCCCATCTCGAAATAATCGGTGCAAGCTGGACGAACTCTTTGGATTTATTCCGAGTCGCGAGTTCGCTAATTTCGCTTGACGGCGATTCTCCTCTGGCTGCCTCGGCCCGCGACTCTATTTCCATTTCGCGCTGGAGGGGCTGAAGCAGCGATGGGCGCGGCCCATTGAAACATTTGCTCCCTCAGTTCGCGATGCAGCACGATGGCGACAGCAAACGGAAGCAGGTACGGAATCGCATTTACCGCCAGATATTCGCCGCATCTCAAGAACCAGCCTCCCACCGGGTCGTGTGAATGGAGAACCTGGGCCAACGACTTATAGGCCAGAATTTTGACCGTAAGCAACAGCAAAACCACTTCCAACAAAGCCATGACGAATGTTCCCGTAATGAGGGATCGCCAGTTGCGGCGGAGTTCGGGAGCAGCCAGCATCAGGGCCCAAAAGACCGGCAGCCCGAACGTGAAGCCTCCGGCGTCGGCCCGGGCTAAATCAAATCCGATGGAATAAATCTGCTGGGGCGCGGCCCCGGGTGGAGTAGGCGGCACGACAGGTTCAATCGGCACCTCGAAGGCCCAATCGCCATTGGCGGCATCCGTGATCGTGAGTTCGGAACTCCCGGAAAATAGCCAGGCTCCGCCTGTTGCGGCGGCTGCCTGCAACAGGGACTGCAGAGGATTAATCAGCACCAGCCACCACAAGGTCAACAATGCCGCCAGAAGCACCGACCCGCGCAGCAGAAAGCGCGCCGGGGGCGAGAGACTAATTGCCGGCATGCCGCAGTGCGCCAGATCGAGATACGCGTCCCACCCATAGCCAGAAAATCACCATGGTATCCAGGATGAGCAGCGTCTCCCAAAGATATCCGTGAGCAAATTCGAACCAGGCCGCGCTGTATTGTCCGATGTAGAACAAGCTAATAAAACGGGCCACATTCAGCAGCTGAATGGCCAGGGTGCCGGCGGCTAATCCATAGGCTTTCAACTTCCAGGAAGCCGGGAAGGCCAGTATCGCCGCCCAAAGCAAAACCATCACGTTGATGCCGTTGCAACCATCTCTCATTTCCACCGCGAAGCCTCCGGGGGCGCGCAGGATGGCTCCTTCCACGGCCGCTGCTCCACCCCAGATGCCAATCACCGTGCGAGAGATCCTTACCAATAGCCTGGAGAAGTCCTGGTCGATTTTCTGGCCCGGCGGAAGCAGCACCAAGCCAATGCCCAGGATAAAGCACAGAGCGAATAGAAGAGCGAAATGAGCTTGAGGCAGGGCCCTACGCCATTTCGTCGGAACCGGCACCGGGTTACTGGGCATGGCCGTGTCTTCGCTGCGCTAAGGCGTGGCCGGCGTTGCCTTCAGCTTCCAGGCACCGAACAACAGGATGATAGCGGCCAGACCTATCATGGCCCAACTGGAGAGCGCTGGAGTGGGGATGGCGAGCGGAGGAGGAACGAAGTTTGCATCGCAACCGCCGACGCTTCCCCTGTAACAAATGATCCCGGGAAACTCAACATTCACGGGGGCGCTTAGAAAATCGGTGCTGGTGCCGTGGCTTACCGCGACGCCGGAAAATCCGTTCGGATCGGACCCGAGGATGGCGCCCGAGCCGGTTTCGCAAAAGAAGACTTCTATGTTCACCGGAACATTGGGAATGACCGCGCTCCCCAGACTGACCGAACCGTTGTTGATTGAACTCGAACAATCGGACACGTGCGAAGAGAATACCCGCGCAATGCCGCGAAAGTTCCCGCTGATTGTGACGGTGGCGGTGTCCGAATTGGAAATGCTATTGACCAATCCGTTGGAACCCAATACAGGCACACTACCGACCGTTGGATCGGTGGTTTGGGCTGATATTGCGATGGCGCTGATCACCGCCGTCAGCGTGTCCGGAGAGGCAAGGAACTCAGTGGCGTTAGACGGTGGGGTTTCATCTATGAATTGAATTGCTCCCACGAAAACCGCGGTTGCTCCCTGGGCGCTGGCGAACGCCGGGAACGACAGCGGCGACGCGTCTGTACCAACGGCTTGCAGGGTGATAGGCAATGCATTGGCCACGGGAGTGATGGTTCCGAGCGCTGTGGCGCCATGTACGGTAAAGCCCTGGAGATTGACTGTTTGTCCAGAAGTCAGGTTCGCCGTGGCCACCGTAAATGTCGCTGACCGCGAGCCCGTGCCGCCGCTTGCCAACGAAAAGGTAGCTGTTCCGCTGCTGGTCAACGAGGGAGCTGAACCGAACGTAAAGCCGCTGGGCAAGGTAACGATGAAGCTTGATCCTATGGTTATTGTGGAGGTAGCCGTATAGACGGCAACGTTGGCCGGCACTGTCAATACACCGCTTGCACTCCGCACGTCTGCCGCATTGTAATCTGCCACGTTCCCGGAGATAGTGCCAGCCAAACTGACACCGGTCCAAACCGAGACTGCCATAAACCCGAGAACAACGCGCGTCAGTCCAAACATAGAGTAAGTTTTTATTTGCTCCTTGGTTGTCGATAGTATCATGATTAACCTTGCGGATAAAGGTTTTTTTGGAAGCTTTTTTGGAAGTTTTTCTTTAGAAGATGCGTGCTTCGAATCCAAGCAGGATCGCTGCTATTGGTGAGCGATCCACCTGGCGCGAACACTCGTGCTTGCCGCGTTGAGACTCTTCTCAACGCCTGGCTGCGTTTTGCATTTTCGTTTCGAAGGCGCTCGCCCGATCGAGATCGGCAAGTAACCCAGGCTGCGCCGTTGGGCGCCATCCCAACCATTCCCGCGTCAGCGCGCTGGACGCTGGACAGTCGGCACCCACGAAGTAACCGAGAAAGCCAAAATGCTGGGCCGCCTCCTCCGGTGACAGGGCGACCACCGGCACGTTCAGGCCCCGGCCGATTGCCTCAGCGATCTCTCGCAGCGCTACACCCTCTTCGTCGACGGCGTGATATCTGGCGCCCGCTTCACCCTTCTCAAGCGCCAGCCGGTAGAGAGGCGCGGCGTCCAACCGGTGCACTGCCGGCCAGCGGTTGAGCCCGTCGCCGACGTACGCCGAGACGCCTTTTTCGCGAGCTATAGCGATGGCATAGGTGACAAGGCCTTGCTTGAACCGGTCATGAACCTGCGGAAGGCGCACCACCGACGCACGTACGCCAGCCGCCGCCAACGAAGCTGCGGCCTGTTCCGAAACCCGGGGAAACGAGGTGGAACCGGACGCGGGCACGTCATCTTCCGTCGCAACGCGCCCTGGCGCAATGAGCCCTGTCCCGGAGGTGACCACCAACGGGCGCTCAGAGCCGGCGAGCGCTGCGCCCAGCGTCTGAATGGCGTGCCTGTCCATCTCACAGTTAGCCGCGAACTTCGAGAAGTCGTGGTTAAAGGCGGCGTGAATCACGCCATCCGACATAGCGGCCCCACTGCGCAGGCTCTCCAGGTCTTCCAGATCGCCCCGCTGCACCTGCGCACCTGCGTCGATGAGCGACTGGGCGCCCGCGTCGGTGCGCGCCAGACCGAGCACCTGATGACCCGCATTAATTAACTCCGGAACAATCGCAGAACCGATAAAGCCTGTAGCACCGGTTACGAAAACTCGCATGTTCTAGTCCTTTCTGGGCTGGAAACCTCAAGTGACCAACCGCTCTCTATTTTTGCTAAAGCGGAGATAGTCTCCGTATAGGTAGATTACCGGAGAGTTCCTCCGGTTGCAAGTTTTTTGGAATGGCACGTGGCGTCAACCCCACTGGCAAGAAGACGCCAGGCGACTGGTGGATATCCTCATCACAGGCTTTGCGGCCGATGAAGTAGATCCCGCGTTGTATGCGCTGCGCTACGATTTGCCGTTCATCGTATTTGCTGGATGTCGCCGTCTTTCGCGCCGGCGCCGAAGAACCCCCGGCGCATGGCATCAACGCTGACGATTGGCATTCCCCAGATGGCAGCTTCTATCGCGCGGCGTTGCGAATAATGATTGCGTGGGTTTGATGATGCTCGGTGTAGCCATTTTGGACAAGGTCCTTCCTGGGGACTTGATGCCACCGAAAATCCACTGCTTCTTTTTTGTGTAGGCCACGATTTTTGTGTAGGCGACGATGCGCCGCCCAAGTCGCCCAGTGAAGACCAACAGGAAGAACAACCGTCAGCGTGAAATGCCTAGCTTTTTCATCTTCGATTGCAGCGTGGTGCGCTTCATCCCCAGGCGCGAAGCCGCGCCGTTGGGTCCACCCACCGTGCCCCCGGCCTGCTCCAGCACGCGGCGAATGTGATCGCGCTCGGCATCCTGCAACGTGACAGGCGTGGCAGTGTCTGGCGCCGGGCGCAGTTCGGCCAGCGGGATTTCCAGAGTGGTCCCGCGCGTTAAAATCACCGCCCGTTCGATGAGATTCTCCAACTCCCGCACGTTACCCGGCCAGCCATAAGCCACCAGCGCCTCCATGGTTTCCGCCGGAATGCTTTCCACGCGCTTTTTCATGCGCCGCGCGTACTTCTGGGTGAAATAGCGGACCAGTTTCGGAATGTCGCTGGTGCGCTCGCGCAGCGGCGGCAAGGAAAGAGGAAACACGTTGAGACGGTAATAAAGATCGCTGCGGAATTCCCGATCGGCGATCATTTGCGCCAGATCGCGATTAGTCGCCGCCACCAGCCGCACGTCAACTTTAATGGTACGGACGCCGCCCAAGCGCTCGAACTCATGCTCTTGCAAGGCGCGCAGCAGTTTGGGCTGCAGTTCCAGCGGAATATCGCCCACCTCATCCAGAAATAGCGTGCCTTTGTTGGCCAACTCGAACCGGCCCACCTTCTGGGCGATGGCCCCGGTGAAGGCTCCCTTTTCGTGCCCGAATAGTTCGCTTTCGAGCAGACCGGTGGGGATGGCCGCGCAGTTGAGCTTCACGAACGTGCGCTCGCGGCGGCCGCTGAGCTCATGAATCGCGCGTGCGATCAACTCCTTGCCGGTGCCGGTCTCGCCCAAAATCATGACCGACGCGTCGGTGGGCGCGACGATAGCCAATTGATCCAGCACCCGCCGAAAAGCCGGATCGTCGCCCACGATCTCGCCGAAATTCTGCTCGGTGCGAATTTCGTCTTCCAAATAGAGCTTTTCTTCCGCCAGTTGGTCTTTGAGCTGCGCGATTTCCTGGAACGCGGTCGCGTTTTCAATGGCGATGGCAGCTTGAGCGGCCACCTGGGTGAGAAAGTCGACGTCCGCCGGAGCAAAGGCATTTTCCTTCATGCTGCCCACGTTCAGGGTCCCGACCACCGTGTTGCGGGCGATCAAAGGAATGCAGCACAGAGATTTCAGGCCCGCGGCCACCAGGCGATGAGCCAGGGGCGATTTGAACTGCGCCACTTCGGTGGCGTCAAACACCGCGGGACGGCGCGTTTCGACAGCGCGGCCGGCTGGCGTTTCATCCAGCGCCGCCGAGGCGCCCTGCGGGATAATTTCGGGATTTCCTTCAAACACCAGAGCGTGGTTTTTCAGTACACCTCCACTTTTGTCGAGTAGCGCAAGGCTGGAGTATTCGCTCGGCATCACCCTCCGGAGACAGGCCGTGATGCTGGGGAATAGCTCGCGAATGTCCAGCTCCGATACCAGAACGTTGGTGATTTCGAGCAGCACCTGCAGGCGATCGCGCTCGCGCGCCAGTTGGCGCTGATACTTCTCGGCGTTTTCGAAATTCAGGGTATTGTCAACGGCCACAGCCACCTGAGCTGAAACCTGACGCATGAAATCCAACTGCGATTCGTGTGGACCATCCGAACCAAAGCCGAACATCAGCGCGCCCAGCCGATGCTGCGCAGTCGTGAGCGGCAGCCAGGAGGAACTGAGTACGCGGTTCCGCTTGAGCACCGACATAATGTTCGGCCAGCGCGATTCTTTGTTGACGTCCGGAATTACCAGCGGCTCTTGGTGGGCATACACCCAGCCCGAAGGTGACTCTTCCGCCGGAAACTCCATTTCCGGCACATTCGGCTCCTCGCCGCTGGTGGTTTCCAGGATGTGCAGCCGCATGGTATTAGTAGCGGCGTCGTATAGGACCAGATTAAGAAAATCGAAGGGGATGATTGCTCGCAGGCGGACGGCTAGATCGCGAAACAACCCGGCCAGGTCGCGGTGCTGCAGAATGGCCTGTGAAACATCCAGGAGCGATTGGTGGGCGACACTTCCAACCGTCGGCTCCGAGATGCCGCTTTGTTCGGATCTCGCGAGCATTTGATGGGCCTGACAACAAGTATACCCATCACACGCAGCTAACGATTCTGAGGCGCGCTCAAAAGAAGGTGCTAGCTAAAACAGTTCGCCGATTTCCTTGGCGATCCCGCGTGCTTCCAGATGGATCAAGCCGGCGTTGGAGCCCATGGGCCCGATCACCGCCAGCACTGCCTTGGGGCCTGCCGAATAAACGAACAGGACGCCGTCATCGCCGCGAATGCTTACCTCGGAAAGCCCGCCCGTCGCCATGCTTTCGCTAATGCGGCGGCCGAGACTGGATGCAGCGGCAGCCATGGCCGCCACCCGGTTAGGATCTGTCCCGTTCGACAGCGAATGCGCCACGGGAAGCCCTTCTGTGGATGCCAGCAACACACCGCGCAACTCTGGAATGGAGTTGCGAAGCGTCTCCAGATGATTCTTCAAAGCTTCGTGTTTCACCATGTTTCCTCTCCTGGGGTTCCTGTCCCGCTGAGCGCCCACGTATTCGTGGGAGGCCGGCGCAGCCCGCTCTAATAGCAATATCGTTTGAATAAGGCCCCGACTTTAGGTGCCTCACCGACAAACACATTACTTTGTCACCTGGGCGCGCCACAGATCCCGGGTTGGGTTAACCAGCCGCCAAAGCTCTTTTTGCCCGGCCTAGCCTGTAGCAAATGCTCATGCTTTCACCGAAGGTAGTAGGGCGACTACCTGAGAAAGGCTTGATAAGTGCTTTACCGTATAGAAACACCCTCGGGAGGTATTCACTTATCGCCTAGAAGAGCCGATTACTTTCTCATGCGATGCCTGTACTGCGGCAAGGAGCTGGCGCTGCTAAAGAGACTGAGGGGAGGAGGCGACTTCTGCTCCGACGCCCACAAGCAAAGCTACCAGGAAGAATACAATCGGCTGGCGCTCAGCCGCCTGCTCCAGGCTCAAAAGAAAGGGGTTGCCGCTACCAGCGCGCCAACCCAGAACGCCGCTCCACCCCCCAGCGCTACGGTGGCCTTAGAGGAACCAGTTCCCGATGAACTGAGCCCGGCGGCCAGCGTACAGGACAGCCAGGTAGAAGCCGTGCTGGAAACGGCGGTGGACGAAGTTGCTGCCGAAACCGTCTCTGAGCCGGTTATGGAAGCGGCGATGGAGGAATCGCCCGCCGAAACGGAAGCAGTCGACGTTGAACCAACCGACGTTGAATCAACCGACGTTGAGTCAACCTTAGATGCTGAGCCCGAGCCCCCCGAACAGGCCGGGTTCCTGTTCGATAGCATCGCGCTCTCGGCCCCTTCCGAAGAGACACCCTACTTAGAGCCGTGGCTGGAGCTATCGCCCGGCCCCGCCATGTCGGACTGGCAGCTTCAGAATGGTTCCTTCACTCTGTCGTCGGCCGACCTGTTAGCGCTCGATTTGCGGCCTAACCCTTCCACCCTGGAGAATCACGCTTTCGCCGCCGATTTGTCGCCGCAGGCGTTCGCCGGCCCTCAACCCGATGCGCCCGTTTCGCCAGCGGCCAACTCCAGGAAAGCCGCGAATGCCACTCACTTTCCCACCAGCAGCGTGATCGCGGGAGATATCGCGCCCAGTTCAGT